>VBFD01000043.1:0-23729 GCA_005883585.1 Chloroflexota bacterium
AGGTGACGGTGCAGAGCTTCATCGAGCACTCGAGCCGCAGCGTCGTAATCGAGCTGGGCGCCGCCCTCGGGCTCGGTGACGACCTCTTCCACCACGCCCATCGCCAGCAGGTCGCGCGACGTGAGCTGCAGCTGCTCCGCCGCCTCGACCTTGCGAGCGTTGTCACGCCAGACGATGGACGCCGCCGCCTCCGGTGACGCGACGGAGTAGATCGAGTTCTCGAGCATGATCACGCGGTCCGCGACACCCATGCCGAGCGCGCCTCCGCTCCCGCCCTCGCCGATCACCGCCGCGACGATCGGCACTCGCACGCGGAACAATTCAAGGATCGACCGCGCGATCGCGGCCGCGATGCCGCGCTCCTCGGCGCCGGCTCCCGGGTACGCCCCAGGAGTGTCGATCAGGGAGACGATTGGAAAGCCGAACTTCGCGGCATGGTGCGCGAGGCGAATCGCCTTGCGATAGCCCTCTGGGTGCATCATGCCCCAGTTCCGCGCGACCCTCTCCTTCAGGCTGCGTCCTTTCTGATGACCGAGGAACATCGTGGTGCGCCCGTGCCATGTGCCGACACCGGCGACGAGCGCGGGATCGTCACCTGACAGGCGATCGCCGTGCAGCTCGATGAAGTCAGGTGCGAGCCGGCGGATGTAGTCGAGCGAATAGGGCCGGTTGGGATGGCGCGCGAGCTCGACGACCTGCCAGACCGTGAGCGTCGTCTCCTCTGGCCGCCGGCCGTGCCTGGTCATGGATACATCTCCAGGACATGAGCAAGCAGTCGCCGCAGCTCAGTGCGCGCCACCACCATGTCGATCTGGCCGCGGGCGAGCTGAAACTCGGCGCTCTGAAAGCCTGCGGGGAGGTCGGCATACGTCGCCTGCTTGATCACGCGAGGACCGGTGAACCCGATGGCCGCACCGGGTTCCGCGATGTTGATGTCCGCGACCAGCGCCAGCGATGCGGCCGTGCCGCCGAAGGTGGGGTCGGTGAGCACTGAGAAGAACGGGACTCCCGCCGCATCCAGACGGCCGACCGCGGCGTTGACCTTCGCCATCTGCATGAGGGCAAGCACGCCTTCCTGCATACGCGCGCCGCCGGAAGCCGAAACGAGCACGTAGGGCAGGCCCGAGGCGGCGGCCTGCTCCATCCCTCGCGCCAGGCGTTCGCCGGCGACGATGGACAGCGTCCCGCCGACAAACCGAAAATCGAACACCGCCAACCAGATCTGGCGCCGGCCGAGGGTGCAGGTGCCGGTGCGGACAGCCTCGTTCAGGCCCTCATCCGCGAGCTGGTCGATTGTCGCCTGGTATGGCTTGGGGACCTTCCAGTTCAGAAGGTCGTGGGAGCGGACATCGCCCCACCGCTCCTTCCAGGATCCACGATCGGCGATGAGAGCAATCCAGGCATCGCCGCCGAGCCGGAAATGATGGCCGCACGTGCACACGTAGGCGTGCTTACGAAGCACGTCGACATCAAGGCCGACGCCACAACCCGGGCAGTTCGTCGGCAGAGGGATGGGGGGCAGCTTGCCGCCCGCGATGGGGATCTCGGCATGCGTCTTCGCGAGCTCCATCACAAGCTGAGCCCTCCGTCGACCGCGATCACCTGCCCGGTGATGAAACCGGCGCGCTCAGAACATAGAAACGCGACCGCCGCCGCGACGTCCTCTGCTGTCCCCTCGCGCTTGATGGGTGTCATTTTGACCAGCTCCCCCACCATGTCATCGGTGAGCGAGCCGGTGGTCAGCTCGGTGCGGACGTAACCGGGCGCGACCGCGTTGCACGTGATGTTCCTCGAGCCGTATTCGCGAGCGACCGATTTCGTGAAACCGATCAGCCCGGCTTTGGCGGCCGCGTAGTTGGATTGGCCCGCGTTGCCGGTCAGGCCCACGATCGAGGAGATGTTGACGATGCGGCCCCATCTCGCGCGCATCATGCCCGACATGATGGCGGCGCGAGTCGTTGCGAAGGCGGAAAGGAGGTCGGTGCGGATCAGCTCCTCCCAATCCGGCGGCGACATCTGGATAAGCAGCTTGTCGCGCACCGCGCCGGCGTTGTTGACGAGCACGTCCACCCGCCCGATCGATTTCACCATCGCCTCGACCTGAGCCGGGTCGCCGACATCGGCCTTGTGCGCGCTCGCTCCGCGCAGCCCGGCCGCGGTCTCCTCGGCGGCGGCCTTGTCCGACCGGTAGTTCACGACCACCTTCGCGCCCATCGCGGCCAGCGCCTGGCTGATGGCGCGTCCAATGCCTTTACCACCGCCCGTGACGAGGGCGGTTTTACCTTCGAGGTCGGCACTCATGCCGTGGCTGGGTTGTCCGCGAAGTCGATGAACAGCTCCTCGGCGTTCCAGGTGTCCACGCCTGGAATGTGCTTGGCGGCGAGGCTCGCCAGCACCCGGCCGGGGCCGAGCTCGACGACGGTCCTGACCTTCATCGCCCGCATGGAAACCATGGTGCGCGCCCAGTCGACCTGGCGCAGCATCTGCTGGCGAAGCTCGTCCTGCAATGCGGCGACCGTCCGCATCGCCTCGCCGGAGGCGTTCGCGAGGACCGGGATCGACGGCGCGGTGAGCTGCAGCCGGTCGACCACCTTGCGGAACGCGGCCGCGGCCCCCGCCATCAGGGGTGAATGTGCCGGCAGCGGAATGGTGAGGATGAGGGCGCGACGGGCGCCGGCCGCAAGGGCGAGTCGCTCCGCCTCCTGCACGGCCGCCGTCTCGCCGGAGAGCACGAACTGCACGTCGGCATTCCGGTTGGCGACCCACAGCCGCCCGTGGACCGAAGCCTGCTCGCGGATGGATTCCACCTGCGCCTCGTCGAGGCCGACGATCGCGATCATCCCGCCCGGCTGCTCATCAGCCGCTTGGGCCATGATCCGGCCGCGCTCTTTGACCAGCAGGAGCGCCGTCTCCCATGGGATGGCGCCCGCCGCGGCGAGCGACGCGATCTCACCCAGGCTGTGGCCCGCTGTCACGCTCACGTTCTCGAATCCGTAGCTCTCGCGCCACACCTCATAAGCCGCCCAGCACACCGTCATCACGCATGGCTGGATGACATCGGTGCGATTGAGGTCCTCGAGCGGTCCTTCGAAGCAGAGCCGGCGCACGGGCATCTGCAGCACCTCTTCGGCGCGCTCGAACACGCGACGCGCGGCAGGGTAGCGGTCGTGGAGGTTCTTTCCCATGCCGGGCTTCTGCACGCCCTGGCCGGGGAACAGGAGCGCGATCGGACCGATGAGATTTACACCCACGTCACACCCAGGTCATCAAACATGCCCCCCAGGTCAGCCCCGAGCCGAAGCCGGCCAGCAGGACGTTGTCCCCATTCTTGACACGGCCCTTGCGGATGGCTTCCTCCAACGCCAGGGGAATCGAGGCGCTCGAGGTGTTGCCGTATTCGTCGATGTTGATCGCGACGCGGTCGAGAGGCAGGCCGATTCGCCTGGCGGCGGCGTCGATGATGCGGAAATTCGCCTGGTGCGGGACCCATAGGTCGATGTCCTCCAGGGCGACGCCGGCGGTGTTGCACACCTCGGTCGCCTGGCGGATGAAAATGTCGACCGCGAACTTGAAGACATCGGGGCCGACCATTTCGATGTAAGGGGTCGTGTCCTTGGCGGCGTATGCGCCCTTCTCGATGTTGCCGGCCGTGACCTGGGCGTATCCGCGGCCGTCAGACCCGAGGCACCAGCTCTTGAACCCGGCGCCGGTGGGAGCCGGGCGGACCACCGCCGCGCCCGCGCCATCGCCGAAGATGACGGCTGTGCCGCGGTCGGAGTAATTGAGCATGCGCGAGAGCACCTCGGCGCCGATCACGAGCACGTTGTCGGCGCGCTCGGTGGCGATGTACGTGTCCGCGATCGAGAGCGCGTAGACGAAGCTCGTGCAGGCGGCAAGCGTGTCCCACGCAACCGCCCCCGGAGCGTTGAGCTCGTTCTGGACTCGACACGCCACGGACGGAAACGGGCCGTCGGGCGACGACGTGCCGACCAGGATCATGTCGAGGTCTTGCGCTTTGATGCCGGCGGCGTCGAGCGCGCCGCGCGCGGCCCTGGTCGCCATCTCGAAGGTGGTCGTACCAGGCTCGGCGATGTGGCGCTTGTGGATCCCCGTGCGCTCCGTGATCCATTTGTCGGACGTGTCCATCATCTTCTCGAGATCGAAGTTGGTGATGATCCTCTCGGGCGCGTAGACGCCCATCCCCGCGATGGCGCTGGGACGCCCCTTGGCCTTGAACGAGCGCAGTTGGACGGCGTCAGACCGTGTGCGGTACGCGTTGGTGATCGCCATCTGCTTACGCTTCCAGCCGCTCGGCGGTCTTTTGCTCCAAAAACTTCCAGAGGTCGCCGATGAGCTTCATCCTCTCGAGCTCTTCCTCGGAAAGCTCGACGTCGTACTTGTCCTCGATGGCGGCGATGAGCTCGACGAGGTCGAGTGAGTCGGCGGCGAGGTCGCGCTGAAAGCTCTTGTCCATCTGCACCTGGTCCGGCTCGATGCCGAGAATCTCGGCGGCGAGCTCCTGAAGTTCCTTGAAGTCGAGCTGGCTGGCCATAGTCCTCTCCTAATTGGCCTCTGGGGCCTTGATTACGAGGCTCGCGTTGTGGCCGCCGAAACCGAACGAGTTCGACAGCGCCACCTTGATGTCGGCTTTGCGCGCCTTGTTGGGCACATAGTCGAGGTCGCACTCCGGGTCGGGGTCGTCGAGGTTGATCGTGGGCGGCAGCAAACCGCGGTCGAGGGCCAGGATGCAGGCGGCAGCCTCGATGGCGCCGGCCGCGCCAAGCAGGTGGCCGTGGACGGATTTGGTGGAGCTCACAGCCATGTCGTACGCGTGGTCCCCGAAGACCGCTTTGATCGCTTTGGTCTCGGCCACGTCACCGAGTTTGGTCGAGGTGCCGTGAGCGTTGACGTAGCCGACGTCGTTGGGGTCGACCCCGCTCATCTCCAGGGCGTTGCGCATCGCGCGAATCGCGCCTTTGCCCTCCGGATGCGGCGCGGTGAAGTGGTACATGTCCGCGCTCGCTCCATAACCGGCGATCTCCGCGAGCACCCTCGCGCCACGCTTCTTCGCGTGGTCGAGATCCTCGAGCACGAGCATCACCGACCCCTCGCTCATAACGAATCCGTCACGGCCGAGGTCGAACGGCCGGCATGCCTTCTCCGGCTCGTCGTTGCGCTCGCTGGTGGCTTTGATCTGGCAGAACGCGCCCATCGTCAGCGGCGTGATGGTCGCCTCCGAGCCGCCCGCCAGCATGGCGACAGCGTCGCCGCGCTTGATGATCTCGGCTGCCTCGCCGATGCCGTGGGAGCCTGACGCGCACGCGCTGACGATGGCGTAGTTCGGCCCGCCGGCCTTGGTGTGAATGGCGACGATGCCGGCCGCCATGTCGGCGATCATCATCGGCACGGTGAAGGGGCTGATCCGTTTCGGCCCGCGCTCCATGAGAGCGGTGTGGCTCTTCTCGATCTCCTCCATGCCGCCGATACCCGAGCTCACGATGACGCCCACGTCGTCGGGGTCCATCTCAGCCGGGTTCAGGCCCGCCTGCGCGAGCGCCTGCTTGGAGGCCGCGAGCGCGAACTGGCAGTACCGGCCGATGTGGCGGGCGGTCTTGCGGTCCATGTACTCCTCAGCGTTGAAGCCCTTGACCTCGCCCGCGATCTTGGTATCGAAATTGGTGGTGTCGAAGTGGGTGATCCTGCCCACACCGGACACGCCTTCGACCATGTTCGACCACACGGTTTCGAGGTCGTTGCCGATCGGGGTGATGAAGCCCATGCCGGTGACGGCCACACGCCGACTATTGCTTTTGACGGTCACGTAATTGAGGATACGGACCAGAAGGCCTAGCTACATCCCTACGCGGTGGGAAAAGAGGGCGTCGGGTTTGGACATCGTGTCCAAACCGTGCTCAGATGAGCTTGCGAAGGTCCAAAGCGAGCTGGAGCCGGAGGCGGCTCGCCGGAGCGTCGAAGTCGGCGCCCAGGAGCTCGCGCAGCTTGTCCAGGCGATAGAGAACGGTGTGGCGGTGCAGATTGAGCGCAGCCGCGGCATCCTTGACCGACCCCGAGGTCAGATACGCCTCGAGCGTTTCGAGAAGCTGGTCGCGGCTGCGGGTCCTGGGATCGAGCAGCGGCCCCAGGCTGTGCGCCACGAAGCGCTCCGCGAGCATCGGGTTCTGGGCGAGCACGAGCTGCGGGATCACCTCGTCATGGCCATGCGCGACCGCGTCGGGGCGGAGCTTCCGGCCGGCTTCGATCGCCTGTTGAGCCTCGAGGTACGACCGGGAGATTCCACGTAGCCCCGGGTGGTAGCCGCCGATGCCGGCGCGGACGCGCGCACGCGCGGCGCCCGACCTGTCCACCGCCTCCTTGTGCAGCTGGGTGATGAACTGGCGCGCGGCCTCGACGTCCTTGGCCGATTCGGCGGGCCAGAGCGTGACCATCGTCGACGGGTCGGTGACGTGATGCATCGCGCCGCGCGGTGAGTCGAGAGACGCAGCCACCTCGGCCAGCGACTCGCCGCCCCGCGCTCCATCGCCATTTCCAACCACCAGCTTGGACACGACGGCGACGTAGCCGGTGGCGGCGATGGGCATGTTCAGCGCCAGCGCCTGCTTCTGCAGCTCCAGCTCGGAGTCGAAGCTGTCGCTGATCAGCGCGTGAAAGAGCCGGGCGCGAGCACGGGTGCCTCGCTGCATGTGCTGCTCGCGCGCGTGGAGGTATGTCTTGGTGACCTCGGCGGCCACCTGGTCGAGCGCGGCGAACACGTAGTTGGCCGTGAGCATGATGGCTTCGGGTGTCGCCTCGGGATGGCCGCGCCACGCGCGGAGGATCTCCTCCCACGCGACCCGCGCAGCGATGCGATAAGCCGCCAGGATGGGCTCGACCGACTGACTGCTTCGCGCCTGCAGAATGCCGAGCTGGGCGACCCGACGCAGCTCCTCCGGCGTGGCGGGCCGGGCTTCGCGAGCGGTCGCGAGGAACAGGTCGAGGCCGGCTTCGCATGCCTTGGCGATGGCGCCGCGCTGGGGCGGGACGCCGGTGGAATCATCCCAGTGGACGACGGCCACGACGGCTCGGGCCATATGACGTGCCAGGCCTGCGCGCCTGCGCTCGAGCTCGACCATGAGCGCGGCGGGAAGCTGCGGCGCCGGTTTGGACTTCGGGGCCAGCTTCGCGACTGCCTTGGCCATGGGCTGACTATACGGCTATGCGCGGGCTTAGGCCCTCGAGTCGAAAAGCACCGGCCTCAGCTGTATTTCTTGACAAACGCGAGCATGCGGCGCCACGCATCGTCGCCGGCTTCTTTCCACTGGGCAAACGTGCGGTCGAAGAAGCTGTGCGGAGCGCCCTCGTATATGTGCATCTCAGCCGGTACGCCAGCGGCCTTCAGTTTGTGCTCGAACTCTTTGGAAACATCGAGTGGAGTCGCAGCGTCGTCGCCCGCGATCAGCAAAAGCAGAGGCGCTTTCATCTTTGAGATGTACGCCTCGCTTCGCGGTGGCCTCCCATAAAAGCCGATAGCGCCATTCAGCTCGCGTTGGAGCGCCGATTGGTTCCACGAGCTGGACCCCCCAAAGCAGAATCCCACTGTGAAGACCGACTTCGCTGCACCGCCGTCTTTGGACTTGAGGTACGCGTGCGCCGCGGCGACATCCATCGCGATCATTTCCTGCGTGGTCTTCTCGAGGTGGGGCATGTATTCGAAGCTGTCGCTGCGATCACCCATGCCGGCGCTGCGTCCGAAGTAGTCGATGGCAACCGCGTCAATGGGCGGCTTTGAGCGTCATGTCACCCTGGTCGGCGGCGGCGCCGGAGATCGGAGGCAGCGGTGGGCGGGCGTCGTCTGAGTAGCACATGGGTCGATTCTCCAATAGATTGGTGGGGCGATGAAGATCGAAAGTACCGAGTTCACCCAGGCCGACCTGCAAAGCTTCTACGACGAGCTGTTCGACCACGAACGGTTTGCTCTGGCCGACCGCCTCGAGAACGCTTCAGAGCGCCTCGCGCGCATCGGGCCTCGTATCAAAGCCGGCCGCGGCGAGGGAGCTTGGAGCGATCACGAAGTGCTGGCCCACATCGCGGGGCTGTCGAAGTTCTACGGAGTGGTGATCCACCGGATCTCGAGCGGCCAGATGACCGAGGTCGACCTGCTCGCCGGCACCAATCTGCGCGACACCACGATTGAGCGGATGGCCGAAATCGAACCTTCAGAGTTGCTTCGGACGACGCAGGCCGACCATGCGCGCACGGTCACGCTGCTGCGAACGGTGGAGGCGGCGTCGCTCCGTCGGGAGGCGAAGGACGCCAGCGGTGGTTCCGTCAGCGCCGACTTCCTCGCCCGCTATCCGTTGATCAACCACCTCGAGGAGCACGTCGACCAGCTCGAGCGCTCCCTGGGTTAGCCGGTCAGACGCCCCGCCACCTCGGAGAACCCGAGCCGCCGAAGCTCTTCGCGAATCGTTTCCGCCGCCCGATCCATCATGGCCTCGTCGGGGTTCGGGTCCTGATTGCCGAAATCCAGGTCGTGAAGGCCGCGAATGGGGACGACGTGGAAATGGACGTGCGGGACCTCGAGCCCCGCCAGCATCAGACCTATGCGCGCCGGCTTGAACCCCGCCATCTGCGCCCTGCCGATCGATTGGGCAACTTCCGTGAGGTGGCAGAGCAGCTCCGCGTCCAGGTCTATCCAGTGATCGATCTCCTGGCGAGGGACCACAAGCGCGTGCCCGGGACGCAGCGGGCGGTTGGAAAGGAACACCACACATTCGTCGTCCTCCCATACGAATCGCGCCGGCAGCTCACCGGCGATGATGCGGCTGAAAACGCTGGCCACCAGGTAAGCGTAAGCCGCTAGCCTTGAACACCATGCCGCCCGCCGCGGAGCTCATCGATGCGACCAAGAAGTACGGGGAGGTCGAAGCCCTCAGGGGGGTGACGATCCGGATCGAGCTCGGCGAGGTGGTGGCGATGCTTGGCCCAAACGGTGCCGGCAAGACCACGTCGATCAGTCTCCTGCTGGGCTTGCGCAAGCCGACCTCAGGCAAGGCTTTGCTCTTGGGGCTCGACCCCACCAACCTGCACGCGCGCAGCAGGGTTGGTGTGATGCTGCAGGAGTCGGGCGTCCCGGAAATGCTCAAGGTGCGGGAGATCGTCGACCTGTTCCGCTCGTACTACCCAAAGCCGATGCCTCGTGACGTGGCGATCGCGACCGCCGGGCTCGAAGAGAAGGCAGATGCTCTCGTGAAGGAGCTGTCCGGCGGGCAGCGGCAGCGTCTCTACTTCGCTCTTGCCGTGTGCGGCGATCCGGACGTTCTCTTCCTAGACGAGCCGACGGTGGGTATGGACGTCGAAGGCCGTCGATCGTTCATCGAGCGAATTGCGGGGTTCGCCCGAAGCGGACGCACGGTTGTGCTCACGACTCATTACCTCGAGGAAGCCGATCAGCTGGCAGAGCGGGTGATCGTCATCGATCGCGGCGTGGTCATCGCCGACGCTCCTCCGGCTGAGATCAAGTCGCGGGTGGCCGGACGGCGGGTGCGCTTCGTCGCCCCGGCCCTCGAGGAAAAAGATCTCGAAGGCCTCCCTGTCACCGCAGTGACGATCAAGGACCACAGCATCCAGCTGCTGACGAACAGCCCCGAGTCGGTGCTGCGAGAGTTGTTCCAGCGCGGCGTGGAGATGTCAGACCTGGAGGTCGCAGGTGCCGACCTCGAGGACGCCTTCATCGCCATGACAAGCCACGGAGCGAGCGATTGAGCGCGGCCTTGACGACGTCCGCGCGAGCGCCCATCGGGCCGATGCTGTTTCGACAGACCACCGCGGAATTTCTGAAGCTCTGGCGAGTGCCCGCATTCAGCGCGACAAGCCTGCTTCTCCCCGTGGTCTTCTATGCGTTCATAGGCATCGGACAAGCTTCGCAACGGCTTCAGGGGACTCACATCACATTCGGGGCTTACTTCCTCGCCTCGATGGCTGTTTACGCGGTGGCGAACGTGATGATCTTCAGTTTTGGGATCTCGGTCGCAAACGAACGGGGAATGAAGATGGATCTCCTCATGCGGGCAACGCCGCTCCCGCCCCTGGCGTACCTGCTCGCGAAATGCATCACGGCCATCGTCTTTGCGGCACTGACTCTGGCCGTGTTGTTCCCATTCGCATACATCGCCGGCGGGGTCAGGCTGGATGCGACGGAGTGGTTCACGCTCGCGTATCGAGTTCTCCTGGGGTCGATTCCTTTCATCGCGTTGGGCTTTGCCATCGGCTACCTGGCGGGGCCGAACTCGGCCATCGCGGTCATCAACCTGATCTACCTACCCACCGCTTTCGCGTCGGGGGTACCTGGCGGGCTACGGCGTGGCGTTCTTCGCGATTGCGCTCTGGGCGTATCGGCGCGAAGAGAGCCGTAAATTCAGCTGACCGGCGGCCAGAACTCCTTCGGCAGCTGCGCCCCGAACGCACCTTTGTAGCGCTCAGAGAATTCCCGGTGCGAATAACCGTGCTCGATGGTGCCCACCTGCTCGACCGCGTATGTCGCGGCGAGTGACGCCACCGCGCCGGCGGTGGGAACGTCGAGACCTCGAAGCAGGCCCGCCACCAGGCCTGATCTGTAGGCGTCGCCGGCGCCGGTGGGATCGACCTCGGTCCGCGCGGGCGCAGCCGTGATCACATGCGACTCCGCGCCCGCGTCGATGCGTGATCCTTCCCGCCCGAGCGTCGTCACGACAAGCTCGGACAGCTGCTTCAACTCTTCCATGCTGCAGCCCGTGCGGTGCTGGATCATCTCCAGCTCGTAGTCGTTGCCGATGAGCACCCACGCGCCGCGAGATCCGTCGACCAGGTCGTCGCCAGAGAGGTGGGGGAGTTGATGCGCGGGGTCGAACACCCAGGGGACCCCGCGCTGCCGGCACTCGTGGACCAGGCGTCGCATCTCGTCGGGCGCGTTCGGCCCCACGATCACAGCCTCGGGCTCGGCCACCGTGTCGTCCAGCCCAAGACTCCCAGCAAGGTTCATGGCGCCGCCGTAGTAGCCGGTGATCTGGTTGTCGTCCAGGTCTGTGGTCGTAAAGCCGGTGGCGGAGATCTCGTCTTCGATCAACCGCAGGCCGCGGCAGTCGACCCCGAGCTTCTCCAGCCAGGCTCGGTACTCGACCGCATCTGATCCCGCTGTCGCAAGGACAGCACTGGGATAGCCGAGCAGGGCGAGGTTGTACGCGTAGTTGCCGGCGACGCCGCCTCGCCGCTTCTTGAGGTTGTCGACGAGAAAGCTCAGGTTGAGCATGTGCGTCTTGTCGAGGAGGATGTGGTCCTTGAACCGGCCCTTGAAGCTGAGGATGTAGTCGAACGCGATCGAGCCGGTGCAGACCACGCTCACAGCCGTGCAAGCCTACCGAAGGTGGGCAGTCAAGGTGAAGGGGCGCCCGTGCTCGGACACCCCTTCCTTTATGACTGTCGTTCAGGCCGCTACGTTGCGGCGAGCCGTCGTTCG
Organism: Chloroflexota bacterium; assembly: GCA_005883585.1. GTDB lineage: Bacteria > Chloroflexota > Dormibacteria > Dormibacterales > Dormibacteraceae > UBA10449. The sequence continues at coordinate 11,492 of VBFD01000043.1, forward strand.
CCGAGCTGACCGACGCGGTGCCGTGGCCTTGCGCGGCGCCGAGACCGGCAGGTCGCTGGCCTTCTCGAGCCTGCTGGCGACCCGCGCGATCGTCTTGAACGAGCCGTTGAACATCTTCAACGTGCGCTTGGCGACCTCCCCCACCTGGTCCTGGCGCTTCGCCTGGACCTTGACCACGTGCAGACCGCGCATCGCGATCCGCTCCGGCAGGAGGTCGGCGGCGACCTTCTCGGCCGCTTTGCCGAATGACTTCACCGCGTCCATGGCCGGTGCGGTGGCGGCGTTGATCTGCTCCGTCAGCTGGCGGTTGACCTTACGCGCGGTCGGGCTGCCCTTGCGCTTGAGTCCCTTGACCTGCTTGCGGGCCGAACCGATCGGGTCCGAGGCAACCTCAGCCGCGGTCCTGGCGGCGCCGAACGCCACCTCTTCAACTGTCGAAATGTCTGTGCTCATGTTTCCTCCGTTGATTTATTGACGCATTGCATCATAACGCATTGCGTCAACTTGGGTCAAGGAGGGCTCCACTTCGCGATCAGCGCTTCCGCGTAGGGACCGAACACGTCGTAGTGGGCGACCTTCCGGCGTTTTTCAGGTTGGATCCATTCCGGCCGCAGTCCGTGCAGCCGGCCCCACGCTTCAAGATTCCCGCGTAGGCCGATCACGTGGAGAAACGGCCGCTCGCGCCTCATCCCTCGGATCGTCGAGCCGTGGTAGTGATCGAAGTTGCGGTGCACGGCGATGCCACCTGCTTCCGCGAACGCGATCGCCTCCTTGATCTGCCGGCGCTCGAAGTAACGAACGTCCAGCGTCATTTCCGTGCGTCGGGGCAGATCGGCCTGTAGGCGCACATCGCGCAGGGCCGCTGCGCGTTCTCGGGACCGAGCGCAAAGTCGCCTCGGGCGATGCGATTCGACACCGCCGACACGCGGGCATCCACCGCCGCGTCGTCAGCCACGACCTCGATCTCTCGGGACCTCCGAAGGTCGAACAGAACCAAGCGCGGGTCGCTCCCTCCGGGCAGTAGGCCGCGCCCGGCGGCCAGTGCATAGAGGCGGAGCTGCGTCGTGTATGCCTCGATCAAAGCCGCGTCCAGCGTCGCGTTGGTCTTGTAGTCGATGAGAACCGTACGGCCGTCCAGCTCGCAGATCCGGTCCACGATGCCGCGAACCCGGGTCCCGCCGACACGCAGGTTGAACTCGACCTCCACACCAAGCGTCCGCGCCGCGGCGAGTGGATGCGCCAGGTAGCCGCGCAGCATCTCGCGACCCGCGTCCGGTCCCTGGTACTGCCCCAACAGGTCGCCGCCCACCGAGTGCCAAGCGGCCAGGGCCGCATGCACGGTCGCGCCGAGCTCGGTCGCGCCGGCTGCCCGCGCGAATCGTGGCAGCAGGTCGTCGGGCGGCGCCGGCACACGCCACACCTGGCTGAACCGGTATCGGACCGGGCAGATCTCGAAGTCGTGCAGCTGCGAGAAGCTGATCCTGACCTCGGGCGGTTTTGCGCCGGTGGCCGAGTCGCGCCGCGGCTGGATCGCCTCCATGCGATCGAGCACCGCCGCCACGACGCCGGAACCGTCCGCGGCTATGACGCTCGCGGGGCCGGGAAGGAGCTCGAGCTGCTCGGCTTCGACGACGTTGGCCGACTCCGGGTGTGCAAGCGCCCAGCTGAGGATCTCAGCGAAGTGATCCTGGTCGCCCATCTCCACATCGCGCGCGGACTGCTCCTCTCGCGTCGCCGTCACGAACAGCGAGTCCTTGGCGCGCGTGAGGCCGACGTAGACGATTCGCCTGCGCTCGCCGATCGCAAGCTTGACCGCGGGTTCCCCCGGCGAGGTCGCCTGGTAGCGCGGGTGCTTCTCGCCCCGCCAGCTCTTCATCACGAAACCGAGACCGTCGGGGTCGAAGAAGAGCCGCTCCGTATCGCGGGCGCGCGCGGGCCGCAGGTTGACCAGGAACACAACAGGAAACTCCAGCCCTTTGGCGGCGTGAATGGTCAGCAGCGATACGGCGTCGGCCGCGGCCGACTCCTCTGTCGCCTCACCCACCGGCAGCTCCGCGTCGATGACCTGGTCCAGGTGGCGCACGAAATCGCCGATGCCCGCGAGCGTGAGCTCGCGCTCGAAACGGGACGCAAGCTGAAAGACCTTGCGCAGGTTGAGAAGCGCGCGCGGACTTCCGTCTCGCTGCGCGCGCAGCTCCGCCCAGCGCAGGTACCCGGTCTCCTCTAGGAGGCGGTTCAGGATGTCGGCCACTGTCAGCGCGTCGCGAAGGCGTCCGACGCGGTCGGTCAGATCGACCAGCGCCACGGCTCGCTCGGCGACCTTCGGCTCCATGTCCGGGAACCCCTCAATTCGCGATACCTCGAAACAATCGCGCAGGCGCATTCCGTGGCGGCCGAACCGCCGGGCGGCGAGCTGATACAGACCTCGATCCGGCAGGCGGACGATCGGTCCCTGAAGAACGCGCACCAGGGCGCCGTCGTCCATCGGGTTCTCGGTGAGGCGGAGCATCGCCAGCACGTCCTTGATCTCCTGGCGGTCGAAGAAGCCCGAGCCCCCGCTGGTCAGGTATGGGATGCCCTGGCGGCGGAGCTCGTCCTCGAAATCGCGTGGGAGCATGCGAATCGAGTGGGCGAGGATGGCGATGTCGGAGAAGCGCCGGCCGCCGCGGTATAGCCGCCGGATGGTCTCCGCCACCGACCGCGCTTCGGTGCGTGCGTCCGGCGCCATGACCACGGTCACCGGCCACTCTCCCGGACCCCTCGTCGCCACGAGGTCGGGCTCGCCGGCGAAGTCGGGGTCACGCCGGATGAATGCCGTCGAGCAATCAAGGATTTCCTGGAACGACCTGCGGTTGTGCGTTAGGGGCAGCCGCCTGCCGCCGAAACGGCTGCGAATGTTCTCGATCTCGGCGTCGCGCCAGCCGTAGATCGATTGCTTCGCGTCGCCGACAACGGCCACGTTCCCGAAGCCATCCAACGACAGGAGCCGGATGAGGTCGAGCTGGATCCTGTTCGTGTCCTGGAACTCGTCGACGAGCAGATAGCGGAAGCGCTCGCGGCAGCGCCTGCGAAACTCTGGCACACGCTCCAGCGCATCGATCACGTCGAGGATGAGGTCGTCGAAATCACGCAGTCCTTCCGCCGAGAGCGCGTCCTCGTAAGTGCGATAGACCAGGTGGAGCACCTCGATCGCCTCCAGCTCGGCCTGGGCCGCCTGGCGCGCGGTGGCGTCGACGGGAGATTGCCAGTGCTGCGCGTGCAGCTCGAGAGCGCGCTGGTGGAATCGCTCCGGCGTGATGCCCCTGCCCTTCAGCTTGAGAAGGAAGCGGAGCCCGGAACGCAGGAGGTCGTCGAGGTCGTCGACGCTCAGCCCTGTGAACGAGTCCGGATCGAGGGGTGCAGCCTCACCGCTTCGCAGGCGCGACACCAACCGTTGCTCGAAAAGCCGCTGTCCAGTCTCGTCGAGCACGCGCACCTCTCGCGGCGCCCCGACAAGGTAGGCGAACTCGTCGAGCAGGCGTGAGCAGATGCCGTGGAACGTCCCGATCCACGCGCCGTCGAGGACCTCCGGCCCAAGGTCGGGACGGCGCACCCGAAGCTCGTCCGTGATGCGCGACCGGAGCTCGTCGGCGGCGCGATCGCTGAAGGTGACCGCGAGGATCTGGCCGGCCGGGACCCGATGCTCCACGAGCCAGCAGAACCGCTCGGTCGCGGTCGCGGTCTTGCCGGTGCCAGGTCCGGCGGCGATGAGAAACGCACCTTCGGGACCCGCGTGCGCGGCGGCCGCCTGCTCGGCGCTGAGCTTCCGCGCTGATTCGGCGATCATTCTGCGGGGGCTCCACCGTAAGGACAGATGGCGGAGTGCGGGCACGACGAGAAGCGCGATATGCATGTGCCGGCCAGGTCGCGCGGCGCCGGCTCGAAGTGGCCGCCTTTGATGCGCGTGATGGCCTGCAGCACGATGTCGCGGCTGCGCTCGAGGTCGGCCGGTTCGAGCACCTTTTCCCGGTACTCCTTGAGACCCGCCGGACGGCCGACGGTGAATATGTCCTGGCGCATCGAGCCCCAGACCCAATCCTTGGGGTACCAGAGCGACAGGAATCGCGGCTGAAAGCCGAGCGGCTTGCCCTCGTCGTCGAATCCGTATTTGCATGCCAGGTAGTAGAGCGCCAGCTGTACGTCGTAGAGATCGGGGCCGAAGTACATCTCGTATGCCCACCGCATCGCCTTGCCCGCGCCCGTCTTGTAGTCGATGACCTCCACCTCGCCATCTCCGACGTCATTGACTCGGTCGATCTTGCCCACGATCTCGGCCCCGTCCAGCTGCAGGTGGAAGCGCTGCTCGAGCGCAAGCGTCCCCAGACGGCGTATGTGCTGCATGCCGGTGACGAAACGGATGTAGTTGCCGAGCAACGAACGAACCTGCTTTTCCTCGCGCCTGCGATCGAGCGTTCCCTCCATCCGGGACAAATAGCCGTCGAGGTGCTTCTGCAGCACGGTCTCGAGCCATTCCTTCTGGCCTTCGCTTTCGAGCGGTCGCCATTCGGTCTCCTGCATGTGGAAGTCCTCGAGCACCTCGTGCAGAAAGCCGCCGCGCTCCATCGCCACCGACCTCGGCTCTTCCGCCAAACCCGGGTGGTGGTTGTACCAGTACAGCCGTGGACACTTCAGGTAGTCGTTGAGCGTCGTCGGGCTGAAGTGATCGATCAGCACGTGCTCGGGATTGCGATCGCCGCCGTAGGGTTCGAACGGCTCGCCGGCGTCGCGATCGGCGATGAAGCCGGCGTCCAGGCCGAGGGCGGCGACCCGCGCCGAAATCGCCGGTGTGACGGTTTCGCGATGCGCCGCGATGAGCACCTCCGCCTCGCGAGCGAGCAGCACGTCCGCGGGCTCGAGCCGGGCGGTGGCTCGCGTGAGCTCTTTCATCTCGGCATCGGGCGCCGCCATGCCGAGAAAGACCGAGGGCCCCGCCTGGCGCAGGTACGCGTCGGCGTAGGTCAGGTAGACCCGCTTGGCGCGGGTCATGGCCACGAACGCAAGGCGCGCTTCCTCGGCCAAATGTCCGTCCGGGTCGGCCGGCCATGAGGGCATGAACCCGACCTTGAAACGTTCGAGCCACGACCTGTCGTCGGCGTCGAGGAGAGGGTGCGGCCGCGCCTCGGAAGGGAAGAGCCCATGCGCGAAGCCGGCGGCGAAGACGAATTGAAACTCCAGGCCCTTGGCCTGGTGCACCGTCATCACCTGCACCGCATCGCGGCGGGCGGATGCGGGTTCGGCGTCGTCGGCGGCGCCCGCCAGCAGCGCGTCGAGTGATGTCTTGATGTCCGAGAGCAGCGGCCTCGACCCGTGAAGCCTCTCGTACACATCCTCGAGGGCCTCGAGGCCGTCGATGGTCGAGCGCAGATCGCCCATCGCCTCCGTGCGGTCATCGGCGGCGAGCTCCAGCTGAAGCAGCCGGCCCATAGCGCCGTCCTCGATGAGGACCGAATAAGCCAGGCTCGCGAGCGGCAGCCGCTTCGCGCGGTCGAGGAGCCGGTAACGGGCGACCATCGCGGCGTGCAACGCATCGAGCTCCGCGTCGGTCAGGTACTCGTAGTAGTCGGGAGGCGTCGGAGGTTCCGTTGGTGCCTCACCGCCCCACGGCAGCGGATAGCGCTGCGGATCCTTGGCGGCGAGCACGTACATCAGCCGGCGTATGACACGCGTGAGCGGCCTCGCCTGCTCGAATGCGTGGGCCCGAAGCCGGCTCAACGTCCGCGAGCCGACGCCGCCAAGGCTCGACGCGAGCGCGCCCTCCAGGGCTTCGGGGTCATCGGGCCTGCGCAGCGACTCGAGGTAGCCGACCAGAAACCGGACCACCTCGTTGCGGGCGGCCGCCCCAGACCCGCGCACTTCATAAGGAAGGCCGAGCGCGCGCAGCGCCTCCTCAAAGGGCGCCCCCATCGCGGTCGTGCTGCGAAGCAGGATCGCGAAGTCGTCGTGTCGAAGCTCCGGAAAGGCGGTGTGGATCCGCTTGATCTCTCGAGCGCAGAAGAACGCTTCGTCCAGGGCGTCGCCCTCGTGCGCAACGACCACGGTCGGAGCCGAGATCTGCGCCACGGAGCGCAGGCTTCGGTGCGCGCGCCCGGGCTGCGTCGCATTCAGCAGCCGCTCGCCGGCGTCGAGCACTTCCTGCGAACACCGCCGGCATTCGTCCAGCCCTACGGTGGCGGCACCGTAGACGGTCGGAAAGTCGACACCGAGGAGCCGCGGCACCGTGCCGCGAAACCCGTATATGGACTGGTCCGGATCGCCGACGACCACGAGCCGTGGGCGCGCCTCCGGCGGTGCGAGCAGCTGCAGGAGCTGGAACTGCGCCGGATCGACGTCCTGGAACTCGTCGACGAGGATCAGGCGGAACTTGGCGCGCAGCTGCGCACGCAGCTCCAGCTTCGACTGCAGCAGCTCGATCGCCCCGACGATCAAGTCGCGAAAGTCGAACAAGCCGGCAGCGCGCAGCCGCTCCTGGTACGCCTGGTAGGCGGCGGCCAGCGCGCGTAGGCGGTCGCTTCCGCCGGCCTCGGTCGCCAGCACCAGAGCGGCCGGGTGGACGAGGTTCTGCTTCATGAGGGCGACGAAACCGAGCAGGTCCCGGGCGAATGCGTCCGACCGCATGACGCCGACGAGCGCGCCGAGCACGTCGGGATCGAGGTCGGTGAGCACCTGCCGCATGACGATCGACTCCTGAAAGCTGTTGATCAGCATCCGGTGAGGATCTGGCGAGTGGTCGCGGAGCACACGCCAACAGAAGCTGTGGAATGTCGAGATCCACGCTTCTCCGTAATCGTCCTTCAACCGCTCGTCGATGCGCCGGGCGATCTCGTCGGCGGCGCCGGTGGAAAAGGTGAGCGCGAGGATCTGGTCGCGCGAGGCAGCGCCCTCGAGCACGGCCTGCTCGTAGAGGTCGACCAGCGCGCGAGTCTTCCCGGTCCCCGGCCCGGCTAGGACTCGGAGCGGGCCGTGAATGTCGTGTACGTCGAGTGGCAAAACGTTTCCTCCGGTGAGGCGGGCTCTTGGATTATGCGGGCGCCCGTGTCCTGACTTCAGCCTTGCCTGTTAAGGCCGGTGCGCGCTCGCGCCCTGGGCGCCAGGCCTCGACCACCAGCGCCGCGAGCAACGCAAGCTCGACGAGGGGCCATCGGTTGAGGCCGAGGCCCAGTGCGCTGGACGCCACGAAGGGGCTCGCGACGACCCATCCGGCGGCAATCGGGACGCGCCAGGCGAGCGCCGGGCGTTCCTCCCACACCAACCATGCTGCCGCCCCGAGCAGGCACAGGTCGGAACCGTGCAGATACGGGGCGACCAGCAGCGAACCAAGCGTCCCGGCGGCAATGGCCAGCCCGGGCGATTGGCGTAAGCGGAAGGCTGCAGCGAGCGTCGCCGCGACGATGAAGATGCGCAGTCCGAAGGCGATCGCGCCACCCACTCCAAGCGCGCCCTCGAGGGTCAGCGAGTTTGCGCCGGCCGGCAGCGGCCCGATGAGCTGGCCGATGTACGTGGAGACCCCGCTCGGCCCCATCGTCGCCAAAGCAACGCCGGCGACGACGGCGCCGGCCCCCGCCCACGCTGCGAACGCGCGGTAGCGACCGGCGACAAGCAACGCGAACGGGATCAGGATCGCCGTGTTCGGTTTCAGAAGAACGAGCGCGAGAGCAAACCCTGCCGCGACGTCCCGGCGTTCGCGAGCGAGACGCCAGGCCAGCACGATGCCGCCGGCCACCAGCGGGACGACCTGGCCCAGGTGCACCGCATGCATCAGCCACCATGGAGCCAGCGCGGCGCCGGCCGCGACCCACCGCACGGTACCGACGTCGCTGGACGCCCAGACCAGGGCCAACGCGAACACGAAGAACGTGAACGCAGCCCACACGTAGTAAGCCGGCCAGTATGGCAGCGGCGACAGCAGTCCCGCGATCCAGGCGACCGGTGGCGGGCTGAGGAAGGGCTGGACGGTCTGCCCCGGGACGAGGTTCATCTGTTGAGCCGCGACCAGCGATTGGTCGTAGATATGCGACCAGCCCGCCTGCAGGCCCACGCGCGCCGCGGCCTCATACGTGTGGAAGTCGATGCCGATGGGCTCGTTGCGATTCCACAGATCGAGAGCGAGCGCCAGGACCACCACGACCAGCGCAAACGGCACCCAGAACCGGCGGGCGGTGGCCACGCTTCGACCGTACAGCAATATAGGTGCGCCCCATGATCACCGCCGCGATGACGCGCCGCACATCCAACCCGGTGTATTGGGGGGTGCTGGTCGCGGTGACGGTCTCGATCGCGCACGCTCCGTCCTTCTTGCATCGCTTGCTCGACGGCGACGAGGCCATCTACGGATCCATCGCGGCGCTAATGAACCTCGGCGACCCGCTGTACGCGCAGGGCGGCGTGGACAACAAGCCGCCAGGGATCTTTTGGGTCTACGCCGTCGCGTTCCGCGTGTTCGGCATGTACCAGATGACCGCCGTGCACGCGATCGCCCTGCTGGCCATCGGGGCGACCTGCGTCCTGATCTTCCTGGTGGGTCGGCACCTGGCCGGCACGAGCGTTGGCATCCTCGCGGCGATCTTCTACGGCGTCATGACGGCAGCCGGCAACCCTCGACTCCTGGCGGCCAACACCGAGGCGTTCATGATGCTGCCGCTCACGGCGTCGCTGCTGCTGATGCTCCAGCGGCGCTGGGTCTGGTCGGGATTGCTGCTCGCCGCCGCGGGCGCGTTCAGGCAATCCGCCGCGGTCGACGTCCTGTTGCTGCCGCTTGCGGTCGTCTATCTCGAGCCGCGCGGGGGCCGACTGCGGGCGTCGGCTCTTTTCATCGGCGGCGTGGCCGCCGGGCTGGTGGCGGGCGGCGTGGTGATCGCGTTGACTGGGTCGCTGTCTGGCTTCTGGCGCTGGACGGTGGGAATCCTGACCCAGTACGCAAGCGGCAACTGGGCTCCCCCTCTCGTGTGGTCGCGGGCGAAGGACAGCGTCGTCCCCTTCGTGCTCTACATGGCAGTGCCCTGGGTGGCGGCAATCGCGTGGGCGGTGCGGTGGCGGCGGCTGGATTCAGGGCAGCGCCTCGTCGTCGCGTGGCTGGTGTTGTCGGTCGTGGGAGCGCTGGCGGGAGGTCATCTCTCCTGGCATTACTTCATCCAGGTCATGGGCCCACTGGCCCTGCTTGCGGCGCTCGCCGTCGATGCGGCTCTCCGGACGTCGATGAAAAGACAGGTCGCCTGGATCGTCGCCATCGGAGTCGCCGCGCCTGCCATCGGATGGTGCGCGTACAACGTTTTCGCCGATCCGCTGACCTACGACTTCGCTCCGCCGGTCCCGCAGCACGAAAAGGTCGCCGCCTACATTCGAGCCCACACCAAACCGAGCGACCGGGTGTTCGTCTGGGGCGACTGGCCGGCGCTCTACGTCGAGTCGGACCGTCTGATGGCGACCCGGTTTCCGGGATTCCTGCGCGGATTCCCGCGGGGCTCGGACCTACCGCCAAACAATTGGGACACAGCACCTGATGTGTGGCCGGAGCTCAAGGCTGATCTCGACCACAACCCGCCGTCACTGATCGTCGACACCGCAGCAGCGGGCTGGAGCGACTTTGCGACGTACCCGATGCGCAACTACCCGGTGCTCCAGGACCTGGTCGCGAGCCGGTACCACCTGGTCGCGGTGGTGGACGGAGTCGCGATCTACGCGCCCAATGCCTAAGGCAGGTTGGGCGGGGTCGGAAGGATGGGTGAGGGCGTTGGAATGGGTGGTAGGGAGGGCAGGGTCACGGGCAGGGTCACGGGCAAGTTGACCGGCGGCGCGGTGGGCAGGGCGGGTGCCGCGGGCGACGGAACCGGCACGGAACCTATCGCCGGCGTGACCGGCGACGTCGAGACGCCGAGCGGCACGCTTGCCGCCGGCGCTGTGAGCTGGCCGCGGTCGACCTGCGTCAGCTGCGCCGGCGAGGGCGAGGAGCTGCCGAGAACCGATGCAGTCACCGCGCCGCAGGCGAGGACGACCGCCGCCTGCGCCACCTGATCCGTCGCCGGGAGCGGCACGCGCCGCAGCCAATCCATCGTCCAGCGCACGGCCGCAAAAGTCGCGATCGCGTAGATCGCCTTGCGACCAATGGCCGCCCCGGTCTCGACGTGGGCGGCGACGGCGGCTATCGCTTCGCGAAGCCGGCGGCGGACCGCTCCGGGGCCCACGCCGAGGTGCTTGGCGATGGCCTCGTTCGTCATGCCGCCGAAGTAGGCGAGCTTGACCGCCTGCTTGTCTCCGGGAGGCAGCGCGTTCAACGCTTCATCGACCGCCTGGCGGACCATCGCGCTCGAGAAGTCGTTCCAGGGTTGTGGCCGGTCGTCGGGAGCGGTGGTGCCCTCGATCATCATCTTCTTCAGGCCCTTGTGGTCGCCGCGTATTCGGCGCCGGTCGAAGGGGGCTCGACGCAGGCCGGTCATCAGCCAGTTTCGCCACGAGTCGCTGGCCACCGCCGGCAGCACGATGAAATCGGCGTCCTTGGCCGGCGGGACTTGCTCCCCGCCGTTGCCGCCCACGGGCGGGCGGTGACCGCCTCCGAACCAACGACTCAACACCGATTCCCCTTCGAACCCATTGCCCCGTAACAGGAACTCCTACCCGAATGGTCCTACCCGGACTGGTAAAACGCTGTTAAGAGTTTCTAAACCGGTGAGGGTTTGACCGGGCGCTTGATCTCGAGCACGCGGGGCTCGTCCGCCGCGATCGCAAGCAGGCTGTCGAACAGCTGCAGCGCGCCATCCGCTCGAGGCACCTCCGCCAGTCGAATGTACGCTGAGGCGCCATTGGGAAACACGAACGTCGGCGTTCCGAACACGCCATGCACGGCGATCGCGTTCGTGTGGTCGCGCGCAAGCGCCGCCACAATCGTCGGGTCGGCGAGGTCGCGATGGAAACGGTCGGCGTCGAGGCCGGACTCCTCGGCCACCACATCGATCACCTCGACGTCGTCGAGATTTAGTCGACCTTCATGCCGAGCGCGCAGCAGGGCCGCATGAAAGAGATCGAATCTGTTCTGGCGCCGCGCAGCTTCGGCGGCCATGAAAGCGAGCCGGCCGCGGACCTTCTCTGCGGTGGGCGCGTCCCACACCGTCCAGCCTTCTTCCTTGGAGTTCACCTGGGTCAGAGAGAAATAGCGCCACCGAACGTCCAGAGGTCGCCTGGCCGCCACGCTCGCGAGCAGCAATGAGGCGCGATATACGAACGGGCACGAATAGTCGTAGTAGACCTCGAACTCCATGACGACTCCAACGCGCATCGTGCTTACGCGTATTCCCGAAAGCTGGGCCTGGATGGCGCCGGATTTGCTCCGCCGCCTCCTTCCTTTCGCGGTGATGGTCGCCGTGGTCGAGGTCGGCTGGCGACCGGCATGGCTTGGCTTTTCAACAGGCCGAGCCGGCGCGCAGATCCTGTTCGCGGCCGTGTCCGCGCCTGTGCTGTTCGTCGCGGCCGCTTTGGTGCAGCTGCTGCTGGCACGCCGCCGTGGCGCGCTGAGCGTTCCCTCAGGCGGCGGCGACGCCTGGTTTCAGGCCGGGTTCTACGTGCTCAACGGTCCGATCGAAGAGGCGTTCTTCAGGGGTCTCGTGCAGGGCGGGCTCGGCCTGGCGTTCGGAGCCCCCGTGGGTTTCATCGCCGGCACTGCTTCGTACGTCCTTTATCACCGCCTCGGCTGGCCCTGGGCTGAGACGCTCGCGACGGCGCTTGTGGGCGTCCCGCTCGGCCTTGCGTTCTGGCTGCTGCCGGGACCGCCTTCGCTGCTCGGCGTCTCCATCGCGCACATCGTGGCCACGTGCGGCTTCCTTGGACCGGGGCCGTATCTGCTGAAGAGGCTCGGCCTCCTCTAGTTGAAATTCATCTAGTGGTCGAGCTCGATGCGCTGCAGAGGCGAACCCTGACGTGGGCGGGCCTTGCCGTGGTGCTCACCGCATTCGACGGTTCGGTGCTGGTCCTCGCGCTGCCCGCGATCGCCGCAGACTTTCACGCGCGCGTCCCGGCGCTCTCGAACCTCGGCTCCGTGCTCGCACTTGGGGGCCTCGGGGCTCTTCCCCTCGCCACTCTTGCCGATCGCTTCGGCCGCCGGAGGTTGATCGCGGTGGGCGTGGGCGGATTCTCGGTGGCCAACTTCGCCAGCGCGTTCGCCCCATCGCTCGAGGCGCTGGCGCTCCTTCGACTGGTCGCGGTGTGTTTCGAA
>VBFD01000051.1:0-3150 GCA_005883585.1 Chloroflexota bacterium
TCGCGTGCCCCGCTGATGTCGAGCTCAGCCGCTGCGGTGGCGGAGCCGGCCGGCGCGCTCGCAAGGCAGTGCAGAACGAGCTCCAGGTTCTTGCGGCTGGTCGGGGCGCCCGGAAACAGGAGGTGGGGGGGACCTTGTCGTGGCTGGACGGTTCCCGCGTCGAAGAACATCTGGTCGATGCCCGGGTGGATCGTCATGACCCGCTCCGGACGGACGCCGTATTCGGCGATCACATCACGCCGTGTGACCTCGCTGATGGCGATGACCAAAGCCGCTGACCGGGCACGCTGGGGCACCAGCCACCGCTCGTACACCCGCCACTCGAGCGGGTAGTCGCCAGGAAAGCGACGGGTCGCGAGATCGAGAACGGTGGTCACGAACGGAATGGGCAGGTTCCAAGGTGTCACAAAGTTTGGGCAGTGCAGAAGCGAGGTCGGGTTCATCCTCAAACGCTTGCCCGCGCCTCGCACAAGCCAGGTCAACGTCCCGGCAAAATTCGTCCCTGCCGGCGCCGAGACGACTTCTGTCTGCACGTCTGCGCGCGCCTTCACCGCCGCGACGAGCGATCGAGCGTAGGCGCCGGAGCCGGCCTGGTTGCGATTCGGGAATGTCATGTCGAAGGCGACGGAGATATTCGACTCAGGCACCGGCCACAGCCTACACGGGCGTCTGTGGGGTTCGCTTCCGCGGTCGGACGAGTCGATAGCCACCGCGAACCAGACGGTTCTGCACGGGAAACACGAGCGCGGCCATGGCAACCAGCGCCGCGAATCGCCCGATGCGGCGCTGATTCCACGCGGCGGTCAAGTTCGTGCCGACGTCTTTGCGGATGCCCAAACCGACGAGGCCGTTGAAAACGCAGAGCTGGAATACGAGCTGGACGATGAGAGCTGACCGACGGAGCGCATTCAGCGGGGAATGCCATATTCCTCGGGCGAGCTCCAGCGTCATCGCGCTCCAGTTGACCGGCACCGCGCCCTGTGCTTCGCTGGAACCAAGCGACGACGCCACGTACTGGACCGTCTTCTTCGGGTCGGCGCGGTAATAGAACAGGCGCTCGGGGACCAGCAGCACCCGGCCGCGCATGCACATCTCCATCACCACGACGACGTCGAAGCCCCAGACAGGCTGCGCCAGGCGCGTCTGGGCAAGCGTGCTCCGGCGCATCAGCCCGTAGATGTCCAGCCAGTAGCGGGCGCGTGCGATCTCACCCACGCGTGCCCCAGGTGTTCTCCCAACCGGTCTCACCAGCTCGACCCAGGGCTCGATGTCGCGGCCGTCCTCGTCGATGAAGCCGACGCCGGTGCAGCAGAGGACCGCGTCGGCACGAGCTTCGAGCGCATCCACACAACAGGTGACGAACCGCGGCGCCCGGATGTCGTCGTGCGCGGCCCACATGAAGTAGTCACCCTTGGCCAGCTCGAAGACGCGATTGAAGTTCCAGACCGCGCCCTGGTTGCTCTCGGTCCGCTGGTAGCTGATGCGCGAATCGCGCGCCGCGTAGTCGCGGCAGATCGACTCCGTCGTGTCGGTCGATGCGTTGTCCGAGATGATCAGCTCGATGTCGCGGTAGTCCTGGGCGAGCAGCGAATCGAGCGCTTCGGCAAGCTGCCTGCCCGCGTTGTGCAGCGGCATGCCGATGCTGACGAGCGGCCGCGGCATTACGTCACCGCTTGCGCGCCGCGTCCGAGGAACTGCTTCCACCAGGCCACGGTGCCCGAAAGGCCTTCCGGCAAGGTGTGATGCGGCGTCCACGACGTGGCCGCGCGCAGGCGGGTGTTGTCGCCGCGGATGTACGCCGGATCGCCGGCGCGCTGTGGCAGAGCTCCCAGCCGGATCAGCTCCGGGTGGCCGGCAATCCTCGCCACCTCGCCCACGAGCTCGGCAACCGTGAGCTTCTCGCCGGAGCAAACGTTGAAGGTGCCCGCGACCCGCTGTGTCGCCAGGGCGCACAGTGCAGCGGCGACGTCTTCCACGTGCAGGTAGTCGCGGACCTGCGTCCCGACGGTGGCCGGGAACTCGCGACCGTCGAGCTGCGCCCGGATCACGGCCGGCACCAGACGCCGCTCGTCCTCGAACGGCCCGTACAGATAGAAGAGGCGCGCCCAGGTGAAGCCGACGCCGAGCTGGGCGGCACGAAGCTCCCCGATCATTTTGGCCGCGAGCTTCGAGGCGGCGTAGATGGTGACGGGCCGCACCGGCCCGTCCTCGCGCAGGTCACCGGCTTCCGTGTCGTACTCGTAGCACGTGCCCGTCATCACCACGTGCTCGCAGCCGGCCACCACGAGCTCGTCGAGCATCCGGAGGCTCAGCGCCAGCGAGGTGACGTTCTCGGTCGACTGCAGGTACTCGCCCGGCACGGCGTACCACGCGAGGTGGATGCAGGCCTCCGGACGCCAGCCGTCGAGGGGGGCGAGCAGGGAGGCCGGAGCGGTGGAGTCTGATCTGACGACCGTGAACCTGTTCGCGACCTCGTCGAGTCGCCACAGGGAGCTTTCCGGCCGCACAAGCGCGGCCACGTCGTGGCCCTGGTCGATGAGCGCCTTGACCACGTGGGAGCCGACAAAGCCGGAGGCTCCTGTAACGAGAATCCGCACGTCTAGTGCTGCTTGACCGCCCAGTCGTATGGGATGTGGTTGTCGAACGGGTCCATACGTTCGGACTCTGCCTCGCCGTGCGGGATGTCGATGCAGTCGGCGACGATCGAGTAGTCGGGCGCCATGCCCTTGAAGCCGTTCCACACACCAGGCGGGATCACGACCAGCGAATAGTCGTCGGGCCCGAGGAACAGCTCCATGAGCTCCTTGCGTGTCGGCGATGACTCGCGGTCGTCGTAGACGACCAGCTTCACCCGGCCGTAGATGCATGCATAGCTGAGCGTCATGTTCTTGTGGCGATGCCAGCCCTTGACGACGCCCTGGTAGACCGTCGAGAAGTAGATCTCCCCGAACCCTTTGAAGTGCGGGTCGGTTCGCTTCAACATGTGGTAGATCGTCCCGCGCTCGTCGGGAATGCGCCGCAGCGGAATGACGCTGACCCCTTCGATCAACTCAAATGACCTTCGGCGAGGGGACGGGGACGATGAAGCGTCCGCCACGCTCGCGGTGCGCATGCTGCTGCTCGAGGATCTCGTCGGCCAGGTTCCAGGCC
>VBFD01000058.1:0-3867 GCA_005883585.1 Chloroflexota bacterium
GAGGACGAGGGCCGCTGCTCGCGGCCATCTCAGGTCGCCAGCGAGCGCAAGGTCGGCGAGAGCGAATCCAGGAATGACCAGAAGCGCCAAGTCGTGCACGTTCTGATGTGGGCTCAAGACCAACGAAGCCGCGATCGCCAAGGCGAAATCGAGTCGCGGCTTGTCTGGCCGCCAGCTCAGCGAGAGAGCCACCAGAGCCAGGAGCAGGATGAGAATGGCCAGCGCCAGGCCCTTGCCGCCGCCCGGCACAGCCTCGAGCACGTTGCGGAGCGAGTAGACAGCGGTATCCGTGTAGACGATCTGGCCGTTGGTCGGCAGCGTTCCGCCGATTGCCCATCTGCCGACCGCGTTCAGATAGCCAAGCACTGGACCAAGGCCGAATCCAACGACGGACACCGCCCCCAACGCGGCGATGACAGCGGCAAACCCGGCCAATGCGCGCCAGGCCCGGCGGGTGATGAAAAGCACCGGTACGAGGAGGAGCAGCTGGGGCTTGGCGAGCGCCAGGCCGGTGAAGATGCCCGCCCACCCGAGCCGGCCGCGGGCCCAGGCCGTGTATGCGGCGGCTAGCGGGACCAGGACGACGAGGTCTGACTGACCCTGCAGGACCGTGACGAAGAGGGGAAAGAAGCCGCCGATCAGTGCGGCCGCCACAACCGCAGAGCGGCCGTGTATCCGCTCACTGCCGCGCACCAAAAGGACGATCAGCCCAGCGGCAAGAACAATGTTCACCGCCGCCATCGCGTAGTAGGCGGTGCGGTAGTCGAGGTAGGCCAGCGGCGCGATCAGAAGCGTGTAGTAGGGAGGATGGAAGTACGGCAGCACGACGAAGCGGTCTGGGGGATGAGGAATGACCTGGAGCTCATATTGCTTTTGGAGCGCCAGGTCATAGACCGCCGAGCCGCCCTTGAGCACGAACAGCTTGGCGCCTGAATAAAACGAGAAGAAATCAGGGCCCTGGAGGTTGCCCCGAACGAAGGTCACCCAGTATCCGACCCAGAAGAGAAGGGATCCGAGACCGGCGCCAGTGGCTGCCGCATAGCCCATGCGGCTCCAGCCCAGGGAAGCCCAGCGGCTCATCGCCCCGTTTCGAGTCGGAGCGCGAATCGTTCCGGTAGCTTCGCCTTCCGGATCGCGCGCTGTGCCCCCTTGACGTCGTATTTGACCCGCCGGAACTCGAATGTCTCGTTGTCAACGTCCCACACCCCGTAGCTGGCCATTGGGCTCCCGTCGCGAGGCTGGCCGACGCTGCCTGGGTTGATCAACGCCGGGCCCTTGAGCGAGAACTTGTCGACGCGATATTCATGAGTCACCTGACCGTCGGACATCCCGAATATGCCGGGTACGTGCGTATGTCCGTGAAAACAGACTCCGCCATTCAGAAGCTCAAGGTTCGCAAACGCAACCGCAGTGTCGAGAACGTACTCGTAAATGTGGTCGCGAGGACTGGCATGGACGAGAAGCACGTCGTGCTCAACGTGGCTGTCTGGCAATCCTCGCAACCACGCGATTCGGTCCTCGCCGATGGTGTCAACTGTCCACCGAACGACGGCGGCGGCATCATCGTTGAACCATTCGAGGATCTCCGGATCGGTGCACGCTCGGTCGTGGTTACCGACAAGGGTGAGCCACCCCCGTTTCGTGACCTCGTCGATGCAGTGCTTGGGATCGCCCCCATAACCGACGACGTCACCGAGGCACAACGTCTCGTCCGTCGGAGGGCAGTCACGTAAGACTGCCTCCAGCGCCTGCCAATTGGCGTGGATGTCCGAGAAGATGGCGATCTTCAAGCGGGCTTCCCGTACAACCGCGGATAAATGTGATCGAACAGGATGCGCAGCGTGGCCGCAAGCGGAACGGCAACGAACATGCCCAGGATGCCGGCCCAGCTGAAGCCCGCGATGAAAGCGACGATGACGAGGATAGGCGGCAGTCGCACCGCGTCGCCCATGACCTTCGGGTATACGAAGTTGAGGATGACGTTCGAGATCACGAAGTACGCGATCGCGATGAGGACCGCCTTGATTGGGGCAGCAGCTAAACCGACGAGGATGGCGGGCACAGCGCCGACGAAGGGCCCGATGTATGGCACCAGTGCGGTGATACCGGCGATCAAGCCGAGCGCGACAGGGTCGGCGAGGCCAAGTACCGCGCAGGCGATGCCGCACAGAATTCCGATCAGACCGGCGATGATCAACTGACCGCGCACGTACGCGTACAGCATCTTGCGGATGCGGCGCCAGATCTGATCAAAGTCGGTGCGATAGTCGCTCGGAACGAATCTGCGCAGGACGCGCTTGATGGAAGTCGCGTCGAGCGCAAGCAGGAACGCGACGATGAAAGTGAGGACGAGCTGCAGCAATGTCGTCAGGGCGGTGAGTCCAATGCTTACGGCGTTGCCGAATTGGCCCAAGAGGTATTCCCTCAGGTGGGCGTTGATGGTCTCGGCCGTGCCCCTGAGGTCGATCTTGAAACCGAAGATTTCGATCGGTGAGCCCTGGAGACTATTGATACGGTCCTGGGCCGCCGCCGCAAGCCCAGGAGCCTGGACCTGGAGCTGCGCTACCTCGCTCACACCCAATGGGACCACGAGTAGAACTAGGCCGGCGAGCACGAGGATGATGACGATGAACATCACACCGATGGCTGCCATGCGGGGTAGTCCGATGTGTTCCAGGCGAACGATGCCAGGCTGGATCAGGAACGCGATCGCGGCTCCGAGCACGAACGCGCCGATGAAGTCGCGGAGCAGATAGAGGACGACGATGGCGACCACAAGGGCGGCGAAACCGAACGCAATTTGGAGGTAGCGGCGCCGGCGCTGAGGATCGAGCGACCACGCCGAGACGCCGACTCCGCTTAATGGGGTCGGTGCCTCAGGGTCGCTTTCGGGGGCGCTGTCTCTCGCGCGGCTCGTAGGTCGAACGTTACGCAATCACCGCAGTATGACGAGGAAAACCGGCATCAGAGGAGCTTTACAGCAGCGTTAAGTTAGCCGGCCGGGGGCTGTGCCGCCGCGGCTTTGATCTGGGCTTCTTCGTAGGCGGCGCCATGGATGGGGTTCACGGTGCTTCGACCGGCTGCTAGCGCATAGAGTGCCAGGAGAATTAGGCCAACGCCTAGTACGAGGTAGGCAACAAACGGGCTGTACGCAGCTGTAATGAGGCCTCCAGCTGCAGCTCCGACGATGCTCGCAGTCTGGACCAGCCCAAACCGCGTAGCCATAACGCTTCCTCGGTTGGAGGCGTCTGCCGCTTCAATCAGGGCGGTCTGATTGGCGACCGCATAGATTGGATTGCCGATAGATGCCAGAAATAGGAATACGGCAATCAAGATCAGGGACGGCCTCATGGATATCGCCACTGAGAAAACGCCCGTAAGAAAGAGGCCTGCGCCCACGGTGCGCATGCTGCCTATTAGGACAAATCGTCCAACCACGATCGAACCTGCGAAGACTCCGATTGAGAGGACGACTTCTAGTAATGAATAGGTCTGGCCGCCGCTGACCGAAACCTGGTAGGCCATAGCCAACAAGGCTGGGAAGGAAATCGGGATGAAGAAAGCGGCGAGCGTGCCAATCACGAGCTGCGGCCTTGCGGACGCGATGGCCCAGGTGCGTCTCAGAGCTCCGGAAACGCGCGCTGCCGCGGTACCGCCGCCGAGGCTTGGGATGCCAAGAACGATCGCGGCACCGAGTGCAAAGGTTGCGGCGTCGGCGAGGAACAGAATTGTGAGTGACTGGAAGACACTCAAAATTGCGCCCGCCAGTGCAAATCCAATTGCGCCAGCGAGCATCGTTGTGGCCACTACAATGGCATTTGCCTTCCCAACCTGTCCCGCCGGCACAAGACCAGGGATGGCAGCTTG
>VBFD01000044.1:0-963 GCA_005883585.1 Chloroflexota bacterium
GAATCTGAGCACGAGCGCATGCTCGATTCCACGTGACTCGATCAGGGCCAGCTTTTCCTGCAAGGTGGTGATCGACTGCGGGCAATTGGCGGGATCGAGCACGCATCGAGGGTGCGGCTCGAACGTGATCAAGGCCGGCTGCGCAGCCTCGTGGCGACCTGCCTCGACCGTCTTCCGGATCACCTCGGCGTGGCCGAGGTGGACGCCGTCGAAGCTGCCGATGGTGACTACGACCGGGCCGATCGGGCTAGAGGGCAGCCCGAAATGTATTTTCAGCTGAGGACCTTTTCGGGCACGAAGGTGCGCCGCAGTGGATCGGTGTGCCCGAGCGCGACCAGGCGGCCGACCAGGTTGTGGGCGCGCACGGGGCCCGGTCCGGGCTCCGGCAGCACGCGCACCGCCCGCCCCTGCCGGACCATCGCCTCCTGCTCGACGTTGAGCTTTACGCGCTCCATGTCCGGCAGTATGACTTCGGCTGGAAGCAACCAGTCGCGAACGTCATCGGCTGTTGTTTGCGCTTCGATCGTCATCGCCTTCTCAACGGTCAGGGGACCGTAGGCCGTCCGCACGAGGCGGCCCAAATAGCCCCCCACCCCCAACCGCTTGCCCAGGTCGCGCGCGATTGAACGCAGGTAGGTTCCGCTCCCACAGCGGATCTCGACCCGAGCCACGGCACGCGACCCTGGTGCGAAATCGAGCACCCGTGCCTCGTAGACCTCGACCTCACGCGCCGCCGGCTTCGGCTCATCGCCCCGACGCGCGAGTCGATACGAACGCTGGCCGTCGATCTTGACCGCAGAAAATGGCGGTGGCGTTTGGAGGATGCGGCCCCTGAAATGGCTCAGGGCCTCGGTGACATCGTTCGTTGCCAGCGGGCTCGGATCGGCAAATGGTTCCGGGTCGGCCTCGGCGTCGTCGGTCGCGGTCGTGAACCCGAAGTGGATGTCAGCGACGTAGGTCTTG
>VBFD01000045.1:0-16115 GCA_005883585.1 Chloroflexota bacterium
CGGCACCGATCGCCTCCTTGGACGCCGTCAGCACCAAACGCACTGCCTCTTCCATCGGCTTTTCGATCTCCGCCCCCGCCGCCCGGATGTGCCCGCCGCCGCCGAAGGTCGCGCAGAGGGCCGCCGCATCCACGGCGCCGCGGCTGCGCACGCTGATCTTGGTCAGGTCGGACGACACCTCCTTGAAGAGGATCGCCAGCTCCAGCCCCGCGATGCTGTTGAGGGTGTCGATGATGCCTTCGGACTCCGCCATCACCGCTCCGGCTTCGCGCAGCATCCTGCGTGTCACCTTCGCCCACGCGAGCCGGCCCTGCAGTTCGATGCGCATCGTGGCGAGAGCGAGGCCGCTGAGCTTCAACGTAGTCTCCGGTCGCATCTTGTACACCTGGGTGGCGATGCCACCGGGGTCGGCGCCGAGTCGCGCCAGCCTTGCCGCGTCTTCGAGCGCCTTCGGGGTCGTGTTCTCGTGACGAAAGCCGCCGGTGTCGGTCAGCAGCGCGACGTAGAGGTTGGTGGCAATGGTGCGCGTGATCGGGTAATCGAGGTGATCGAGCAGCTCCATCACCATCTGTCCGACCGCCGCCGCGCCCGGATCGATGACGTTGATGTCGCCGAATCGCGAGTTTGAAGGGTGGTGGTCGATGTTGACGATCGTCGCGTGAGACGCGATCTGTTTGACGCTGCTCCCCGACCGCTCGAGGTTGCCTGAGTCGAAGAAGAACACCAACTCCGGGTCCGTGCCGGTCGGCGGCTCCACTTCGATCTCCTCGAATCCGGGCAGGAAGGTGTACATCTGCGGCAGGGGCGGCGGTATGACCACCCATACGTGCTTGGCGGCGGATCGCAGCGCCTCAGCGAATGCGAGGCTGCAGCCGAGCGTGTCGCCATCAGCATCCTTGTGGCCGAAGATCAGGATCTCCTGGTTGGACTCGATCAGGTCCTTGATCTCGTCGTACTCGTGGCGAGCAGTCGTCTTCGCGGTAGCTATTTCGGTTCCTCCTCAGACGCGGGCAGCACTTCCTTGAGCAGCTCGGAGATGTGCACGCTGTACTCGATCGAAGGGTCGAGCTCGAAGCGAAGGTCGGGCGAGAATTTCAAGTTCTGCAGCCTTCGCCCCAGCTCGTGCCGGATGAGACCCTTCGCGGAGTCGAGTCCCTGCATCGAAGCCTTCTGCTCGTCCGGGTCGCCGAGGACGCTGACGCGCACGCGCGCCTGGCGCAGGTCAGGAGACATTCGCACCGCGGTGATGCTGACGAAACCAATCCTGGGGTCCTTCAGCTCACGCCGAATTATTGACATGATCTCCTCGCGTACCTGCTCGCCGACCTGATCGGCGCGGTAGCTCGTCATCGCGACCTCCGCACTCATTATTGGGTTGAGCGATGCCTGACTAGATTTCTTCCCGCTCGAGGCGGTACGTCTCCATAACGTCACCGGGTTGGAAAGCCTCGAAGCCCTCGAGCCCGATGCCGCACTCCTGGCCTGCCGGCATCTCGCGCACGTCCTCTTTGAAATGCTTGAGCGAGTTGATCCTGCCCTCGTGGATCATCTCTCTCCCCCTGAACAGCTTGACCCAGCCGCCACGGCTGACCTTGCCCTCCACCACGCGGCTACCCGCAATGATGCCCAACCTTGGGATCTTGATGGGGATGAGGACCTCCACCCGGCCTTCGCGAATCTGGCGGTAGGTCGGCTCGCGCAGGCCCTTGGCGGCGCGCTCGACGTCCTCAGTCAGCTTGTAGATGACGTCGTAGTACCGCACCTCGACCTTCGCGCGCTCCGCTGCCGCCTGCGCGGCCGGCGTGGGCTTGAGGTTGAAGCAGACGATGATCGCGTTGGAGACGCCGGCCAGTAGAAGGTCGGAGTCGCTGACGGCGCCGACACCCTGGCCGACGATCTTGATCGCGACCACCGGGTCTTCGATCTTCTGCAGCGCGCTGAGAAGCGCCTCGAGGGTC
The DNA here is from genome assembly GCA_005883585.1 of Chloroflexota bacterium. Classification (GTDB taxonomy): domain Bacteria; phylum Chloroflexota; class Dormibacteria; order Dormibacterales; family Dormibacteraceae; genus UBA10449. Next base: position 1,959 of record VBFD01000045.1, read on the forward strand.
CCCTGCGCGTCGGCCTTGACGACCAGGCTGAGCTCCTTGACCTCGCCTTCCTTGGCGCGGCGCGCAAGCTCTTCGAGGGTGATTCGCGGGGCGACGTCCCTCGCCGCCTCGGAGGTGCGGCGCTCCGTCAGCTTCGTGAGCGCGATCTGGCGGGCGGCCTTCTCCGACCCGACCACCTGGAAGATGTCGCCCGCCTGGGGGACCTCGCTCATGCCCGACACCACCACCGGCGTCGCGGGCGGCGCGTCGGTCACGCTGCCACCGCGGTCGTCGGTGAGCGCGCGAACGCGGCCGTAGATGTGGCCGCAAACGAAGTCGTCGCCGACGCGCAGCGTCCCCCCCTGCACGAGCACGGTCGCGACGGGCCCGCGGCCTCGCTCGAGGTGGGCGTCGACTACCGTGCCGAGCGCGTTTCGATCCGGGTTCGCCTTGAGCTCGAGGATGTCAGACGACAGCACGATGGTCGTCAGCAGGTCGTCGATGCCCTTGCCGGTCTTGGCGCTGAGGTGGACGCACTCGAGCTCGCCGCCATAGTGGCGCGTGACGATGCCTTGGGCCGCGAGCTCCTGATGGACTCGCTCAGGGTTGGCGTTCTCTTTGTCGATCTTGTTGATCGCCACGATGATCGGCACCTTGGCCGCGCGTGCGTGGTGAATCGCCTCGATCGTCTGCGGCATCACGCCGTCGTCAGCCGCGACGACCAGGACCGCGATGTCGGTGACCTGCGCGCCGCGGGCGCGCATCGCGGTGAAGGCCTCGTGCCCCGGCGTGTCGATGAACACGACGTCGTGGCCGTCGGCGGTCTCGATCTTGTAGGCGCCTATGCGCTGGGTGATGCCTCCGGCCTCACCGGCCGCGACTCGCGTCTTGCGGATGGCGTCGAGGATCGAGGTCTTGCCGTGGTCGACGTGGCCGAGGACCGTGACGATGGGTGGTCGCGGGACGAGCTTGCTCGGGTCCTCGTTGGCGACCGAGAAGAGCTCCTCGCGCGAGGTGGTGACGACGTCGCCCGCGCCCTCCGCCGACTCGACGGCGACAACGTCCTCGCTCTTGACCGGCTCGACTGTGAAACCGAACTCGTCCGCCACGATCTCGGCCGTGGAGAAGTCGATGACCTGGTTGATCGTGGCCAGGATCTTCGACGCCATCAGCTTCTTGATGACCTCGACCGGGCTCACGCCGAGCTTCTCGGCGAGGTCCTTCACCGAGAGGGTCGGCGGCAGCACGGCCTTGCGCTCGCCGTTGGTCTCGATCTTGACCGCGACGGACGTCGGTTTGAAGGCTGAGCGGGCAGCCTCGATCGCGCCCGGCGCCAGTGGCGCCGCGGCGTTGCGCGTCAGCCTCCTCTGCTGGAGGAAGTTCACCAGCTCCTTTTGGCTGATCCCGAGTTCGCGTGCGAGTTCGTGTGACTTCATGCCCGAACGTATGATTATGCCGTCCGGGGCGAATTCGAAACCTGACGCCGGGTCCGCTACAAGCCCAGCTCAGCCCAAAAGTCGGCGCTGACGCTCGCCTTCAAAGCCCGGTCGAGAGCCTTCTTCTTACGCGCTATTTCGACGCACGCGGCATCGCGGTGAAGGTAAGCGCCGCGCCCCGGAGCCCGTCCTGTGGCGTCGATGGTTACGGCGCCCGTTACATCGCGGACCACGCGGACCAGGCTCCTCTTGCCCGCCTCCTGCCGGCAAGCGACGCAGGTTCGGACGGGCTCACGGCGCGACTTCGACATCGTTTTGCGCGTCGCCTTCGCCGGCTTTGATGTCGATTCGGTAGCCGGTGAGCTTGGCGGCGAGGCGTGCGTTTTGGCCGTCGCGCCCGATCGCCAGCGACAGCTGCGAGCGCGGAACCAGGACCGTCGCCGTGCGCGTCGCCCGATCGATCGTCACCGATTCCGGCTTGGCCGGCCCGAGCGCTGACGCGACGAAAGCCTCGGGATCATCCGACCACGGAACGATGTCGACGTGCTCGCTCGCGAGCTCGCTGAGGATGGCGCGGTGACGGACACCCTTCGGACCCACGCACGCGCCGACGGGATCGAGGCCCGGCTCGGTCGCCGACACCGCGATCTTGGTCCGCAATCCCGGCTCTCGCGCGATCGCCCGCACCTGCACGGTGCCGGCCTTGATTTCCGGCACCTCCGCTTCGAGCAGGCGATGGATGAACGTGCGCGCGGCGCGCGAGACGCGGACCTGCGCCTGGCGTGGGTTGCGCTGCGCGTCGAGGATCACCACGAGCACGGGACGGCCGGGGTGCAGCAGCTCACCCGGGATCTGCTCCTCTGGCGGCATGACGCCTTCAGCCCGGCCGAGATCCACGTAGACAGTCCCTGCCTCGGAGCGATCCACGATGCCGGTCGCCAGCTCACCTCGGTGCTCGGCGACGTCGCGGAGCACCTTGTCGCGCTCCAGGTCGTGGATGTGGCGAAGCACCGCGTGCTTGGCCGTCTGAGCGGCCATGCGCTTGAAGTCTTCAGAGGGCAGCGTTCGGAGCTGCTCGCTGCCATCGGCGCGGACGATGCGGCTCGTGACCTCGAGCGCCCCGGTGTTGGTGTCGAGGGTCACGCGCACGTCACCGGGCGGATTGAAGGCGCGCACGTAGGCGACGGCGAGCGCGTCCTCCACGGTGTGGAGCATCTCCTCGAATGGAATGCCGACCTCCGCGCAGAGCGCCGTCAGGGCGTCTGCGAGGCTTTCGGTCGACGGCTCAGATTGCGACCGCGAGCCTGCCCGCGACAACGTCATCCCATGCAATGTGAACGATTACTGGAGCTCTCCCCCGCGCGCCCGAGGCGGATACCGCAATGCCGGCAGAGTCGACCGCGACGAGCTGTCCTTCGATCACTGTGTCCGAAGGTCCGCTGCGGTAGCGGACGTTCACCCGCTTGCCGTTGAATCTCTCATAGTCGGCGTGGGCGCGCAGGGGCCGCTCGGCGCCGGGCGACGAAACCTCGAGGTCGTAAGGTCCTTCGATGAGCCGCGAATTGTCGAGGAGCGGGCCGGCGACCCGGCTCACGCGTTCGCAGTCCTCGATCTTGATTGGTTCGGCGTGGTCGATCGAAACGCGAAGCGTCCGTCCTGATTGACCCGACTGTTCCAAGGCGTAGAGCTCATAGCCCATGTGGTTGAGCGTGGGCTCGAGCAGCTCTCTTATCGACGTTATTGGCCATGTCGGCATGTGCGGGATCCAGCGATCAGGTTACCGGAGAGGCTGGAGCCTGCGCCACACGACCAATAACGGTGCGGCGTTGAAGATCGAGCTGTACGTGCCCGAGACGATGCCGATGAGCAGAGCGAGAGCGAAGCCCTTCAGCGTGTCGCCGCCTGAGACGAGGATCGCGACCAGCACGAGGACCACGGTGAAGCTGGTGATGATCGATCGCACCAACGTCTGCATGATGCTGATGTTCACGACCTGCTCGAAGGAGAGCCTCTGGCTGACCCGCAGGTTCTCGCGAATCCGGTCGAACACGACGATGGTGTCGTGGACGGAGAAGCCGACCACCGTCAGCACGGCGGTGACGAAGAGGCTGTTGATCTCTCCGATCCTCAGATTCAATCCGGTGCCGAGGATTGCGAAGACGCCGGTGAGCAGGAACACGTCGTGCAGAAGGGCGGCGAGCGCTGAGCCGCCGAACTGAAATCCCGCCCGCCAGCCTCCGGGTACGTTGCGAAACCAGAACGTGAGCAGGCCGAGGATGACGATGGCGGCGAGAAACACGGAGAACAATGCCAGTCGGATGGTCTCTCCAGCGATGGTGCCGCCGACCTCCAGGACTTGCTGCAGGTCGTACGGACCGACCTTCGATCGAATGTCGTCCTCGAAGCCTCTTTGCAGGGCCGGCGTGAGCGGAAGGGTCCGGATGATGTAGCCGCCGTTGCCGGTGGAGATGACCGAACCGCCAGCGTTCTCGGAGGCCACCGCAGCCTCGACCTGAGCCTGGCTCGGCCGGCTCGGGAAGTTGACGGTGAACTCCGTGCCGCCGGCGAAGTCGATGCCCAGCTTGAAACCGCTGTGGGCCATGAAAAAGATGCCGGGGATGATGATCAGGAGCGAGAACAGGAAGTACCAGTTGCGCTTGCTGACGAAGTCGATCTTTCGAACGCGCGGAGGGGTCGGCGGTGTCTCGATTTCCGGGACCACTGCCCGCATTTGCGTGGTGGGGGCCTCGGCGGGCTCTTCTTCGAGCTCCTCCTCGTCCTCTTCGGCCTCCGAAGGCTCGGTGCTCAGCATGCCTGCCTTCGCGTCCTCAGGTTGATCGGACACGATCCACCCCCATCAGGAATGGGCGCCGCAGGCGTCCGCCCGCCATGACGATCGCGAGCAGGTTGTGGGTGACGATGATCGACGAGATCAAGCTGGCGAGAACGCCGATCAACAGCGTGATCGCGAAGCCCTTCACTGCGTTCGGTCCGACGCCGGCAAGGATGAGGCTCGTGAAGATCGTCGAGACGTTCGAGTTCCAGATCGCGGGCCACGCTCGGCGCACCGCCGCGTCGACTGCGGCAGGGATGGTTCTCCCGGCGCGCACCTCTTCCTTGAACCGTTCGAAGATCAGCACGTTGGCATCGACCGCCATGCCGACCGACAGGATGAAACCGGTGATGCCGGCCAGCGTCAGCGTGACTGGCACGACCTTGAAGGTCGCGAACACCACGCCCGCATAAAAGAGGAGGGCAAGGCTCGCGAGGAAGCCCGGCACGCGGTAGTAGATGATCATGAACAGGACCACGATCGACAGGCCCAGGAGGCCGGCCGCAATGCTCAGCTTCACGGACTCGGCTCCGAGCGTGGATCCGACCTGCTGAACGCTCAAGACCTGCAGGTCGACCGGCAGCGAGCCGGCCGTGATCCCGGTGGCGAGGTCCTGGGCCGCCTGCTGCGTGAACCCGCTGGCACCGCCACCGCTGATCACGGCGTTGCCGCCGGTGATCGCCTGCAGCGTCACCGCGTCGACCAGCAGCTTGGGACACACGGTCGTCGGGGTCGCCGTGGCGAGACAGCCGGTGTCGTAGTTCTGGGAGACCTTTGAGACATAGGTCTGGTCCTCCCAGTTGTCGATGTCGTGCTGGGTGAGATCCAGCCAGATGGTCAGATGGCGCTGCGCGCAGTTCGCGCTGACGCTCGTGTTCGGGTCTCCAGGGCAGGCGGCGACGTTGGCGGTCGTCAAATTCGAGAAGAGGTCCGCGCCGTGGGAGCTGAACTGAATGTTGACCACCCAGCCGATGCCGCTCTGGTCGATAACAGCGGTGGCGCTCGAGATGTCGTCGCCGGTGAGGCCTGTGAACTCAGGCTTGTAGCCGGCCTCTGGGCCTGCCGTGACCTTCGCGTCAGGCACCCACCTGGTGTAGACGAGCTTGTTGACGGCCCCGATCACCTTCTGCGCCTGGTCGGCGGTGACCCCGGCGAGGTCGACGGTGATGCGGTCGTTGTTCGTGCCCGCGCCGCGGATCTCGGGCTCGCTGACACCCAACGAGTTGACGCGCTTGGCGATGACGGTGATGGTCTTCTGCTGCACGTCGGCTCGCGATTGCCCGACCGGGAAGTTCGTGAGCTGGTAGTCGATATGTGTCCCGCCGGCCAGGTCGAGGCCCTTGTGGAAGTACAGCTGCCAGCCGCCGAAGTTGGGTGGCAGGCCGGCAACGTTTCCGGTGAGCGGATAGTGGTTCGCGATGCGGTACCAGTAGCCGGCCCCGTCGACGAACAGGGAGAAAAGGAGCAGCCCGATGATGAGCAGCCGAACGGGCCAGCTGAGGACTAACTGCACAGCCGAAACAGTCTAGAGATCACCGGACTATCGCTGCCGCCTACAGAAGCCGGGGCTGGTGCGGGCCTGGGTCGGGCAGGGCGATGCCAAGGTGGCGGTAGGCAAGCTCCGTCGCGACCCTTCCTCTCGCCGTGCGCGCGAGGAAACCGATCTGGATCAGATATGGCTCGTGCACGTCCTCGATCGTCTCGGGTTCCTCCGAAAGGGAGGTGGCGATGGTGTCGAGTCCGACAGGGCCGCCTTTGAACTTGACGATCACGGTTTCCAGCAGCTGGCGGTCGAGAGGCTCGAGGCCGATGGCGTCGATGTCCAGCATCGCGAGCGCGAGCCTGGTCGACTCGGCGGTGGCGCGCCCGTCCCCACGGACCTGGGCGTAGTCGCGTACGCGACGTAAGAGGCGGTTGGCGATTCGCGGTGTGCCGCGTGCCCGCCTGGCGATCTCAGCCACGGCGTCGTCGTGGATCTCGATGTCGAGGATGCGAGCGGACCGCCGGACGATGCTCTCGAGCTCGGCCTTGCTATAGAAGTCGAGCCTGTAGACCGCCCCGAAGCGGTCCCGCAGCGGCCCGCTGAGCAAGCCCTGGCGCGTGGTCGCGCCCACGCACGTGAAATGAGGCAGCGGCAGCGTCGCCGCGCTCGCCCCCACTCCCTTGCCCAGCACGGCGTCGAAACGAAAGTCCTCGAGCGCGGGGTAGAGCGACTCTTCGACCACAGCGTTGAGCCGGTGGATTTCGTCGATGAAGAAAACATCGCGCGTGGTGAGGTTGAGAAGGATCGAGCCGAGAGCTCCCTGGTGGTCTATGGCCGGGCCCGAGGAAACCTTGATTGCAACCCCGAGCTCGTTCGCGATGATGTGCGCGAGCGTCGTCTTGCCGAGGCCTGGCGGCCCGCAGAGGAGGACGTGCTCGACCGGCTCGCCGCGGCGCCGGGCGGCTTCGAGAAGGATGCCGAGGTTGTCGCGAACCTGCTGCTGGCCGACGTACTCCGAGAGCATGCGCGGCCGAAGCGTGAGGTCGAACTGCTCGTCGTCGGCGCTCGCCTCGAGCACAGTGTCCTTGTCCGTCATTTGCGGCCTAGAGCCCTCAGTGCGGTCGCGAGCGCTTCTTGCGTCGAGGGCGATGCCTTCCAGTCGACAGCCTCAAGACCCACCCGCGCTTCTTGTGACGAGAAGCCCAGGTTGCGCAGCGCCGACTCGACAGCCTTCGGCACGGCGCCATCGCCGGCAAGCGCTGCGGCGCGCGGGACTGCTTCGAGCTCTCCCGCCGCGTCGAGCTTCGGCTTCAGCTCGATGATCACCTTGGCGGCCGTGCGCTGGCCGACTCCGGTCGCGCGGCGAATAGGTGCGGCATCCTCGCTCACAATCGCACGCTTGAGCACCTCGAGGCTTGCCGCGCTCAGGATGTTCAGCCCGACCTTGGGGCCGACCCCGTCGACCTGGATGAGCATCTCGAACAGGTCGAGCTCCTCTACCGACGCGAAGCCGTAGAGGTTGAGCTGGTCCTCGCGGACGTGGGTGTGGATGTCGAGGTCTATGTCGCCGCCGGGCGCGGGAACTTTCTGGCGTGTCGTCGCACTCACGCTGACCATGTAGCCGACGCCGCCGACGTCGAGCACGACGAAATCCGGGCCGGCACGCCGAACCTTTCCGCTGAGGTGGGCGATCACCTTGCGGCCGCCCGCGAGAACTGCCGGCTGCGCGCGTGGCATACGGCGATGGCGATCGCGTCGAGGGCGTGAACGTCGAGCTTGCCTTCCGGGAGCTTGACCTGCGCCGCGAGCATGCGCGCAATCTGCTGCTTGTCAGCCTTGCCGTAGCCGGTGAGGACGATCTTTACCTGCGACGGCTTGTATTCGAACACCGGTATTCCACACTCCTCGAGCACCGCGAGGATTGCGCCGCGCGCTTGAGCAACGCCGATGGCGCTGGTCGCGTTGCGGCCCATGAATAGCTCTTCGAGAGAGGCTTCACCCGGCGGGTTCTCCGCGAGCATCGCGCGCAGGTGCTGCGTGATCTTGAGCAGTCGCGCACCGTCCGGTCCGGGGTTGGTAACGACAGTATTAGAGGAAAGGACGATGCCGGGCCCGGACAGCAGCGCGAAGCCGGTGCCGGCAAGCCCAGGGTCGATGCCGAGGATCAGTCCGTTCGCGGTTCCTGGCATTTGTCCATTAGGTCTTATACCTGTGCTGAAACTCTTTCAAGGACGTTGGTTGGGATGTCGAAATTCGCGTAGACCTGCTGGACGTCGTCGTCCTCCTCGAGTGATTCCATCAAACGAAGTACCCCGACGGCTTTGTCCTCACCGACGGGAACCGTTTGCTTGGGCTGCATCGTGATCTCAGCGTTCTCCACTGTGACGCCGAGCGCTTCCAGTGCCGCCTTCACCTTCTCGAACGTTGACGGCGGCGTTGTCACCTCAACCGATTTGCCATCGACCTGCACATCGTCGGCGCCGGCTTCGATGGCCGCCAGGCCGACTTCCTCCGGATCCTTGTTGCCGGCATTCACCGTGACGACGCCCTTGCGTTCGAACATCCATCCGACGGCGTTCGTCTCGGCGAGGTTGCCCCCGAATTTCGAGAAACGGTGCCTGATCGAGGCAGAAGTTCGGTTGCGGTTGTCGGTGAACGCGTCGACCATGACCGCCACGCCCGCGGGCCCATAGCCCTCGTAGCGAACTTCCTCGATCTTCTCGCCGGCGAGCTCGCCGGTTCCGCGCTTGATCGCGTTCTGTATGCGGTCGGTCGGCATGTTGATCTCACGAGCCTTTTGCATCGCGAGGCGTAGCCGGAAGTTGCCGTCGGGGTTGCCGCCGCCCTCCTTGGCCGAGATCGTGATCTCGCGGCTGGCGCGCGTGAACGCCTGTCCACGTTTGGCGTCGACGATTGCTTTTTTGTGCTTGATGCCGGCCCATTTCGAGTGCCCAGACATCAGATACAGCCTCCGAACATGCTTTCGATGATTCTATCCCAGCCGGATTCGAACGAAACTTCGTTTACCGACCTGCAGGACGTCGCCGTCGTGGAGCTCGGCGTCCATAGGTGCCTTCTGGCCGCTGATGCGCACACCACCCTGGTCGATCAGGCGTCGAGCTTCGCTGCGGCTCTTCGCGAACCCGACCTCGACAATCGTCTCAGCCAGATCATGCGGACTTGTCACACGCCGCTCCGGCACCGAGTCGGGTAGGTCCCGCTGGCGGAACTTGCGATCGAAGTCCGCCTCGGCTCGCGCAGCCGCCTCTTCCCCATGCAGTCGATTCACGAGCTGACGAGCCAGCGCCGCCTTCGCGTCGCGAGGCTTCATCGCGACCACTTTCTCGATCTCGGTGCTCGGCAGACCTGAAACCAGGCGGAGGTACTTCTCCGTCAGCTGATCCGGGATCGACATGGTCTTCCCGTAGATCTCCTCTGGCGGCTCAGCCAGACCGATGTAGTTGCCGAGCGACTTGCTCATCTTTGCTGAGCCGTCCGTGCCTTCGAGCAGCGGAAACACGGCAACGTCCTGCGGCTCCTGGTCGTATGCCTTCTGGATCTCCCGGCCGAAAAGCAGGTTGAAGAGCTGATCGGTGCCACCGATCTCCACGTCGGCGTTGACGGCCACCGAGTCGTAAGCCTGGTTGAACGGGTACAGGATCTCGTGGGCGCCGATCGGCGTGCCGGCTTTGACACGGTCGGAGAAGTCTTCGCGTTGCAGGATCTGCTGAAGGGTCGCCTTCGACATCAATCGCAGGACGTCGGCCGCGGTCATCGCGGCCAGCCACTCCGAGTTGTAGCGGATCTCGATGCGGGCGCGGTCCAGCACCATGTCGACCTGTTCGAAATACGTTTCCGCGTTCGCGGCCACCTGGGCCGGGGTGAGCACCGGTCTCGTTTCTGAACGACCGCTCGGGTCGCCGATGAGCGCGGTGTGGTCGCCGATGATGAGGACCACAGTGTGCCCGTCGTCTTGAAACGCGCGCAGCGCATCGAGCACCACGAGATGACCGACGTGCAGGTCGGGCGCGGTCGGGTCGAGGCCCAGCTTCACGCGCAGCGAGTCGCCACGCTCCAGGCGCGCGCGCATGTGGTCCTCGACGTGGATCTCGACCGCCCGCTCACGCAGGCGCCCGAAAAACTCCCCGCTCATGAGTTCAGGGGTTGACGGGGCCGGGGCCGAAATAGATCTGCGGATCGGCGGGCACTGCAGCTCGTAGACCAGCAGCACCGAAAGGATGAGGCCGGTCAGGACGCCGACGACGGCTCCCGAGACGTGGTTGAACACGATGGCCTCGAGCTGGATCTGGCTGTGTGCAAGCTGTCCGGCAGCGTCGAGGACGATCAGGACGACGAAAACGATTCCGAAGAAACCGTAGATGCGAGCATCAGGAGTCGAGGTGCTCGAGGTCTGCTGTAGGATGCCGCCCGCCTGCAGTCCCATGTTGGTCGCGGCGACGAAAGCAATGTAGAGCGCGACCAGGCTGATGATTCGCCGGATCAGGCCCGTGAAGTAGCCGAGGACGCCGTAGCCGATGATGAAAACGAAGGGAATGGCGTCGACCCAGGTCATGTACGAAACCCGGCGCCGTGCTTTTTCTCCAGTGCAATCCTGATCTCTGCCATCACCTCGTCCACTTCGGCGTCCGTCAGGGTGCGCTCGGGGCTCCTGAAAGTCAAGGCAAACGCGACGCTCTTGTGCCCCTCAGCAACCTGCGCGCCCCGATACTCGTCGAACGGGCGGGCGTTCTCGAGAAACTCACGGCCCGCCTCCTTGACGGTCGCGAGCAGCGCTCCGGCAGCGACATGCTCTTCGACGACGACGGCCAGATCGCGATCGATGGCGGGAAAGCGCGGCACCGGCAGCGCGCGCTTGATATCCGCGGCGTTAAGCACCGGCTCGAGATCGATCTCCATCGCCACGAGCCGGCCCTCCACGTTGGCGCCGGCGACGACGCTCGGATGCAGCTCGCCGATATAGCCGAGCTGGCGGGCGTCCAGAAACACGGCTGCGCAGCGTCCTGGATGGAACAGCTCGGTCGAGGCCCGCTGATAAGTAGACGCCGGCGCGCCCAGCTCACGAACGAATCCATCAAGCACTGACTTCATGGCGTAGAAACCAGCGCGTCCCGATTCGGGCGTCGTCCCCGCATCGGCCACCGCGCCCAGGCGCTGCGGCTCCTCGGGCTGCTGCGTCGTCTTGCCGCCGACTCGCGCGAGGAACGTCGCCGCGATCTCGTAAACCTTGACGTCGGTCCGCCCCCGATCGCGGTTCAGCGCGACCACGTTGAGAAGCGACGGCAGCAGCGACGTCCGCAGGGTGTCCATGTCATCGCTCAATGCGTTGGAGACGCGCAGCGCTCGCGCCCCCACTCGCAGCTGCTCGAGCAGGCGGCCGGACACCAGCGCCGGATTCCACGTCTCGGTGAAGCCCGCGCCGGCGAGGACCTGGCGCCCGGCATCGAGTCGACGACCCATGCTCGGGAGCGCCGGGGTCCATTTTTCGTGCCGGCGCCCGGGCAGAGTCGGGGGCACGCGGTCGTATCCCCAAACACGACCGACCTCCTCGACGAGATCCTCAGGGATGTTGACGTCGAGCCGAAACACCGGCGGGAGCACGTCCCATTCCCCATCGCCCAGGACCCGGACGTGGAACCCGAGCTTGACCAGGATGCCTTCCGAGTCCTCCAGCGGGACGTGCACGCCGAGCACCTCGTCCACCAGCCAGGGCTTCAACCTGATGCGGACCGGCTCCTGCGGCCGCGGGTAGACGTCCGCCCACTCGCGGTGCACGGCGCCGCCGGCGTGCTCGGCGATGAGTCCTGCAGCACGCCTCGCGCCGGCCAGTGCAAGCTCGGCCGGCAGTCCCTTCTCGAATCTCGCCGAGGCTTCGGTCCGCAAACCGAAGGCGCGGGCCGTCTGGCGCACGCTCGGTCCATTGAAGGTGGCCGACTCGAGGAGCAAGTCGGTCGTCGCGTCCGTGACCGCGGTTTCTTCGCCGCCGATGACCCCCGCGATTGCGACGGGCTTGTCGGCATCGGCGATGACGAGCATCTCAGGGGTCAATTCGCGCTCGATGCCGTCGAGGCAGAGCAGCTTCTCGCCCGACCGCGCACGCCGGACGTGAATCTCTCCCCCGGAGATCTTGGCGAAGTCGAACGCATGCAGCGGCTGCGCGTACTCGAGCAGAACGTAATTCGTGATGTCGACGATGTTGTTGATGGGCCGGACGCCGCACTCGCGAAGGCGCTGCTGCATCCACTGCGGGCTCGGGGTGACCTTGACGCCGGTGATGACGCCGCCGATGTAGCGGCTGCACAGGTCGGAGTCGTCGATCGAGACCTTGACGAGGTCATGGCCGGCGGGCTCGGCCTTGCCGGTGAAGGCGGGCATGAAGTCGACCTTTATGATCCGGTCCAGGCCGGCGGCGAGCTCGCGCGCGACGCCCATGTGGCCCATCCAGTCGGGCCGGTTGGAGGTGACCTCGGCGTCCATGATCGCCTGGTTGGGGATGACGGTGGTCAGCGGGTCGCCCGGCTTGCCAGAGGTGAGGATGAGGATGCCCGAGTGGTCGTCGCCAAGAAGCAGCTCTTCGGCCGAACACATCATTCCCCTGGCGCTGAATCCGCCGATGTTCAAATCCCTGACCAGCCTTCCGTTGGGGACCGTCGTGCCGGGTAGCGCCACAGGCACGAGGGAGCCAGGCACCGCATTTGGCGCTCCGGCGATGATCTGCTCGGTACGGTCGCCAAGGTCCACCTGGTGGATCCAGAGCGGGGTGCGCGACTTCGGGTGCGGTTTCTGATCGAGGACTTTGCCGATGATGATCTCCGACAGGTCGACGACCGCCAGCGACTCGACCTCGATTCCGAGACGCGTGAGCAACTCGGCGGCCTGCTTGGCGGTGATGCCCTTTACATCCACGAAATCGCCGAGCCACTCGTAAGAGATCTTCATCAGAACTGCTCGAGGAACCGAAGGTCAGATTCGTAGAAGAGACGAATGTCTTCGATGTCGTGCTTGAGCATGGCCATGCGCTCGATCCCAAAGCCCCATGCGTATCCGTTCCACTTCTCGGGATCGATGCCGCCATTGCGCAGCACCTGTGGATGGACCATCCCGCACCCGCCGACCTCGAGCCAGCCCTTGTAGCGGCAGCTCTTGCAGCCGGCGCCGGCGCAGATTCCGCACGACACGTCGAACTCAAAGCTCGGCTCCGTGAATGGAAAGTAGCTCGGGCGCACGCGCACCTTCCGCTCCTCTCCGTAGAGCGACTGGATCATGTAGAGGAGCGTGCCCTTCATGTCGCCGACCGTGAGTCCCTTGTCGACCGCGAGACCCTCGACCTGGCTGAAGTAAGGCAGCCGGGTCGCTTCGGGCGCGTCTCGCCGGTAGCAGCGGCCGGGCGTGATGATGTAAATCGGAGGCTCCTTGATGCGCTGCATCGCCCGGATCTGCACGGGGGACGTGTGCGCCCGCAGCAGCAGGTCCGGAGTGAAATAGAAGGAATCCCAGTTTTCGCGCGCCGGGTGGCCGGGCGGAATGTTGAGGGCTTCGAAGTTGTACCACTCGGTCTCGACCTCCGGCCCGAGCTCGACCTTGTAGCCCAGTGATTCCAGCACCGTCTCGATCTGGCGCTGCACCTGCGTGAGCACGTGGATGTGACCGCGACCGAGAGGCGGGCCCGGAAAAGTGATGTCGATCGCTTCGGTTTCGGCGAGGTCGGCGAGCCTTGCGTCCTCCAGCCCCTGACGCTTGGCGGCCAGCGCCGATTCGATCGCCCGCTTGGCGTCGTTGGCGGCCTGGCCGAGGGCGGCGCGCTCCGCCGGCGGCAGCTTGCCGATACCGGACAGCAAGGCGCTGATGCGTCCGTTCTTGCGGCCCAGGTAGTCAACCTCGATCGCGGCCAGCTCACTCTCGGAATGCGCGCCGGCGATGGCGGCCAGGGCTTCTTTCGTCAGCGTTTGCGGATCGCTCACGACGCGAGCCTCCTCTTGATCTGGAAGAGGATCAGCGCCGCGGCCGCGCCGACGTTCAAGGACTCGACGCCTTCGCTGAGTTGCACGGTCACCAGCTTGAGGTCGGACCGCGACAGCCCGTGCGCCTCGCTGCCGAGCACGATCATGCCGGCATTCTCTATTGGCGCCGCTTCGAGGGGCTCCCCGCCGGACGCTGATGCCCCATATCCATCGAGGCCGGCCAGGTCATCCCAGGCTGCTCGGGCCACGATCAGCCGGAACACGTTTCCCGCCGATGCGCGTACAGCTTTTGCCCCGTATGGATCCGCGGAGCCTTGAAGCACGACCAGAGCCGGCGCGCCCGCGGCCGCGGCGGTGCGGCAGATCGCCCCGACGTTGCCGGGGTCCTGGACGCCATCGAGGACCACCAACGGCCAGCGGCGGTGGCGCGACGCCTCGATCGCGGCT
>VBFD01000046.1:0-12629 GCA_005883585.1 Chloroflexota bacterium
CAATCGTGCCGCCGACGCCCTCGATGCGTCGGCACTGATGGTCGAGGAGGTCCTGGCCGAGGCCGGAATCGAGCGCGCGGCGGTCATCTGCGCCGGCATCGGCATCCCGGGTCCCGTGAATCGGGCGCGGGGAACGGTCGGATCGGCGACGATCCTGCCGGGCTGGGTGGGCCTTCGCATCGCGTTCGAGATGGAAGGCCGGCTCGGCCTGCGCGTCGAGATAGAGAACGATGCCAACTGCGGGGCTCTCGCGGAGATGACTTGGGGTGCCGGCCGCGAGTGCTCGAACTTCGCCTACATCAAGGCAGCGACTGGGATCGGCGCGGGCCTAGTCACTGACGGCAGGCTGCTGCGTGGGGCGTCGGGTACCGCTGGCGAGATCGGGCATACGACGCTCGACGAGGCGGGAGCCCTCTGCTATTGCGGAAACCGCGGCTGTCTGGAGACGGTGGCGTCCGGCCCGGCGATCCTGCAGCTGGTCGGACAGGGCCGTTCCGAGGCGCTCACGCTTCCGCGCGTCATAGAGCTTGCCGCCGCCGGCGACATCCGCTGCCGCCGCGCCATCTCAGACGCGGGTCGAGAGATAGGTGTGGCGGTCGCCGGCCTGTGCAACCTGATCAACCCGGAGCGCGTGATCATTGGCGGAGCGATGAGCCGGGCTGGTGACCTCCTGCTCGGTCCGATCAGGGAATCGATCCGCCGGCACACGGTGCTCGCCGCTGCCGATCGCGTCGATGTGGTGCCGGCCGTCTTCGTCGAACGAGCCGAGCTGCTTGGCTCGCTGGCCCTGGCGCTCACGAGCTCGACCGAGGCGCGCAGCGCACCCGTATAGATAAAGAAGAAATTTAGGGTGCTGGTCGAGAGTTGACCTGACGATGCATCTCCTCGCCGCCCTCGTCGGGCTCGTGCTCGTGTTCGTCGCTTTGCGCGACGCCTTTGAAACCATCATCCTGCCGCGACGCGTGTCGGGGCGCCTGCGGGTGTCGAAGGTCTTCTACTTCCTTACGTGGCAGCCCTGGGCGGCGATCGGAAGGCGTATGCCCATAAGCGACCGGCGCGAGAGTTATCTCAGCACCTACGGTCCGATCTCGCTGCTCGTCTTGATCGGGCTCTGGGGCGTCATCCTTATCACCGGCTTCGCGCTACTTCTGTGGGCGACAGGATTCGACTTCAACTCGCCCGTCACCGGCCTCTACGTGAGCGGATGGACGTTCACGACCCTCGGCATCGGCGACTTCGCCCCGAAGTCGGACCTGGCCCGGTTCGTCACCGTCGTCGAGGCCGGCTTGGGATTCGGGTTCCTCGCCGTCGTGATCTCATACCTGCCCGTCCTCTACCAGGGCTTCTCGCGAAGGGAGACGACGATCTCGATGCTGGACGAGTACGCGGGTTCGCCGCCGAGCGCGGGCGACCTGCTCCGCCGCGCGACGGAGGCCGATGAGATCCAGGAGCTGATACCCCTCATGTCGACATGGGAGCACTGGACCGCGGAGCTGCTCGAGAGCCACCTCTCGTACCAGGTCCTCTGCTATTTCCGCTCGCAGCACGAGAACCAGTCATGGGTGGCCGCGCTGACCGCGATCCTCGACTTCGCCGCGCTGTGGCAGGCGAGCAAGGCGACGGGTCATACGTGGCAGGCGCGCCGAGTCTATGCCATGGGCCGCCACGCTCTCGGCGACCTCAGCCAGGTCCTGCGCGCCGCACCGATTTTCGACGTCCCCGACCGCCTGTCGGAACCCGAGCTGCAGGCCATGATCGACCTCCTGTCGAGCGACGGGATGACAGTCGATCCGGCCGAGTTTCGCGACCGGCTGAAGAAGCTGCGCAAAGGCTACGAGCCTTATGCGTTCGCGCTGAGCCATGAGCTCCTGATGGACCTTCCGCCGTGGATGCCGCTAAAACAGAGGCAGGACAACTGGGAGACGACAGCGTGGGAAGGCGCGGCCCCAGGAGAATCTCTCCACTAAGTTCAATCGGCCCACCCGACAATAACTCCCGTGGCCGCGAATTCCGACATCGTCGAATCGACTCGCGGCTTCGAGCGTTGGCTGAGGGGTCACATCCATCTGCGCCAGCACGAGCTCGATTACAAGCACGAGATGATGGCCGCGGACACGTTCAGCTTCCTTCGCGCGACCTTTTATAGATGGGCCGAGCTGGCGCCTCAGGTGTTGCCCGAGCTGGCGGAGGGCGTTCGAGTGCTGGCGGTCGGCGACCTTCACGTAGAGAACTACGGCACGTGGAGGGACGCGGACGGAAGGCTCGTCTGGGGCATCAACGATTTCGACGAGGCCTGCCGCATGCCGTTCACGTTCGACCTCGTGCGGCTGGCCACGAGCGCGGGCCTCGCCGCCGCGGAGGGCCATCTCAACATCGACCTCAAGCAGTCGTGCGCCGCGATCATCGCGGGGTACACGGGTGCGCTGCGCGCCGGCGGCCGGCCTATGGTCCTGGCCGAGCGGGATCGCTGGCTCCGGAAGATGGCGTCGGGCAGGCTGCGCGACCCTGTGGCCTTCTGGGCGCGAATGCAAGCGCTGCCAACGGCCCGCGGATGGCTGCCGCCCAATCTCAAGCCGTTGCTGGTGCGCCGGCTGCCATCCGGAGCGAACAGCGTGCGGTTCGTGCGCCGACGCTCAGGTCTCGGCAGCCTGGGGCGGGAGCGATTGGTCGCGATCGCCGACTGGCACGGATCGGCCGTCGCTCATGAGGCCAAGGCCCTCGCGCCTTCCGCGTGGGAATGGGCGCACAAGGACCACGCCGGAGGCCGGATCCTCTATCTCGACCTGGCCGCGTCTGCGGTGCGCTGTCCGGACCCGCTCAGCGAGGTCCGCGAAGGCTGGCTCGTACGCCGCCTGTCCCCGGACTGCAGCCGGATCGAGCTCGACTCATTGCCCGTGCAGCGCGACGAGGGGAGGCTTTTGAGGGCGATGGGGTGGGAATCCGGCAACATCCACCTGGGCACTCGGGGGGCCGGCAAAGCCATCCTCGCCGACCTGAAGCGGCGCAAGTCGGCGTGGCTGCGCGAGGCGGCGACGACGATGGGAAGGCTGGTCCGAGACGACTGGAAGGAGTGGAGGGCTTCGCGCAGCTAGAGGACTTTCGATAGAAAGGCCTTCGTCCTCTCGTGCTTGGGGTTCGCCAGCACGTCGCGAGGCGTGCCGGTCTCGACGATCACCCCGCTATCCATGAAGACCAGGCTGTCGCCGACCTCGCGGGCAAAGCCCATCTCGTGCGTGACCACGACCATCGTCATTCCATCCTTGGCGAGACCGCGCATGACGTCGAGCACCTCGCCGACGAGCTCGGGATCCAGGGCCGACGTCGGCTCATCGAACAGCATCAGCTTTGGCTCCATCGCCAGCGCCCGAGCTATGGCGACGCGCTGCTGCTGGCCGCCGGAGAGCTGGTTTGGATAGCAGTCGACCTTGTCGGAGAGGCCGACCCGGTCGAGCAGTTTCCGCGCACGCGCTTCGGCCGTCGCACCTTTCTCCCTCTTGACCATCAGCGGCGCTTCCATGATGTTGCCCAGCGCCGTCATGTGCGGGAAGAGGTTGAAGCGCTGAAACACCATTCCGATCTCCGAGCGCTTGCGGCAAACCTCGGAATCGGGGAGCTCGTAGAGCTTGTTTCCGCGCTGGCGATAGCCGACCAGCTCGCCGTCCACCGACAGCCGGCCCGCGTCGATCTTCTCCAGGTGGTTGATGCAGCGCAGGAACGTGCTCTTTCCCGAGCCCGACGGCCCGATCATGCACATGACCTCTTTGGGCGCGACCTCCAGGTCGATGCCGCGCAGGACCTCGAGCCGGCCGAAGCTCTTGTGCACGGCCTCGGCTTTCACCATCGGCACAACGCTCATCAATGCGCCCTTGGTAAGGACACAGCCGCCTCGACCGCCGAGGGCGGCGGCGCATGACCCGTGAAGAGAATCTTCTTGAACCTCTGCCACGGAGTCGGGGGCAGCTCACGCTGCGAGCCCCTGGCGAAGTACCGCTCGAGGTAGTACTGGCCGACGGTCAGGATCGACGTCATCGCGAGATACCAGATGCTGGCCACGATCGCGAGCTCGACGACAGCGAAGTTGGCGCTCGAGATCTGCTCCGACCTCGTGAACAGCTCCGGCACCGCGGCCACGAAAGCAAGCGATGACGTCTTCAGCATCGAGATGGTCTCGTTGCCGGTGGGCGGAATGATCACCCGCATCGCCTGCGGAAGGACGATCCGGCGCATCACCTGCAGCCGGGTCATGCCCAGCGCCTGCGCGGCTTCGGTCTGGCCGTGCTCCACCGAGATGATGCCGGCGCGGACGATCTCGGCCATGTACGCGGCTTCGTTCAAGCCGAGGCCGAGGGTGGCGGCGAGGAACGGATTGATCAGCTGGTTGGTGCCTGCCTGCAAGTTGAGCGAGGTTCCTGGGATGCCAATTCCAATGTGGGGAAGGACGATGTTCAGGTTGTACCAGAAGAAGATCTGCACCAGCACCGGGGTGCCCCGGAAGAACCAGATGTAAAGCCAGCTGACCCACGACACAACCGGGTTCGGCGATAGTCGCATCACGGCCATGACGGCTCCCAGGACGACGCCGATCAACATGGCAAGCACCGTCAGCTCGAGCGTGACGAGAATCCCCTCGCGGATGAGCCGTCCAAAGAGGTAAGTCCCGACGACACCCCAGTCCAGGTTGGGTGCCGTGACGATTGTGTACACGATGTCGGCCGCGACGCCGAGCACTACAACCGCCGACAGCCATCGCCACGGATGCCGGACCGGAATCGCCTTGATCGTCTCCGGCCGCTGCCCGGCTTGTGAACCGGGGACAGACGGACCGGAGACGGTCTCGGTCACTTAGT
Organism: Chloroflexota bacterium; assembly: GCA_005883585.1. Classification (GTDB taxonomy): domain Bacteria; phylum Chloroflexota; class Dormibacteria; order Dormibacterales; family Dormibacteraceae; genus UBA10449. The sequence goes on from VBFD01000046.1 coordinate 4,848, forward strand.
GATTTGTGTCGATGTCAGTAGGACGGCACGCACGTGGGACCGATGGCGTCGTTCTTGTTGAGCGCGACGTCCGAGCTTGCGATGGCTCCGTCGGTGACGTTCCAATTCTTGAGGATGTTGCTGTAGTAGCCGTTGTTGTCGATCAGGTACTTGACTGCGTCCATGATCGGCTTCTCCAACGGGCTGCCCTTGACCATGGCGATGCCGTATGGCGCCACGCTGCAGGGCTGGCCCCCGATCTTGAACTTGCCATTCGACTGCTTGACCTGGTAGTCCGCAACAGGCTGGTCGAGCCAGCCGAAGTCGGCCCGGCCCGAGAGCAGCGCTGAGTTGGCGTCCGTCTGGGTCTGGAAGCTGAGGACCTTGATGTCCGTCTTGCTCGCGGCCTTGCAATTGTTCTTGTCGCCGGCGATGACCGTACCCCCAACCTGCTGGCCCATGTAGCCCCAGGCGTCGCTCTCCTCGGTGGTGCCTGCCTCAACCGCGACGGTGTGGCCGCACATGTCCGCGGCGGTGTTGATAGTCGGGCCTCCGACTTTGACCATCCAGGCTTCTCCTGCCTTGTAATAGGTGACGAAGTCGATGCCGCTGTCCTCACGCGCTTGAGTGGGGCTCCAGCTCGAGATGCTGAATGAGTAGCGCGGCTTGTCGCCGCCCGCGACCTCGCTCGGGGTACTGGCTTTGAGCTGGGCGATGATGTCGTCGAAGGTGACGTTGTTGAAGGTGCAGACGAGGCCCATCACCTTGCAGATCGCGTTGCCAAGGTCGATGTCCCAACCGGAGATCGCGCCGGTGTTCGGATCGACGAACTCGTTCGGCGCGTAGGTCGCGTCCGTGGCGATCTGAATCGGGCCCGTGATCGTCGACGGGACCTGGCTCGCGATGCTGGCAACCTTGCTCGGCCCACCCGAGGTAGTAGTTGGCGTCGAACCACCGCAAGCGGCCAACACGGTGGCTGCCACAAGCCCCAGTACCGGGATACGCGCGTTCATCGCTAACCTCCCCATCGCAGCGTTGCTTCGAATGAGCCGGATTGTAGTTCGCTGGAATTTCGAGCGCTTAGCGGCCGCTTATGCATCGAGTCCTATCATCGTGGCGATGAACCGCAGGCGCCTCGCGCTCGCCGCACTGGCCCTGGGCCTGCTCGGCTCTCAGGCTGGGCACCTGTTCGCCTACCAGCTCCGGTTTGGGGCCGCCGCCCAGCAGATCCAGAGCACGGGCGCCCACGCTTACTTCCCCATGGTGGCGAAGACCGCGCTCGGGGCCATCTCGGCGGCGCTCATCGCCGGCCTCGTGCTCGTCGGCCTCGCTCGCATCCTCAGCGGGCGCCGCGTGCGGACCGACTCCGAGCCGTCGTTCATAAGCCTGCTCGCGGTTCTTTTCAGCCTCCAGCTGGCGACCTTTGCACTCCAGGAGATCGCCGAGGCCCTGGCCGCCGGCACGAGCTTTGGGTCGGCTGCCGACCTCCTGCTCTGGGGCACGCTGGGCCAGCTGCCGGTCGCCATCGTCGCCGCGTCAGCGCTGCGATGGCTGAGCACACACGTCGAATCGGCCGTCGGGCTGATCAGAGACGTCGTGCGCGCAGCCTCGTCCATGCTCCCCGCACCGGCGCCGTCCGTGGTACCCGCCTTTGCGGCGCCAGACATGGCGTGGCTCATTTCCCGCGTGGCAGGCTCATCCCTGGCCAAGCGCGGACCGCCGACCTCCTTGCGCATCAGCTTGTAACTGATCGCTGCGCGAATACGCGCGCCCCAATTTTGGTAAGGAGGAATTTCCCGTGAACCGATATCGCATACCCATTGTCGTGGCGGTCGTCGCCATCTTCGTGGTCGCAGGCGGAGTCCTCATCTTCGCCAACCAGAGCGCCGGCGGCAAGGACGTCACGTTCAACGTGACTGTGACCGGCGGCAAGTCGATGTCGCCCGACACCTTGACGGCCCATCACAACGACACCATCACCATCAACATCACCAGCGACACCGACGGCGAGGTGCACCTGCACGGCTACGACGTCCATTTCGAGACCAAGGCTGGCCAGGTGGTGTCGCAGACGTTCAAGGCTGACAAGAGCGCTGATTTCGAGATCGAATGGGAGTCGACCAGCACCCACCTCGGCCATCTAGTTGTGTCGTGATGTTCGCCACCGCCATCTTTCTGCACGGATTCGGGCAGCGCTACGACCTGCCTGCATCGCTCGCTCTGTACCTGTTCGCAGCCGGCGGCGTCGTAGTCATCTCATTCGTGCTGGTCGTCCTGTTCGCGGGCGACCAGGTGGGTGCCAAGGCGGTCGTCTACCCGCGGCGCGCTGTGCCATTTCTGCTGCGTGTCGCCCAAACGCCGTGGCCGCGCGTCGCCGGTGGGATCATCGGCGTCCTGGGGCTCGCCACCATCATCGTGACGGGGCTCTTCGGCTCCAGCAAAGCCGAGCTGAATCCCGCCGAGTACCTGACGTGGATCTATTTCTGGGCGGGAACGGTGATCCTCTCCGGTCTCGTCGGAAACCTCTGGTACCTGCTCAACCCGTGGGCCGCGATTTACGACGCGATTACGCGATTCGAGCGCCTAGGCCCAGTCTGGAAGCTGCCCAACGTAGGCATATGGCCTGCGGTCGTCGCCTACTTCGCATTTGCGTGCCTCGAGCTCACCAGCGGAATGGCAAACCGGCCGTGGATCGTGGCGATCACGGCGTCGGCTTACACCGCTGTGACCCTCGCCGGCATGGTCTGGTTCGGGCGCGACGAGTGGCTCGAGCACTGCGAGGCCTTCACTGTGTTGTTCGGAATCGTCGGCCGCTTCAGCCCCCTCGAAGCCGAGCGCGACGGGCAGCGACGCATCAACGCCGTGTACGTCAGGCCGTGGGGAGTCGGCCTGCTCCAGCCCAGCCCGACAGGCTGGGATCGCGTGCTCTTCGTGATCCTGATGCTGAGCACGCTCGCGTTCGACGGCATCGAAGCCACGCCGTCCTGGCAGAACTTCAACATCACCCTCGAGCCCCTGTGGCTGCCACTCGGTGCGTGGGGCTTCTTCGCCGTCAAGACCACCGGCCTGGTGCTGCTCACCGGAGCCTTCCTGCTCATCTTCATCGCGTTCATGGAGCTGGTCATTTACTTCGGTAACCGGCGCCTCGACCTGAAGGCGACAGTCACCGCCTTCGCCCTGACTCTCGTGCCTATCGCCCTCGTGTATAACGCCGCGCACAACTACAGCTACGTGGTGGTGCAGTCGCAGGCGCTGTTTCCGTTGCTCAACGACCCGCTGGCGAAGGGATGGCATCTCGTCCCGGCGCTCGCCGGCTACAAGCCCAGCTTCGCGCTGGCCCAGGCGTCGACGGTCTGGTTCGCCCAGATCATCCTGATCGTGGTCGGCCACGTCATCGCCGTGTATCTCTCGCACCTCAAGGCGGGCGAGAAGTTCCGAACAGCGCAAAGGGCGCTGCTCAGCCAGTACCCGATGCTGCTGCTGATGGTCATGTACACGATGACCAGCCTCTGGATCTTGGCCCAACCAATTACGGCGGGAGGTTGATCACCTAGGCTCATCGCGTGAGCTGGCCGTTCGATCCCACGGTTTACGCGGGCCTGGCGGCGCTGTTCCTCGGCCATGCTTGGCTGGCCCGCGGGGCCGACGACGCGCAGGCCAAGCACACCTTCTATTTCGGCCTCGGGGTCCTCACGTTATGGGTCGCGCTCGAGACGCCGATCGACACCATCAGCGACCACTACCTCGACAGCGTCCACATGTTGCAGCACGTCCTGCTGGGTTTCGTCGCGCCGCCTCTGATGCTTCTGGGTCTCTCGCCGAAGATGGCCGGCTCATTGGCGCGCGTCCCACTCGTGAGGGCGGTCACCGAGCCAGTTCCAGCACAGGTCGTCGCCGCCGCAGTCATGATCGGCTGGCATCTGCCCGCGCTCTACGACGCCACCCTTCATTCGGAATCTCTGCACGTCGTCGAGCACCTCATGTTCATCGGCGCCGGGCTCGTCCTGTACTGGCCCATCCTCGAGGCGACATCGGCCCAGGCTCGGTGGCAGCTCTCCCCGGTCCTCAAGCTCATGTACATGCTTGCCGCGACCCTGCCGCAGGACGGAGTCGCCCTCGTCCTCCTGTTTTCGCGCGTTCCCTTCTACGAGTTCTACGTCCACGTGCCGAGGTTGATCGACTCGCTGACGCCAATCATCGACCAGACCCTCGCCGGCGCAGTACTGATGGTCCTGGGCAAAGCGACCCTTGCCGTCGCGGCCCTGGCGGTGTTCTTCCGGTGGTTCGGCAGCGAGCACGCAGACGATCGGACGCGTGTGAGGTGGGGGCTACGGTAGGCCCAGCGTGACCGCCCTCTGAGCCGAATGCCGTTTGCGGAACCACGCCCAGGTTTGCTTGAGGCCGGAGTTGATGGAGACCTTCGCCTTCCATTCCAGGTAGCGCTGGGCGCGCGTCGGGTTCAGGCACGCGCGCCGCACCTCGAACTCGCGAGCAGGGAGGAACTCGGTCTTCGGGTGGCGGCCCGACTCTTCGAGCAGCCGCTTGACGATGGCGTTCACGCTGACCTCGCGCCCGCTGCCGATGTTCACCTCGCCGGAAGTGCGGCCGAACACCGCGGCCACATTCGCAGCCGCGACGTCAGTCACGTACACGAAATCGCGCGTCTGCCCGCCGTCGCCGTAGATACGTGGTCCGGCGCGATTCAGAAGGCGGTGGCAGGTGATGGCGACGACGCCCGACTCGCCGGTGCCGTCCTGGCGCGGGCCGAACACGTTGCCATACCGCAGCGCGAGCGTCGAGATCCCGTGGCGCAGTCCCAGGGCGACCATGTAGATCTCTTCTGCGCGCTTGGCCGCGCCGTAAGCCGAGAGCGGCGCCGGCTTGTAAATCTCGCGCGCCGGAAGCTTGGCGCCTTCGCCGTAGATCGATCCGCCTGACGACGCGATGACGATTCGTCCCGCGCCCGCTTTGATCGCAGAATCCAGGAGCCCAACTGTGCTCGCGACGCTCATCTTCACGTGCTCGCCAGGGTCGCGCGCCGCCCTCTGCACTCCGCCCTTGTCGGCGAGGTGGAGGACTACGTCGGGCTTGAACGTCGCCAGCGCTTTCGCCGCGGCCGGTGAGGCGCAATCGGCCGACACGACTTCAACCTCCAGCGGCAGCGGCTCGCCGCACGGATGGCTGTGGTCGTCGATGACAAGCACCAACGCCTTGGACTCAACCAGCAGCTCCACCGTGTGCGTGCCGATGAAGCCCGCTCCGCCGGTGACGGCGACCCGGACGCTGCTCTCCCTCTCGATGACGGGACAGCTTAGCTTCTTCGTCCCGAGGTCGAGCTAGACTTCCCACTCGTGCCGCCTCGTGAGCTGCCGAGCCGTGCCCTGTACCAAGGCCGCGACCGCGCCGGCGCACGATCGTTCCTCCACGCGATCGGGCTGACGGCGGAGGACATCAAGAATCCTTTCGTCGGAGTCTCCAACTGCTGGCTCGAGACCATGCCGTGCAACTTCGGGCTCCGCGAGCTGGCGGTGCCGGTGAAGGCCGGCATCCGCGCCGCCGGCGCCAACCCGATGGAGTTCAACACCATCGCCATCTCCGATGGCATCACGATGGGCAGCGAGGGCATGAAGACCTCTCTGGTCAGCCGCGAGGTGATCGCCGATTCGATCGAGCTCGTAGGCCGCGGCCACCAATTCGACGCCATGTGCGCGATCTGCGCTTGCGACAAAACGATCCCCGCGTCCGCGATCGGCCTCATCCGCCTCGACCGCCCGGCCATCCTTTTATATGGCGGCTCGATCATGCCCGGGCGGTTCCGTGGGCGCGATGTCGCGGTTGGCGAGGTGTACGAGGCGATCGGCGCGGTCGCCGCGGGCAAGATGAGCGACGCCGACCTGGCGGAGCTGGAGCTGGTCGCATGCCCTGGTTCTGGCGCATGCGGAGGGCAATACACCGCGAACACCATGTCGATGCTCATGGAGGTGATCGGGCTCTCGCCCTTCGGCTTCAACTCGATCCCCGCGACGGACCCCGACAAGAAGCGCGCGGCGGAGGTTGCGGGCCGGCTGGTCATGCAGGTGCTGGACCAGGACCTTCGGCCCTCGCGCATCCTCACGCGTCGCGCCTTCGACAATGCGATCGCTGCGGTGGCCGCGAGCGGTGGCTCCACCAACGCGGTCCTTCATTTGCTCGCGATGGCTCGCGAGGTCGGCGTGGAGCTCTACATCGACGACATCGACCGCATCAGCCGTCGCACACCGCTCCTTTGCGATCTCAAGCCGGGCGGCCGCTTCGCCGCCGTCGAGCTCCATCGAGCCGGCGGCATCGGCGTGTTGACCAAGCGGCTGATCGAAGGTGGGTTCGTCGACGGCGATGCGCTCACGGTCACGGGCCGGACGTTGGGCGAGGAATGCGAGTCGGTCAAAGAGACGGCTGGACAGGAGGTGGTGGCGCCGCTTTCCAGACCGCTGCGCCCCGAGGGCGGGCTCGTCGTGCTGCGCGGGTCGCTGGCTCCGGAGGGTTCGGTGGTCAAGGTGACTCAGCACACGCCGACCTCGCATCGCGGCCCGGCTCGCGTCTTCAATCGGGAAGAGGACGCCTTCGCCGCCGTCACCGGCGGCAAGATCAAGCCCGGCGACACAGTCGTGATCCGCTACGAAGGTCCGCGCGGTGGCCCGGGCATGCGGGAGATGCTGCAGGTGACCGCCGCCATCGTCGGCGAAGGGCTCGGCGAGACCGTCGCCATGGTCACGGATGGTCGTTTCTCAGGCGCCACACAGGGATTCATGATCGGCCACGTCGCACCCGAGGCCGCGGTCGGGGGCCCGCTTGCCGCCCTTCAAGATGGGGACATCATCGACATCGATGTCGAAAGCCGGCGCCTCAACGTGGAAGGTGTCGACGTCGTCGCTCGACTGAAAGGCTGGTCGCCGCCCGAGCCCAACTACCGCAAGGGCGTCCTGGCCCGCTACGCGCTGCTGGTGGGTTCGGCATCAGACGGAGCGATGCTGAAGCCCTAGGTTCACCGGTCTAGGCGGCCCAGCGCACTCCTGGTCCTCGCGCACGCCGCACGTTCACACGATCAGGTGGGATGAACCTCACCTCGTCGCCCGCTTTCACCACCTGCCATCCGCCTTCGTGCACGAGCCGATGGTGGTAGTAGCAGAGAGGAAGTAGGTTCGGCAGGTCATTCGGCCCGCCCCGCGACCAGAACTCGATGTGGTGCGGAGTCGTCCAGTTGATGGGGCGGTCGCAGCCCGGCCCGCAGCAGCCGCGATAGCTGGCTTTCAGCCCCCGGCGCTGGGCCGGCGAGATGGCCCGCGTTGCCCGGCCGACATCGACCACTCGAGATTCGGCTTTCAAGACCCGGCTCAAGGTGCCGTCGCAGGCCAGCCGCTGAACGGTCTTGCTCGAGATCGGCATCCCTGTCTCCAGCTCTGAGGCCGCCGCCCCCAGCTCGCCCTTCAAGCCTTCCAGGGTGGTGGTGATGGTGATGTGCGGGCGGACCCCGTTGCGCTGGGGCAGCTTGCCCTCGTCCAGGGACTTGTAGACGATCTCGGTGAAGGCGTCGACGCGGCGCTGCTTGGGCGTCCGGATGTCTTCCTGGCCGAGGCGCTTGGCGAGCCCGTCGATCGCCGTCTTGAGGGCAGCGCCACTCTCGGGGTCGAGGACCCCGCTGAGGTGGTACATGCCGTTCATCTGGCTGATGTGGAGGAAGCGCTTTTCGTAGTCCTCCTCGGTGTCGCGGTCGAAGCCGTCGGGGTCGACCGCGTAACGCATGTGTTTGCCGATCCAGTTCAGGTC
>VBFD01000027.1:0-7465 GCA_005883585.1 Chloroflexota bacterium
CGTGTCGTTTGTTACATCTGAGCCCAATCAGCCCTCTCCCGGCACATCCTTGACAAGCATCCTATCGCCTGTTAGGTTCCGCGCAAGCCTGAGGGGAGGGCTGCCGAGCGCTGTGCGCAGCGCCGTTTGGGAGGACTGACGGATGAGTGTGAAGGCCCAAGAATCGGACGTCGAGCAGCTCCACCGCATGGGCTATGCGCAGGAGCTCGCGCGGCGGATGAGCACCTTCTCCAATTTCGCGGTGTCATTCACCATCATCTCGATACTTTCGGGCTGTCTCACCTTATACGCATATGGAATGAATACCGGCGGCCCGATCATCATGAACATCGGCTGGCCGTTGGTCGGAATCTTCGTGACCCTCGTCGGCCTGTCCATGGCGGAGGTCGCCTCGACCTATCCAACCGCGGGCGGACTCTACTACTGGGCCGCCAAGCTGGGTGGGAAGAACGGCGCCGCCTGGAGCTGGTTCACAGGCTGGTTCAACCTGCTGGGCCAGGTAGGCGTCACCGCCGGCATCGACTTTGGCGGCGCGTTCTTCATGTCGGCCCTGTTCAACCAGCTCTTCAACTACACCCTTGACCCGCCACACATCATTGCGGTGTATGCGGTCATTCTCTTCGCGCACGGCCTGCTCAACACCTTCGGCATCCGGCTGGTGGCGCTCCTCAACGATATCTCCGTCTGGTGGCACCTGGTGGGCGTCGTAGTCATCGTCGGCGCGCTGTTCTTCATTCCCGGGAGCGGCCTTGGGCCAGCGGGCACCACCCACCAGTCGGTTTCGTTCGTGTTCACTCACTTCGTCAATAACACCGGTTTCAGCTTCGCCGGCGCACCCATATACGTGTTCCTCATCGGCCTCCTTCTGGCTCAGTACACGTTCACCGGCTATGACGCGTCCGCGCATATGACTGAGGAAACGCACAACGCCGCCGTTGGCGGACCGCGCGGGATCGTGTGGTCGATCGTCGTCTCGCTCTTTGCCGGGTGGCTGCTTCTCATCGGCGTCACCTCAGCGATCCAGAACTACGCTGCGGAGGCGACGGCCGTAGTACCTCCCGCGCAGATCTTCGTCGACGCGGTCGGCAAGAACCTCGGCACCTTCCTGCTCTTCATCGTCGTGGGTGCGCAGTTCTACTGCGGCATGTCATCCGTGACCGCCAACTCGCGGATGATCTACGCCTTCTCGCGCGACGGTGCCGTGCCCGGCTCCCAGTTCTGGCACAAGATCAATCCGCGCACGCGCACGCCGACCAACTCCATCTGGTTTGCCGCTGTTGGGGCGTTCATCCTCGGCCTGCCCTACCTGTGGAATCCCGTCGCCTACGCCGCTGTGACCTCGATCGCTGTGATCGGACTCTACATCGCGTACGGGATCCCAATCTTGCTCCGGCTGTTGGCAGGCGAGCGCTTCCAGCGCGGTCCATGGCACCTCGGGCGTTGGAGCTACGTGATCGGATGGATCGCGGTGATCTGGATAGCGTTCATTGCCATCCTCTTCGTGCTGCCGCAGCTATCTCCCGGGAACACGCCCACGACCTTCAACTACGCCATCCTCGCGGTCGCGGTGGTGTTGGTGTATTCCGGAGGCTACTGGTTCCTGTCCGCCAAGAACTGGTTCAAGGGGCCGAAGGTTCAAGGATCAACTGAAGAGCTTGCGAAGATCGAAGCCGAGCTCGAAGCCGTCGGCGCCGCCTGATAGGCCCGGAGCGGCGCTGAGCGCAGAGAGACCGAAAATCGGGATCACGGTCCACCCGCGGCGGGGCCTGGAGTACTTCGGGCCCTACCGCCGGGCGGTCGCGGCCGCGGGCGCCGAGCCCGTGGACCTGGTCCCCGGCACCACGGCGCTCCCGGACGTCGACGGGCTTCTGTTGCCCGGAGGCTGGGACGTCGATCCTTCCTTTTATGGAGAGCGGCGGGACGAGAAGGTCGGGGAGACCGACCCCGAGCTCGACGAGACTGAGCTGTCGATGTTCCGCCAGGCGCGGGAGCGTCACCTGCCGGTGCTGGGCATCTGCCGCGGTCAGCAGGTGATCAACGTCGCGATGGGTGGCTCGCTGGTGCAGCATCTCGAAGGTCATGAGGTGCGCGCGCTGGGGCGCAGCCACCTCGCGCACACGATCGAGGTCGACCCGTCGTCCGAGCTGGGGCGAGCGGCCGGTGAGCACAAGATCCGGGTCAACAGCCTGCACCATCAAGCGATCAAGGACCTGGCCGAGGGCCTGCAGCAAACCGCCCACGGCGAGGACGGGACTGTGGAAGGCGTCGAGTCGGACGACGGCCTTATCGTTGCTGTGCAATGCCATCCGGAGGAGCTCACCACCGACCTGCCATGGGCGCGTGCGCTGTTCGAGCGCTTCGTCGCGCGGGCTCGGGGCCGCCACACCAAGCCCTCGCGGTGACGATTTGCTGACGAAGGAGCAGCTGGCCTCCGAGGTCAAGGCCGGAAAGATCGACACCGTCGTCGTCGCTTTCACCGACATGCAGGGAAGGCTGATGGGCAAGCGCGTGGACGGCGAGTACTTCGTGGAGTCCGCCGCGCACGGCGAGCCGACCGAAGGCTGCAACTACCTGCTCACCGTCGACATGGATATGGACCCGGTTCCCGGCTACGAGATGGCCAGCTGGGAGCGCGGCTACGGCGACTTCGACCTGGTGCCGGACTTTGCGACGCTGCGCCGCATCCCCTGGCTCGAGGCCACCGCGCTCGTCCTGAGCGATGTGGCGTGGCACGACCGCTCACCGGTGACCGCTTCGCCGCGTCAGGTGCTGCGCGCACAGATCGAACGCGCGCGCAAGCTCGGTTTTGAGCCCATGTTCGGTTCGGAGCTCGAGTTCTACCTGCTCAAAGAGACGTTCGCCGAAGCGCATGCCAAGGGTTACAGCGGCCTCACCCCGTCGGTGCCCTACAACCTCGACTACCACGTGCTCGCCACCAGCTACGACGAGCCGTTCATCCGCGCGGTACGCAACGGCATGAAGGCCGCCGGCATTCGCGTCGAGAGTTCGAAGGGCGAAGCGTGGCCGGGTCAACAGGAGATCAACTTCCATTTCGCGGACGCGCTGACGATGGCCGACAACCACGTCATCTACAAGAACGGCATCAAGGAGATGGCCAACCAGCACGGCTGCTCGGTGACGTTCATGGCCAAGCCCGACCATCGTTGGATCGGCAGCTCGTGCCACGTGCACTCGAGCCTGTGGAAGGGCGACCGCAACACGTTCGACGGTGAGTCGGAGACGTTCCGCGGGTACCTCGCGGGCCACATCGCGTGCGCGTCGGAGCTCGCGATCTTCCTGGCTCCGAATATCAACTCGTACAAGCGCTACGCGGCGGGTACGTGGGCGCCGACGACGCTGGCGTGGGGCCATGACAACCGGACGTGTGGGTTCCGGATTGTCGGCCACGGCCAGCACCTGCGCACGGAAACCCGCATCCCGGGCGCCGACGTCAACCCATACCTCGCATTCGCGGCGCTGCTGGCGGCGGGCCTGTACGGCATCGAGCAGAAGCTCGATATGCCGCCGGAGTTCAAAGGCAACGCATACGAATCCGACGTGCAGCGATTCCCGCACGCGCTGCGCGACGCCATCGACACGCTTGAGAACGGAAAGATGGCGCGCAAGGCGTTCGGCGACGACGTGGTCGACCACTACCTCAACTTCGCGCGTACGGAACAGGCGCAGTTCGACAGGGTCGTGACCGGCTATGAGCGCGAGCGGCTCTTCGAGCGTGGCTGAGGGGGCTTGATGGGGCGTCTCGACGGCAAGGTGGCGGTGATCACAGGTGCGGCGAGCGGCATCGGCCGCGAGGCTGCGCTCCTCTTCTCGAGCGAGGGTGCGCGGGTGTGCGTCGCGGACATGGGAGTCGAAGCGGGCGAGAAGACGGCCTCCGAGTGCCGGGACGCATTTTTCGTCAAGGCGAACGTCAGCGACCCGAAGAGCGTCGAGTCCATGTATGCGGAGACCGAAAAGCGCTACGGCCGCATCGACGTCCTCTACAACAACGCCGGCATCATGCCCGCGGACGACGACTCGATTCTCACCACCGAGCCGGATGCGTGGGACCGGGTCCAGGCCGTGAACGCCAAAGGCGTCTACCTGTGCTGCAAGTACGGAATCCCGCACCTGCTGGACGCGGGCGGAGGCTCGGTCATCAACGTCGCGTCATTCGTGGCGCTGGTGGGAGCGGCGACATCGCAGATCTCGTACACGGCTTCCAAGGGCGCGGTTTTGTCCATGAGCCGGGAGCTCGCTGTGCAGTTCGCGCGGCAGGGCATCAGGGTGAACGCCCTATGCCCAGGCCCGGTGGAAACGCCGCTGCTGATGCGGCTCTTCTCGGAGACGCCGGGCGCGTATGAGCGGCGGCGCGTGCACCTGCCGATGGGGCGCTTGGCAAAAGCGCGGGAGATCGCCAATGCGGCGCTGTTCCTGGCCAGCGACGAGTCGAGCTACGTCAACGGCGCGACCTTCATGGTCGATGGGGGCCTCACCGCCGCATACGTCACGCCCGAGTAGCCGGGTAACCAGGCCGGGTATCTGGATGCATCCCAAGCCAATAGCCATTCAGGAGCATTCAGATGCACAAGAGATTCATCCTCAGCGGTGGCCTCGCGGCCATCTCACTCGCAGTCGCGGCATGCGGCACGACGACCCCGTCCACAGGATCGGCTTCGCCGGCGGCGCAGGGCTCGATGACGGTGATCGCCGTCGCCGACAACCCCAAGCTGGGCAAGATACTGGTCGATGGCGGCGGCAAGACCGTCTACCTGTTCGAAGCCGACAAGGGCACCGCGTCGACTTGCTACGGTGACTGCGCCACGTACTGGCCGCCAGTCCTCACAACCGGCGCGCCCGATGCCGGCACCGGCGTGAACGCTTCACTGCTGGGAACCACCTCGCGCAAGGACGGCGCCAAGCAGGTCACGTATGCCGGCCATCCTCTGTACTACGTGGTCACGGACCACCAGGCCGGCGATACAACCGGGCAGGGCGTGAACAACTTCGGGGCCCCGTGGGACGCCGTCGGCCCGAACGGAATGCAAATCGGCTGACGCCAAGCGAGCCATCGTTCGTGACGCGCTCGGCATCGGCGTCGCCAGCGGCGCCTACGCGCTTTCGTTCGGCGCCATCTCGACCGCCGCCGGCCTGACGCTTTTTCAAACCGTCGCGCTCTCGGTGCTGATGTTCACTGGCGCGTCGCAGTTCGCGATGGTCGGGGTGATCGGAGCGGGCGGGAGCGTGTGGGCCGGAGCAGCCACGGCGGCGCTGCTGGGCACACGCAACGCGCTCTACGGCGTGAGGCTGTCGTCGCTGCTCGGAGTCACGGGACCGCGACGCGCGGCCTCGGCCCATTTCGTCATCGACGAGACCACGGCGATGGCGATCGCTCGCGACACGGCGGAGAAGTCACGATTCGCGTTCTGGGCGACCGGTCTCGCCGTCTTCACGCTGTGGAACATGGGCACGCTGATCGGGGCCGTGGCCACGCACGCCTTGTCCAACCCGAAGGTGTTCGGTCTTGACGCGGCGCCGCCGGCCGCCTTTCTTGCGCTGCTCGCGCCGCGTCTGCGGGCCCGCGAGCCGCTGGCGATCGCATTCGGCGCCGGCATCGTGGCGCTGGTGGTCCTCCCGTTCGTGCCGGCGGGCGTCCCGCTTCTCATCGTCGCCACGCTCGTCGCAGTGTTTGGTTTACGCAGATGATCTGGGCCGGCGTACTGGCGGCGAGTACGGCCTGCTACGCGCTCAAGCTGGCCGGTCTCTCGCTGCCGGAGCGCTGGCTGCAGGACGCTCGGGTGCAGCGGACCATTCCACTGCTTCCGGTCGCCCTGCTCGCCGCACTCATTGCGACTCTGACCTTTTCGACCGGTCACCAGCTCGTCCTCGACGTGCGAGCGGCCGCGCTCGCGGTCGCGGCGATAGCGGTGCTGCTGCGTGCGCCCTTCTTGGTCGTCGTGGCCTCAGCCGCCGCCACCGCCGCGCTGTTGAGACTCGTCTAGTCATCCGGAGACTTTCGCCTTGCGGAGGGCAGTGATGACAGCGACCAACGGACGGGTGAGCTTCGGCATCAAGACCAGCCAGTCCAACGTGACCTACCGAGATTCTCAAGGTACTCCAGACAACACGAGAGGATCCCCGGTTGACACATCGCGTCGAACGTCGTTAACATGCCGTCGCCGGGCCCGTGGGCTCTGGCAAATCTGAGTGCTCTGCAGGCCCTCAATTCCGACAGCACCGCACCGACTGAGTCTGGCGCGTGCAGGAAACCCGACACATCTGCGTTGTACGCGGTGAATTTCGGTTCAAGGGGGTCTTCATTGATCAGGCTCTTTGCGTCTAGAGCAGGTCGTTTACTCGTAGGGATCTGGTTCGTGATCCTAGTCACCAGTCTGAGCGGCTCCAACCTAATTCCTGTTGCCTCCGTGCAACAGGCTTCGTGCGCGGTCAGTCCCAACCCGGCCGCATTGGATCAGCTTTTCACTGTCAGCGCAACGGGCCTGCCGAGCACGGTGAACCTGATCATCACCTTCCCCAACAAGACCGCCGCAACGAGTCCCATCTCGGTCTCCTCAAACGGCACCTATACACTCACAATGTCGTCGGCTGGCTCAATGTTTCCCTCGGAGCAGACGGGCACCTACACCTACCAGTTCGTCGGGAGGATCAAGTGGCCGGCGGGAACGTTCAGACAGACGTACGCCACCTGCTCGGCCAACGTGACCTAAGCCTGTCGACACCCGAGAGTGGGTAATGAAAAAGAAAGAGGCCCCGGCTCGCGCCGAGGCCTCTTCTGTTGTGCTGCGACTAGGGCTGAGTGACAGTCCAGCTGCTGCTCTCGCAGTGGCTCGAGGGTGAAACGTTGGGACCGCCCGAGTAAGTGGCGACCCATTCAACCGAGGTACCAGCGCTGACTGCAGTGAGGTTGTTGGAGCTCACACTCAGGGTTGTCTGCGTGCCGTCCGCAGAGGGTGATGCGTACGCGGGGCCGGTTAGGGTCCCGAGGGCGGTGCAGCTGCCGCCGACGTACAACTGGAGCGAGAGCGTGCTGCCGGCTGGCAGCGGCGCATTGTGATCCGAGCTCACAGACGCCGAGTCGTTCGGTACCCATGTCTGTGTAGAGCTGGACGTTGTCGTGTCGGTGACCAGGAAGCACTCACTGGGCCTGGCATCGCCAGAACCGGTGTAGTTACTTCCGTTGGCGCCGCCAGGCGTATAGACGGCCCGGAAGCACCACGTGCCGGTCATGTTGGCTGTGATTGCGATGGAGTCCGCGAAAGACGAAGGCGGCGTCGTCGCCGGGCTCACCGCCTGCGTAGTAACTGGGGTGCCCACCTGCGTGCCGCCGGTTGGGCAGGCGCCACCGGTTGTCTGGGTTGGGTCGCAGATGAAGAACGTGACCGTGCCGGTCGGAGTGCCGTCACCGCTCAGTGTGGCTTGCACGACCGCGTGGTCGGTAACCGAGGAG
>VBFD01000028.1:0-3704 GCA_005883585.1 Chloroflexota bacterium
ACGTGGCCGACCGCGGTCGCCACCAGGGCGATCGACGGCACCACGTAGTCCTGGCCGTACACGACGACGGCGAGCGTCGCCACCGCGAAGCCTGAGAAGACGAAGGCCCGGCCTTCGAGGGAGTTCTCGACCGGAGACGCGGGCAGCCGGAGTCGCCTCAGACTGGCCAAGTCAATCCCGCTCTCTGAAAGGGCACGTCCGAATCCAATTCGGCATCCCCCACGACCCACGCGCGCACTGAGCCGCCGCGCTGCCTGATGCCCTGGAGCGCGTCGTCGATGTCGGTGTTGGCAGCGGCGCTAACGGCGATTGCGTCGCCGACCGCCGGAGGCAGCGCGAAGACTGGATCCGCCGGGTACGGGTATCGGGCCAGCCAATCGAGGACCGCCCAGATCGAGCGGGCCTGGTCCGGACGCGTCGGCTCGGCGCCCGGCGACCACATCACGACTCGCCCGCCGGCTCGCAGGCAGTCCCAGGCTTCGGATGCGGCGAGGCGCGCGATTTGGTCGGCCGCCTCTTGACTGGGCGGCGCGGGGCCGCAAAAGATGCCGAGCGTCTGCACGCCGGGCGGCTCGAACTCGCGCACGATCAGCTGGCCGTGCCGCGCACTGGAGCGCCAGTGGATGCGGCGCAGCGGGTCGCCGGGCCGGTACTCGCGAGCGCCGAACATCTCGTTTCCCGAGCCGGCGCGAGGCGCCGCGATGCTCGCCTCGAGCTCCCTCACGTTCTGCCGCTCGGCCAACGCTTTGAATCGCGGCAAGACCGCGACCAACTCGAAATCGACTTTTGGTCCACGCCGGCGAAAGAACCCGAGCGGATCGCCGCTCTCGGTGGTCCACCCGCTCGCCGCCACGGGACCGCGGCGCAGCGGACCGAGCTCGCGAAACTCAGTCCAACCCTCTTTCGGCACGCGGCCCGCCGCAGCCGACAATTCGCTCCCGCCCACGGATCCGAAGATGCGCCCTGGGCCTCGCGTTCCGTGCTTCGATTCGATCTCCAGCGCCACCTTCATTCGATCGCCTTCAAACACCGGGACCAGCGGTCCTGCGGCCAGGATCTGCACTGGTAGCTCCTCTATCGGCGAACCCTGACTGCTTTCGGTGCCCACGACCCGCAACCCGCCACTCAGCCCGCCGTTCCATGCGGCATAGGCGAGCGACGCGACAACCAGCGCGAAGATCCAGTAGGCGAGCAGGAACAGCCAGGCGACCTCTGAGGTGCTCGCGTAGTAGAGGACCGCAACCGCCAGCACCAGGGCGCCGAATAGTCTCGGGGTCGTGTTAGTGCTGCCTCAGTGGCGGGAGTGGTAGTGAGGCGACGACATCCGCGAGAACCTCGGCTGCTTTCGCTCTCCCGCGCATACCGAGCCGGTGTGCGAGCACCGGCGCGACCAGCAATTTCACATCGTCGGGCAGGACGAAGTCGCGGCCTTCGAACAGAGCCCACGCCTGCGCTGCGCGCTGCAGATAGACGCCCGAACGCATGCTGGCCGGGAGCGCGACCTCGGGGCGCGAGCGGATCGCGTCCATCAGCGACACGATGTACGTGCGGATCGCCGGCGCGGCCACCACACGCAGGCACCCCTCCTGTAGCTCGACGACGTCGGTAAGGCTGACGACAGAGCCGAGGTCGGCGATCGGATCGCCATGCTCGCGGCGGGCGAGGACTTCCATCGCTTCGGCATCGGTCGGCGGCCCCATCTCCGCGGCGAGGATGAAGCGGTCGAGCTGCGATTCGGGCAATGGGTACGTGCCGTGGAACTCGGTCGGGTTCTGAGTGGCGATAACGAAGAACGGCTTCTCGAGCGTGCGCGTGACGCCCTCGATGGTCACCTGGCCCTCACCCATGGCCTCGAACAGCGCGGCCTGGGTGCGCGGAGTGGCGCGGTTGACCTCGTCGGCGAGCACGAAGTTGGCGAAGATCGGGCCGGCCACGAACTGGAACGTCAGCTCCTTCTGGTTGAAGACGCTCGATCCGGTGATGTCGGACGGGAGCAGGTCGGGCGTGCACTGGATGCGGCGAAACGAGCCGCCGACCGAAGTGGCGAGCGCCCGGGCGAGCATTGTCTTGCCTGTGCCGGGTAGGTCCTGGAGCAGAACGTGGCCGCCGGCGACGAGTCCCGCCGCGGCCAGCCGCACGACGCGATTCTTGCCGACGATGACGCGGTGGACGTTCTCCTCGATCCGGCCGAGGAGCTCGGCCGCGCGCCGGGGTTGCAGCTCGCGTTGTTCAGAGGCCATGGGGCGCGATCCAGTCTAGTGGGGAGTTCTGCTCCCAGCCCCGATTAACGCCATTCCGCACGTTTAGGCCAAAACGCGCGCTTGCGATCGTCGGATTTCGCACGTTTTGCGCAAAACGCGCGCTATTGCCGACGCTAGAGGTTTCCGATCACGCCAAGGAAGAGCGGTGCATCGGTCGCGTTGTCGATCAATGCCAGCGCGAATGGATGATCGATGACGGTCGCGGCACGAGCGGATAGGACTACGCCCACTCCGGTGGCTGCTGACGCCGTGGTCCCTTTCTCATCGACCTCGAGATGGGTCTTCTGAACGACTCCTGAGATGAAGCAACCACCGCAGATGTCCGGCAGGTCGCCGACTGCCATGCCCATGGCCACCAGCTCGGGGAGCAGCTCGGCCCTGTAGTCGACCTTGAACTTTGGCATCACCAGTTCCCCATCACAGTCGAGGCCGATGTTCGGAGACGGTTCTTGGTTTGTACATGAGCTGCCACCAAACACCGGACCGACTGCGCTGTGAAACATCGTGAGTGCCTGGCTCCAGGTCGCCTGCGTGAGGAATCGTGAGAATTCGGTGGGCGATAGCACTTTGCTCGGCAGCAAGATCACCATGCTGAACCGGCCGCCCTTGTAGGGCAGGAGGACCGCCTGGTAGTCGTGCGTGCCCATGCGAATGATGCGGTGCTCGCGCGTCATCATCGGGACGTTCACGCTCGTGCCCGAGAAAGTGTGGAAATTGAGAGGATCGTGAGAGGTATGGAACTCGGTCGCCCAAAGGGCGTGGAAGTACGTGGCGTTGACGAGGTAGGCGACCGTACCGGGATCGAACGTGTCGACGAGCTGCTGGATCTTGTGGTGCGTCGCCTTGTCGACCCAGTCGTTGACCACCTTCGGTGCGTATGGCGACGTGAAATCGAGGCTGGCGATCTGCGCTCTGTAGTCGTCGCGCAAGCGCGCGACATAAGTCGAATTCAGAGCCAACCCTTTTTGCGCCCACACCGCCTGGGCCAGCTCGAGCTGGGCGTTGTCGTCGCTCTGCAGAAGGCGGTCGATCGTCAGCTTCGCTTGCGAGCTCGGATCGACGCTGGGATCGAGCCCTAGCGTGGCCATGATCGACGCTCGAGTTGCGCCATGTGCGGCGGCTGCCGCCATGCTCAGCGCCAACGTCGCGCTCAGTGGGGAGATGAAAACATTGCTGGCGTTTGGCTCCGCAAGCAGGCGGTCGGTCAAGGCAATGCCGAAGCCGGTCGACGCGTCGGTCAGGTTCATCGACACCGGCCGCACGGGCGGGAAAGACTCGGGTTGGCCGCACGCGGCCACCAAGATAGCGCCCAAAAAAGCTGCCGCTATGCCGCGGCGCCCGCTCATGACTCTTATTACGTTGAACTGTCCGCTGAGGTAACGCTAGCCCTTTACGTACGAGAGCTTTTCGGCCACCTTCCCGTCGCGGACCTTGAACAGATCG
>VBFD01000047.1:0-17974 GCA_005883585.1 Chloroflexota bacterium
GATACAGCGAGTCGCTGCCGCTCATCCAGATGCCGTGGTCGTCCGCAAGTCCAGTCGTAAATGCGAGATCGCGGTAGAGCGACAGCTGTTGGCCGGAATAGCCCGCCAGCCTCGCCACGCGACCGGGACCGAGGACCAGAAGGAACTCGTAGTCCTCCGTGCCGCTGGCGGGGTCCACGCGCGACGCCTGGACCAATAGAAGGGGCGATCCAGCGAAGGCGAACCAGTAGAGCGAGTAGCCAGGTCTGTAGATCCAGGTCGTCGTGTTCCCGGCGTCGTCGCGCCGATCGATCCGGTCCGGCTGGGCGACTGGAGATCCCGTTGCGTGGCTGAACTGGTGGTCTGGATCGCGCGGGTCGACCACCCCGATCCACTCGCCGCCAGGAGGTTGGTAGAAGCCGTCCGAGAACTTGGTCAGTGCACCCGTGTCGGGGTCGAGCCTCCATACCCCAGGTGCAGCCTCAAACGGGACCACGATTACGCCCGAGGATGTGAAATCGGCGACAGCGTAGTGCCGGCTGTCGGGCATGACCGTCACACGAAGATCAGCTCCGGTGGCTGCGTCGACGACATGCACGCGGGTGGGCGCCGGCGGACCGGGGGACCAATCCCTGGCGATGGCATATCGGCGGCCGTCAGGCGAGATGGCATTGCGTCCGACCGGCAACCAGCGCTCGACGGCCCAGTCGTAGTTCCAGCCGTCCGTGCCGGCGGGCGTGAGAGTTCCGGCTGGAAACGTGATGAACGCATCGTTGACCCCAGGCTTTGAGACGTCCAGCACGGGCAAACGACAGCTGAAGTCGACCTGACTCAGAGGAAGAATTGGCGGCCAAGCCTGCGTCGTCATCGGCGACGGCGGTTGCGAGCAGGCAAGCATTAGAAGGACGAGGGCGGCGACGCAGCGCTTCAATTAGCGTTTCAGGGCGCGGTAGGTCTCGATCTCGCCCGCGATGGCGATCACGGACGCCCCCGCGAACGTGATCCCGCCCAGCACGATCAAGCTCGTGCCGATCGGCACGTACCAGCCGACGACCCCCAGGCCGTCGGCGAACATTCCGATCGCCAGGACGAGTGCGGCATACGTGTTGAATCCGCGTCGCGTGGCGGCGAAGCCCGGAGCCAGCTCGCCGAGCGGCTGAGAGGTGACCCGCTTCATGACCATGTCGGCGGCGCCGCCGAGATTGAGCAGGAGCACGATCCCGGCTGCCGTAATCAAAACCCCGAGGGCAAGAACCACGACCGCATGTTGTCACTTCGGGTCCACCAACGAACCCCACTAGCATTTGCTCGTGCCCACAGCCAACCAGGCGCGCGTGCGCAACTTTTGCATCATCGCCCACATCGATCACGGGAAATCGACTCTGGCCGACAGGCTGCTCGAATTCACCGGCTCGATCAGCAAGCGCGATATGCAGGACCAGGTCCTCGACAGCATGGACCTGGAGCGGGAGCGCGGGATCACGATCAAGCTGCAGGCGGTCCGCATGACCTATCGAGCGCGTGACGGCGAGAGCTACGAGCTCAACCTCATCGACACTCCGGGTCATGTCGACTTTGCCTACGAGGTGTCACGCTCGCTCGCGGCGTGCGAAGGCGCGATCCTCGTCGTCGACGCCGCGCAGGGCATAGAAGCGCAGACGCTCGCCAACCTCTACCAGGCGGTGGAGGCGGGGCTGACCATCGTCCCGGTCGTCAACAAGATCGACCTCGACGCCGCGCAGCCCGAGATGGTCGCCGAGGAGATCGCCGACGTCACCGGCATCCCGCGCGCGGAGGTCATCTTCGCGTCGGCCAAGCAGGGGATCGGGACGCAGGACATCCTTGAAGCCGTCATCGCCAAGGTGCCGCCGCCGCATGGCGATCCCTCCGCGCCGCTGCGAGCGCTGATCTTCGACTCGCACTACGACATCTACCGCGGCGTCATCACGTATGTCCGCGTGGTCGATGGCGAGATAAAGGCGCGCGACAGGATTCGGATGATGAACACGGGAAAGGTCCACGAGGTCGACGAGGTCGGCTGGTTTGCGCCCAGGCCTCGGCCCGCCGAGACGCTGACCGCCGGCGAGGTGGGGTATGTGACCGCCGCCATCAAGAACGTCATCGACGCCCGGGTCGGAGACACCATCACCACCGCCGAAGGTGGAGCGGCGAGCGCGCTGCCCGGCTATCGCCAGGTCAAGCCGATGGTTTTCGCCGGCCTTTTTCCGACCGACTCCGACCAGTTCGCCGACCTCAAGGAGGCACTGGAGAAGCTGCAGCTGAACGACGGCGCGCTGTCCTTCGAGCCGGAGAACTCGGCGGCGTTGGGATTCGGCTTTCGATGCGGCTTCCTTGGCTTGCTCCACCTCGAGATCGTCCAGGAGCGGCTCGAACGCGAGTTCGAGCTCGAGCTCATCACCACAGCGCCGACGGTCGAGTACCGGGTCAAGCTGAAGCGCGGCGACATCATCGAGGTCGACAACCCCGCCCTGCTCCCAGATCCAACCGCGATCGAGTCCATCGCCGAGCCGTTCGTGAAGCTCTCGATCATCGTCCCGTCGGCCTATGTCGGGCCGATGATGGAGCTCTGCCAGGATCGCCGCGGCATGTTCAAGAAGCTGGAGCACCGGCCGGGCGACCGGATCGTGCTCGAGTACGAGATCCCGTTGGGAGAGATCATTCACGACTTCTACGACCAGCTGAAATCGCGCTCCAAGGGGTACGCGTCGATGGATTACGAGATGATCGGTTTCCGCGAGGGCGACCTGGTCAAGCTGGACGTCCTTGTCGCCGCTGAGCCGGTCGACGCCCTGTCGCTGATCACCCACAGGAGCAAGGCCCAAATCCAGGGTCGAAAGCTGGTCGAGAAGTTGAAGACGATCATCCCCAGGCAGCTGTTCGAGGTGCCGATCCAGGCTGCCATCGGCGGTAAGGTGATCGCGCGCGAGACCGTCTCGGCGATGCGCAAGGACGTCCTGGCCAAGTGCTACGGGGGCGATGTGACCCGAAAACGCAAGCTGCTCGAGAAGCAGAAGGAAGGAAAGCGACGGATGAAGCGGGTGGGTTCGATCGAGATCCCGCAGGAAGCGTTCATGGCGGTGCTGAAGCTTGACTAGCACGCCGCGTTTGATCGGGTCCTTCGCTCTAGCGGCCGTGATCCTGGTTTCCTGCACCCGGATCGGTTCGGGCGGGGCGGCGCCAAGCTCCGCCGAGATCTATGCCGCGGGGCCGACCGTCAGCGAGGTCCGGACGCTTTTCGGTGATAGCAACTGGTGGCCGGGCCCGCCATCGTTCGAGGTGCGTCCGCTCGATGCCGCCGAGACCCCGTTTACGCAGCGCTTCTCGATCACGCAGCGATTCCTGCACATCGGCAGCGCCGAGGAGTTCGACATCCGCTATACGGTCTACGACAAGACTTCCTCGGCCACGACGCGGATGACCGCGGCGCAGAACTCATTCGGGGCTTCACCTACGAGCCCGAAGGAGGGCGACCAGGTCCTCTATTACGGCCTGGTGAGCAGCGGCGGCGCTCCCTACATCACGCGGACTTACGTGCGCCTGGGTCAGATCGTGGCCGAGATCCTCTGGTCTCGAAAGGACGGGATCCCCACCGTCACGCAGCTCGGCAGGAATGCGGCCAAGGTGGTCGAAGGCTTGAAGAAGGTGACGTCCGGCAAGGTGCATCCTTCACCGGTCATCGTGAGCCCGACCCAGCTGCCCCCGGCCGGCCTCGACATCACGCTGCTGGGCTCGACGGAGCTGCCCATCGAGGCATGGCTCGTGATGGCCGACGTCGCCATCCCTGGACCGGTGGCAACGCTGCTTCACGGTCAGGGAGTCGACACCTTCGTTTTCGCGGACTACGCGCTCAACCGCGACACCCACATGGAGGTGCGGGCCGCGCTGCTGACCTTCGCTTCCGCGACGGATGCGACCGACTGGGTCAACACCTTCGGGCCTGGCACGATAGACCAGAACGGAATCTCCAGCGGCTATCTCGACAACGTGGGCGAATACCACTACCTGATCGCAACGGGAAAAACGGGCGCGATGCTGGTGTGCCGGTCGACCATCGATACCGAGGCCGCCTCTCGTGCCTGCGAGTCGCCGATGGAGCGCACGGCGATCGCGTGGAAGCTCGGTCTGAGCGGAGTCGTTTAGTCCCGGGACCGTGACGCGGCCGCGCTTTCGCCGCTGCGCGTCGCCTGGTACCACTCCCATTAGGGTGACCCGGCTTCCGCCGCCCAGGTTGAACACCATGCCCACCGCGTCCGCAGTCGCGGCCTTGACCGTGCCCTCGACCGCGTCCGATACGTAGGTGAACTCGCGAGTCTGCTCTCCATCTCCGTAAACCTCGATCGGCTCGCCGTCCGCGAGCGCCCGCATGAAGCGCGCGAACGCCATGTCCGGCCGCTGGCGCGGTCCATAGACGGTGAAATAGCGAACCGACACGGCTGGGATGCCGAAGTTCCGCGTGTAAAGGTGCGCGAGGTGCTCCGCGGCAAGCTTGGTGACTCCATACGGAGAGACGGGGCGGGGGAGAGCTGATTCGCGAGTCGGAAAGGCCTCCGCGTCCCCATACACGGACGAGCTGCCCGCAAAGACGAGGCGCTTGAGATGGCTTCCCTTCAGCTGTTCGAGAAGCCGCTGCGTGGCGATGATGTTGTCGCGCGCGTAGCTGTCGAACTGATGGCCCCAGCTCGGCCTGACCCCGGGCTGGCCGGCGAGGTGGTAGACGACGTCGGCGCCTTCGAGCGCCGCGGCGAGGTCGGCGTCGACGAGGTCCAGCTCCTCGAACGAAAAGTTGCGATGACTCCTGGCCACCTCCAGGTTCTGCTCCTTTTGGGCGCGCCCGTAATAGTCGGTGAAGCAGTCGATGCCCACGACTTCCTGGCCGTCGGCCAGAAGACGTTCACTCAGGTGGGAGCCGATGAAACCTGCCGCGCCGGTGACCACCACCTTCATACGTCGCAAGCCTGAGGCGTGGCGACCGTCATTTGCAACCGGCCCTATCTTTTGAATATGTCTCGGTTTGAGTCGTGGCTCGCTGATTCGGGTATAGGCGTGTCGGTGAAGCAGTTTCCCGCGGGGACTCGAACCGCAGTCGATGCGGCGCGTGCCGTCGGCTGCGACGTGGGGCAGATCGTCAAGTCGCTCGTATTCATGGCCGCGGGCAACCCGGTCGTCGCCCTCGTCAGCGGCGCCAACCGCCTGGACGAGGGCAGGTTGGGCGCTGCCGCCGGTGAGCCGGTGACGAAGGCCGATGCCGAGATCGCGAGGTCGGCCACGGGCTACGCGATCGGCGGTGTGCCCCCGTTCGGACACGCCACCGACCTGCGAGTGTTCATGGACCGCGACCTGCTGGGGCATCGGGTGGTGTGGGCGGCGGCGGGACGGCCCGACTCGGTGTTCGAGATCGAACCGGAGCGGCTTCGCGAGCTGAGCCAGGCCACCGTGGCGGACTTGAAGGTCACCGCATGAGCAGCATCCTCATCTTCTGCAAGGACTGCGGAAAGCAGGTTCCGAGCTCAGACACACGAGAAGGGCTTTGCCTCGATTGCCGCGTGCGCCGCTCGGTCGCCGACTTGCGCGACGAGCATGCGCGGCTGTGGCGCAAGCGAGAGCGGTACCGAAGCCACAACGCCAACGTCGAGCAGATCGGACAGCAGATCGCCCGCGTCGAAGACCGGATGGGGCATCGCATCAAGGAGCTGGTGTCGAACGACCGGCATGCGACCGACTATCTGCGCAAGGAGCTCGAGGCGGCTCGCGGCCAGCGGTACACGATCAAGGGCGTCTGATCGTGCGGCCGATTGCGAATCTTTACATCCATCTCCCGTTCTGCAAGCACAAGTGCGGCTACTGCGACTTCAACGCCTACGCCGGCATGGACAGGCTGATGCCCGACTACGTCTCCGCGCTGGAGACCGAGCTGGCAACCGCGCGGGAGGAACGCGACTTCTCCACCCTGCAGACCGTCTACCTGGGCGGCGGAACGCCCAGCCTTCTGCCCCCGGACCTGATCGCACGGTTGCTGCGCTTCATCCGCAACACCTTTGACGTCGCGCCGGACGCCGAGGTCACGCTCGAAGCCAACCCCGCCAGCACCGATGAACCAAGACTGGCCGCATGGCTCGAGGGCGGCGTCAACCGGATGAGCCTCGGCGTAGAGGGATTCGAGCCGCGCGCGCTGGCGGTGCTGGAGCGCAAGACCGACGCGGCGCAGGCGACGCGCGCGTTCACGCTCGCTCGGTCGATGGGCGTCAAGAACCTGAGCATCGACCTCATTTACGCGGTGCCGTATCAAAGCCGCGAGTCATGGGTCGAGACGCTGCGCCGCGGCCTGGCGCTCGGTCCGGATCATGTATCGACGTACTGCCTGACCTTTGAAGAGGGAACGTTGCTCTGGCGGAGGCGCGCCGAAGGCAAGCTGCCTGAGCTCGATCCGGACCTGCAGTGGGACCAGCTCGACTCCGCCTGCTACGAGCTCGAATCCGCGGGCTTCCAGCGCTACGAAGTCTCGAACTGGGCGCGGCCGGGTTACGAATCGCATCACAACCAGGCTTACTGGCGATGCCGCCCTGTTTACGGCGGCGGCGCGGGCGCCCACTCGTACGCGACCGATGGCATTCGCGCCTGGCGCTGGTGGAACGTCGCCCGGCCGCGCGAGTACATCGCTGCGTGCCCGACACCTCGGGCGGATGGCGAGGAGCTGGGTCAGCGCAAAGCCGGCGCGGAGGCGCTGATGCTGGGGCTACGCACGGCCGAAGGCATCGCACCGCCCGCCGGGTTCGAGGTCGAGCTCGAGCGGCTCACGTCAGCCGGCCTGCTGCAGAGGGCCGACGGCAGAGTGGCCCCGACCCGCCGCGGCATGGACTTGCACAACCAGATCGCGCTCGCGGTACTGTAGTCAGCACTCTCGATAGGAGAGTGCCAAAGACTATGGAGAACAGGAAGCAAGCGATCCTGCGCGCGGTGGTGAACGAGTTCACGACCAGCGCCGTGCCGGTGGGCTCCCAGTCCCTCCACAGCCGGTACTTCCTCAACCTGTCCTCCGCCACCATCCGCACCGAGTTGGCAGAGCTCGCCGACCTCGGCTACCTGAGCCAGCCGCACACCTCCGCGGGCCGCATCCCGACCGACTCCGGTTACCGATACTTCGTCGACTTTCTAATGGACCTGGAAGAGGTGCCCGAGCGCGTGCGCGGCTTCATCAACGAGGAGCTGGGGCACACGACGGCGGACATTCAGGGCCTGGTCGAGCGGGTTGCGATGACGACTGCCGCCGTGACCCAGAACGCCTCCGTAGCGAGCGCGCCGCAGGGCTCCCAAGGCCGCATCAAGCACGTCGACCTGGTCTCGCTGGAGCCAAAGGACGTGCTCCTGATACTCCTCCTCGAGGGCAACCTGCTGAGACAGCAGGTCGTCCAGGTGACCGATGCGGCGGACCAGCCCACTCTCGACGTCCTGGCATCGAAGCTCAACCAGTCACTCGGCGGCAAGGCCGGCGAGGAGGTTAGGCGGCACTACGACAGCGCTGCTCTCGGCCTCGAGAAAGAGCTGCTCGGCCGCGTCGTCGCCGCGCTCGACCAGTACGAGCAAGGCGCCGAGAACCTGGTCGTGCACGACGGGGTGCGCAACCTGCTCCGCCAGCCCGAGTTCGCGGAGTCGTCGCGCCTGCAGCAGGTTCTCGAGGTCCTCGAGGAGACTCGATATCTGACCGTGCTGCTGCGCGAGCTGATCGGAAACTCCGACCTCCAGATCGTGATCGGCTCCGAAAACGCGTCGAGCCAGCTGCAGGGATGCGCGGTCGTGCTCACGACGTACGGTCCGTCGAACCACCTCAAGGGGGTCCTCGGCGTGATCGGGCCGACGCGGATGGCCTACAGCCAGACGGTCGCGCGGCTTCGGGCGGTGGCGCGCAGCGCCAGCGAGCGCATGGCGGAGCTCGGGGTTTGAGATCGGGCCTGGACGCGGTATTAGTGCATCTGTCATGACCACGCGTAAGTACCCGCACGAGCCCCATCACGAGCAGTCCGAGGGCGAGCTGCGGCCTGAGACAAACGATGTGGCGGCCCGCAAGCAGGTCGCTGCGCTCGAAGGCAAGATCGCCGAGCTCGAAGCGGCCGCCGCCGAGGCCAAGGATCGCTACCTCCGCCTGGGAGCCGACTTCGAGAACTTCAAGAAGCGCGCCCGGCAGGACCAGCTCGAGACCATCCAGCACGCATCCGCCGAGCTGATCAACCGGCTCCTGCCCGGACTCGACGACCTCCATAAAGCGCTGGAGCACAGCCCCAAAGGCATCGATCCTTCGTGGCTGAAGGGTGTCGAGCTGAGCGTGCGCAAGCTGGAAGACGCGTTCGGCGCCCACGGCCTCGAGGCCATCAAGTCGGTGGGGGCGCCCTTCGACCCCAAGCTCCACGAGGCGGTCGGCCATGAGGAGTCTCGCGAGCACCCCGAGGACACGGTCGTCGCCGAATTGCGGCGTGGCTACCGGATCCGTGACCGCGTCGTGAGACCCGCGCTCGTGAAGGTCGCCCGGCGGCCAGAGCTCCCGACTGACGGCTCCCCCAACCCCGACCAGGCCTAACAGACAAAATTTAGGTCTTGGCTGTCAAGCGCGACTACTACGAAGTTCTCGGTTGTAGCCGGCAGGCGTCCGCCGACGACCTGAAGCGTGCCTTCCGGAAGATCGCGATGGAGTCCCACCCCGACCGCAACCCTGACGACCCCGTGGCGGCCGCTCGGTTCAAAGAAGCGAGCGAGGCGTACGCGGTTCTGTCAGACGCCGGTAGGCGGCGAAGCTACGACATGTTCGGCCACGCTGCAGTCGACATGGGGGGTGGGCCGGCGGTCGACTTCTCCGACATGCCGTTCGCGGACATCTTCGACACGTTCTTCGGTGGCGGCATCGGCTCTCGCGGACGGAGGCAGCGTTCCGACCGGGGCGATGACCTCCGCTACGACATGACCATCACCTTCGAGGAAGCCTTCACCGGCGTTGAAAAGGAGGTCGACGTGCCGCGGATGGCGACATGCGATCGGTGCTCCGGTAGTGGGGCCGAGCCGGGGACCGGCACGGAGACCTGCCCGGGCTGCGGCGGCGCGGGCCAGATCCGGCGCGCGCAGCAGTCGATCTTCGGCTCGATCATGACGCAGACCACGTGCCCCACCTGCGGGGGGGCGGGCCGGTTGCTCAAGAGCCCGTGCACTCAGTGCCGGGGGCAGGGCCGCACCACTGTCACGCGACGGCTCGCGGTGCGCATACCGGCGGGCGTCGACACCGGCTCGCAGATCCGGATCAGCGGCGAGGGCGAGGCCGGGATCCGCGGAGGGCCGCCCGGCGACCTGTATGTGGTGCTCCGCGTCAGGTCGCATCCGCACCTTGCTCGTCGCGATCAGAACGTGATCTACGAGCTGCGTGTCAACGTCGTTCAAGCGGCGCTTGGCGACCGCATTGAGATCCCGACGCTCGACGGCCCGGTGGAGATCGCCATCCCCGCCGGCACCCAGCACGGGCAGTCGTTTCGGCTTGCCGGCAAGGGTATGCCGGACGTCCGCGGCGGCAGGCGGGGCGACCAGTACGTGCTGGTCCAGCTCGTCGTTCCCAAGGACCTGACCGTCGAGCAAAAGGCCCTCCTGCGCAAGGTCGGCGGGCTCACGGGCAAGCCGGAGAAGGTCTCGAAGGGCTTTTTCGAGAAACTGCGCGACGCCATCTCCCTGGACCAGTAAGGGCTCCTTCTCAGCCAACTCTCAGGTTCGAGGCATAACCTGACGGCTTCCTGGGTAGTTAAATCCAGGTAGTTACACGAATGGGCTGTAGCCCCGTACCGTATTAGGGGAAAGAAGTGGCAAAAACGATCGATCTCGAACTGACCCGAGCCGAGGTGGAGGTGATCGAGCTGGAGGCCCGCCTTCGGGTGGTTCCCATGAACGACACCCAGCTTGCCGACGCCCTCAAGGCCGCATTGGCGGCCAAGAAGGAGCGCCTGGCGAAGCTGCGCATCCAGCACGCCGCCAACGGCCGACCCAACCGCGGAGCCTTGGAAAACGATGCCGCCAAGAAGCCGCTCCCGCTGCACGCGACGCGGCGGCCGCCGCTGAAGCGTTCCGTGCCCCAGCGCCCCAAGGCCAAGTCGGCCAAATAGCGGACAGCCGGCAGCGCCGGCTGTTAAGTGACTTGTTGCGGCAGCGCAACAGGATCGCGTCCCGAACGTTATCGTTCGACGTGGTGAAAGTGGCCGCGCGTTCGGGGCCGGCTTGCCGGTAAGTGTCGACTGACAGGAACCCGCCTGCGGGCAAGCCCGCCGGCAACCCCTTCAATCTGACCCCCGGGGTGCGGGCCGGCGAGAGCCGCTCGTGGCAGCTGCCCATCATCAACGGATTCGCCGCCGCGGCCATCATCGGCGCGATCGGCTTCCGCCTCTGGGAGGCACACCTGCCGTCGTACGCGGGGCAACAGGAGCTCGTCCTGATCGGTTCGGGGGTCGTTTTCGCTGTCATCGCCGTGGGCGTGCGCGCGTCGCGATTCGGGGCCAACCTCACGATCCAGATGCTGCTCATGCTGGTCAGCGCCGTCCTCACGGTGCTGGTGCTGGGAGTGGCGGGACCCTGGCTCGGTGACGACCTACCTCCGCTGGCAGCCGCCGCCTTCGCCACGATCCTTTTGCACTTCGAGCTCGGTCTGCACGCGCGACATTTCGCCTATCTCTTCGTCATCGCGCTGGCCGGCCTGGGGGCGCTGTGGATATATGCAGTCACCGCACTCATGGTTTCGTTCGGAGCGATCGCGATCTGGACCTTCGTTCTGCTCGGGTTGGGCCTGCTGGCTTTGCTCACCCGGCGCGCCGTCGACCGCGACCTGAGTGTGCAGATCGACCACCAGGCGTCGCTGCTGTCGGCCCTCAGCGACCTCGGCGAAGGACTCGTCGTCACCGAGGACGGCAGATATGTTGCCGGCAACGACGCCTACCTGAAGCTGACCGGCTACTCCGAAGAAGAGTTGCGCGCCCTGTCGACGTTGATCGATCTCGCGCCTGCCGAGGAACGTGACGAGCTGACGGCCAACCTTTCGGAACGGTTCGCGGGGAAGCCGGCGCCGGTCCGCTACGAGGCGGGCCTGATCGCCAAGGACGGGCGCCGCGTGCAGGTCGAGGTGGCGATCCACCGCCTCACCTCCGAGGGTCCGCATCGCCTTCTTGCGCTGGTGAGCGACATCACCGAGCGACACCGTGCCGCGCAGGCAGAGCGGGTGAGCGAGCTGCGGTTCCGCACTCTCTTCGAGCAGGCGCAGGCCGGCATGTCGTTCGCGGGTCTCGACGGAAAGATCATCTCGGTCAACCCGGCGTACTGCGAGCTGCTCGGGTACTCGGCCGACGAGCTCAAGTCAATGTCGGTGTACGACGTCACGCTGCCGGACGACGTCGCGGCCACCAAGGAGGCGCAGCGCCGAATGATGGCGGGCGAAGAGGCGAACGTCCGATTCGAGAAGCGCTTCCTGAGCAAGGATGGCGACCAGGTGTGGACCGACGTCGCCGTTCGCCTGGTGCGCGACGTCGACGACAAGCCGCTCTACTTCCAGACCGTAATCATCGATATCCGCGATCGCAAGAGAGCCGAGGTGATGCAGTCGGCCCGCTTCGCGGTGACGCAAGCACTGGTCACATCGCCGGGTTGGGACCGAGCGGCTCCAGCGGTGCTCGAAGGCCTGTGCCAGAGCCTCGACTGGGAGCTGGCGGAGTACTGGGAGGTCGACTTGCAGCGCGAGGCGATGCACTTCGTCACCGCATGGAAGCGCCCGGGCCGCGACACATCCGCGTATGAGGCGACGGCCCGCGATGCATCGTTCAGGCGCGGCGAAGGCCTGGCGGGAAAGGTATGGGAGGCCGGCGCGCCGGTCGCCATCGCAGATGTTGCCGCCGACCCTTCCGCGCGCTCCGCCGCAGCCGTCGCGGCCGGGCTGAAGGGAATAGTCGGCTTCCCGGTTCGCAGCGGCCGGCGCGTGGTCGGGATGATCTCGCTTCACACGTGGGCGCCGCGGCACCTGGACGACGGCCTGGTGGCGGTCATGAACGACATCGGCTCGCAGATCGGTGAGTTCGTCGAGCGCAAGCGCGCCGAGGTCGCGTTGCAGGAAAGCGAGAAGCGAATGCGCTCTGTCCTCGACAACGTCTCCGATGGGCTCGCGACGCTCGATAGCACCAGCGTCATCGAGTCGGCGAACCCGGCCGTGGTCAAGCTGTTCGGCTACCTCGAGGAGGAGCTCATCGGGCAGCCGGTCGACACCCTCATCGCCACCACGCATCGCAGCGGGTTCGTCAACTATTTGCAGCGACGGCTGAAGCTCGATCTGCCCTCCAGCGGCGCCCACGAGACCATGGGCAAGCGCAAGAACGGCAGTCTGTTCCCACTCGAGTTCGTGGTCAGCTCGATGCACGTAGGTTCGCGCCACCTGTTCATTGCCACCATGCGCGACATCTCTGAGCGCAAGGCGCACACCGACGCACTCGAATACCAGGCGCTCCACGACGCGCTGACCGGGCTTCCGAACCGCAGCCTGTTCGGCGACCGCTTGCGCCAAGCGCTGCTCGGCGCGCGGCGCAACCAGAGGATGTTCGGTGTGCTGCTCCTTGATCTCGATCGATTCAAGGACATCAACGACGCGCTCGGTCACGACCGTGGCGACAGCCTGCTCCAGGAGGTGACCGCGCGCTTGCGCAGCGTGCTGCGAGCCACCGACACCATCGCTCGGCTGGGGGGCGACGAGTTCGCGGTCTTGACCACCGACGCCAAGCATCCGGACGACGTCGTCTCGACCGCGCGTAAGATCCTCGCCGCTCTCGAAGGCCCGTTCGCGATCGGCGACCAGATGGTCGAGACCGGCGCTTCGATCGGCATCGCGCTCTACCCAGTGCACGGCGACGACCCGGGCACGCTCCTGCGCCGCGCGGACGTCGCGATGTACGTAGCCAAGCGGTCGGGCGGTGGCTGCTCGCTGTACGCGCCCGAGCAGGAGGCGCAGAGCCTGCGGCGCTCAGGGCTCGCGGGCGAGCTGCGCCGCTCGATTCCTCAGGGCGAGATGACGCTTCACTACCAACCGCAGGTGCTGCTCGCGAGCGGGGCGGTCTACTCGGTCGAAGCGTTGGTGCGCTGGAACCATCCGCGTGAGGGCCTGATGCCGCCCGACCGCTTCATTCCCATGACCGAGGAGACGGGTGTCATCCATCCACTGACCGCATGGGCGCTGGATTCAGCTCTGAACCAGCTGTGCAAGTGGCTGGCCGCAGGCATCGACGTGTCGGTGGCGCTGAACGTGTCGCCGCGCATCATCGAAGATCACTCGCTCGAGGAGATGGTGGCGCAGGCGCTGGAGGCGACGAAGGTGGACCCGTGGCGCCTGACCCTCGAGATCACAGAGGGAGTCGCGATGGCCGCGGCGGCCGCGAAGGCCTTGCACACGCTGAACGAGATGGGCGTTCGCCTTTCGCTCGACGATTTCGGGACCGGCTATTCCTCTCTCCTTTATCTGATGCGCCTGCCCGTGCATGAGATCAAGATCGACCGCTCCTTCGTCGCGGGCCTCGGCACTGACACTGACTCCGGCGCCATCGTCCGGTCGGCCGTCGGGCTCGGCCACAACCTTGGTCTGCGCGTGGTGGCGGAGGGGTTGCAGGATCGGATGGCGGAGGCGGTGCTGATCGAAGCCGGCTGCGACGCGGCGCAGGGTTTCCTGTTCGGCCGGCCTGTCACCGACGGGGAGATGACCGCCCAGCTGATGACGAACCCAGGTTCGAAGGGAGCGGCTATCGAACCAGCCGCGCACGAGGGAACCGCGGTCTCCTAGTTCAGGAAGTTCGCGATCCCCAGGGGATAGAGATCGGGGTGCGCTCGGATCGCCTTGAAGATCGTTTCGCCACTGAACTCCCTCACGTCGTACTGACACAGGGCGACGGTGGGCAGACGTTTGGAGATCGTGTTGAATCCAACCTCGAAGTCGATCATCTCATCGTCTGAGACGAATCCCTTTCGGGCCGAGCTCATCTCGCCCACGACTCGGAGCAAGGTCGGGCCGGCAGATAGGGCGCGGGTCAGAACCCGCTCCCAGAAGCCGAGCGCTTCCTTCACCCACCTGCCAGGTCCGGGCGCCGTCGTGAATCGTTTTTCGCTCATCGCCGCGTCGAGGTCGATCCCATCTTCGTGACGCAAGGCTTCGATGTACGCATCGAGGACCTGACCTTCCGCGACGAGAAAGCAGGGCTGGCCGATCAACAGGCCTTCACGGAAGAACGGGATCGTCAGCCGCAGGCGCGCCAGGTCGCTGATGTAAAAGGTCGCGAGGTGGCTGTGCACGGGGACGGATGTCCCGCCGATAACCACCCCGTCGGGAGCACTGGCGCGGCGCGGAGCGGGGGAGGAGTTTCCCTGCGACAGGAAAATGGTCAGGTCCGCTTCCCTGAATCGACGTTCCTTCCGGCGGCCAATGCGCCGAGCCTCCAGCAACCCGCTGTCGCTCCATCGCCTGACCGAGGCCTGGCTCACCCGGAGAAACCGTGCCGCCTCTGCGGTGTTGAGGAGCTTATCGCTCATCAAATCAGAAAGCTCGCCAGTCCCAGCTCGAACAGGTCCGTGTGGGCACGCAGCGCACCAAAGATCGTCTCCCCGCCAAACATACGGACGTCGTACTGACACATGGTCACAGTCGGGAATCGCTTTGCGATCAGGTTGTACGCGACCTCGTACTTGATCATCTCGTCGTCGGTCGGGAAGACTGTGCGCTCGGAGGCCATCTCTCCGACAACCCGGATCAACGTCGGGCCGGCGGCAAGCACCTCTGACATGGCTTGGCTCCAGAACGCGAGAGCGCCCTCGACGTCGGTGCAGGGCCCGGCGACGATGCGGAACGACCCAGCGCGGATTGCTGCATCGATGTCGATTCGCGGCTCGCGCCGGAGAGCCTCGAGGTACGCCTCCTTTAACGCGCCCTCCGCGGCAAGGAAGCAAGGCTCCCCGAGCAGGAGTCCGTCTCGCAAGAACGGGAGGGTCAAGCGCAGGCGGGCCTCGTCGCTGGCGTAAAAAGTGGCCAGGTGGCTGTGAACGGGGACGTGCGTGCCGCCTACGAACACATCGCGCTCGAGCGCGGTAGCGCTTGGGGATCGGGCAGAGCTTCCAGGTTTGAGGAAGTTCTCGAGGTCGCGTTGGGTGAAGCGCCGCTCTCGCCTGCGCCCAACCCGCCGTGCCTCGAGGAGCCCGCTGTCGCTCCACCTCCGGACGGAGGCTTGACTCACTCGCAGCATCCGCGCTGCCTCAGCCGTGTTCAGCAGTCTATCGCTCAATGTGATTTTGGTCTCGCCGCCTGACAGTATTGCAGAGATTCGGATACTATGTACACATCATCGATGGATAACGAAAAGGCCTGACATGGAGCTCCGCCAGCTCAGGGCGTTTCTACACGTCGCGAACGCTCGCCATTTTGGCAAAGCCGCGGCGGCGCTCAAGATCACGCAGCCCGCGCTGACACAGCGGATCCAGGCCCTCGAACGGGAGCTGGGAGTGCAGCTGCTGACGCGGAGCGCACGAGAGGTGCGGCTGACGCCGGCGGGCGAGATCCTCCTGCCTTACGCGACAAGCCTCATTTCCGTCGAAGATCGCGCCCTTCGCGAGCTGGCCGACAACGTGGCCGGACGCGCTGGCACCCTGCGGGTGGCCTACCTCCTCCATGGTGATATCGGCGCACAGGGCAAGATCGTCGCCGAGTTCAGGCGGCGCTACCCCGATGTCGCGGTCGAGACGAGCGTGGCTCCGGCCAGGTCAAATCTCGAGAACCTCGTGAACGGCGCTGTCGATGCCGCTTTCATCGTGCCCATGCCCATTCCACCGGACGTTGCTGTGAAGTCGATCGGGCGCAGGGCGCTCATGCTCGCGCTACCGACGGGTCATCCTCTGGCGCGGTTGGAGAGTGTTCCGGCCAGCTCCCTCCGCGGCGTTCAGATGATCCTGTGGCCACGGTCGTGGAATCCCGAGCTCTCGGCCTCGTTCCGCCAGTGGCTGGCGCGGCACACCGGCGAGGAGCCGAACATCGTCGCTGAGGAGCCGGTGGACCAGGCGCTCGAGGCGCTGACCACTAATGGCTCCTTGGCCGTCACCATTGCCGGCAGCTGGCGAGCGTCGGCCGGCACGGTGACAGGTGTTGCGTTCCGGCCATTGGTTCCGCAGCCGCTCGTCGAGCATCAGATCGCGTTCATGCGCGACGACCCCTCACCGGTGTGGAAACATCTCTTGCGCATCACCGACGAAATCATGAGTGCCAACCACGATCAAGAGAACCTAGAGGGCGACCTGCTCTAATTCCGAGTCGTGAAGGCGTTGGTGCTCGGGGCTGGGGGCTTGCTGGGTTCCGAGATCATGAAGCTGCTTCCGGATTCAGTCGGCCTCACACGCATACAGCTTTCGGTCACCGACCTCACGGCGATGAACGGGGCGCTGTCCCACTTCCAACCCGAACTCGTTTTCAACTGCGCCGCCTATAACGCGGTCGACGGCGCAGAAGGCGAGGAGGAAGCCGCATACCAGGTCAACGCGCAGGGGGCCTTCAACGTCGGTCTGGCGTGCGCGCAGTACGAGGTGCGCCTCATCCACTTCTCGACCAATTTCGTTTTCGACGGCGCACTCGACCGTCCTTACCTAGAGAAGGACGAGGTCGGGCCGCTGGGGGTCTACGGGAAATCGAAGCTGGAGGGCGAGAAGCTCATGTCGATGGTGATGCCGCGCGCGCTGATCATCCGGACCGCGGCCTTGTTCGGCGGCGACGGAAGCCTGCAGCGCCACAACTTTCCTGAGCGCATTCTCGAACGCGCGCGAGCAGGCGAGCGGCTGCGGGTGGTTTCCGACCAGACCGTCAATCCCACCTATGCGGCGGACCTGGCGGCCGCGGCGATCGCGCTCGCGTCAGCGGACATGGACGGCGTGGTCCATGTCGTCAGCGCCGGCTGCTCGACATGGAACGAGCTGGCGCGCGCGACTTTGGCTGAATTTCAAGTCGCCGGTGAGGTCGACGCCGTCTCGAGCTCGGAGCTGAGTGCACCCGCGCCGCGCCCGCGCAACGGCTGCCTCGAATCGTCTCGCACCCAGGCGCTGAGGCCATGGCAAGAAGCGCTCGCGGCGTGGGCCACGACGCGCGGGGCGAACGAACCAACAAAGGCATAAAAAAGGCTCGGGCCGGGCGATTTCTCGACACCGGCACCGAGCTTGGCTGCGGGGGGTGAGGTTCTATGTAATTGACGTCGGCCCCGGTCTCCGATCCTTTCTGAGGGTCCAGGCGAACGCCTCGACCGAAAAGTCTGGCAGAGAACCCAGCGCGGGTTTGGTCGGTCATTGCACGATTTCGGCGACAAAGCGACTACGTCGCTCTGGGAATACCAAGGGGTACTTGCTTGACCTGATCCCACCGTGCTAATGATGCGTTCGTCTTCTAAACGTCTTGCACTGCTTGATCGCGTCACGGGAGGTCACCGGGTGGCCTGGCGTCTGCCGGGCTGCTGTTCGGCTCGTCCGGACGACCGTGATCCTCGAGCAACCGAAAGGCTCCCGGCATGCCCGCGGCTGACCAAGATCCAAAAGGCCCTGGGCCGAGCTCGCCAGGGGCTCGGCCCGACCGCGGACAGCTGCTCTGGTCGGTCGTGCTCAACGCGATCGTCATCTTCGCGATCGCCATCGCCATCATCCCCATCGCGGCGCTCGTGCGTGGGTTCGTCGACCTGGTGGTGCGATCGAAGGCCATGTCGGGAGCCGACACCTTTGCGTATGGATTGGCATTCACCGGGCTGTTTCTAGGCGCGATCTTCTTCACCTATGCCATCAAGTACTACCTGGGCACCGGGATCGTGCTGCTCACGACGCTGGTCTCAGGCGGCCGCAACGGCAACGGCAACGGCGACGGGAATCACAAAGGTGATGGCGACCGGCACGCGGCCGGCCTGACCCGCATCAGTCGCAACGG
>VBFD01000048.1:0-12488 GCA_005883585.1 Chloroflexota bacterium
TTCCCGTTCATGACTCAGCGCACCCCCGCCGGACGCGATCTGTTGGAGCACACGCTGGGCTTCCGTCTGTACATGGCGACCGCGGAGAAATATCGGCAGCAGTTCGCGGCGAAGGCCGATATCTTCACTCAGCTTCTCCCCTACGCGATCGTGTTCGGCACGGTCACGCTGTGGGCGAAAGCATTCGAAGGCATCGACACCAGCGCCAACAACAACTGGTACGTGGGTCCGGGCCCGTTCCAGGCCGGACTCCTGGCGGGGAGCCTGCAGTCGATGAACAGCAGCATCTCGAGCGCGATAGCGTTTACTCCGAGCGGGGGCTCGGCCGGCGGATTCGGAGGAGGAGGTTTCTCAGGCGGCGGCGGCGGGGGCGGGGGCGGAGGAGCCTGGTGAAGCATGGCAAAGCTACGCGTCCATAACCTCACGATCTCCGTCGACGGCTACGCCGCCGGACCAGACCAGAACGTGGACAACCCGCTCGGGGTGGGTGGTGAACGCCTGCACGAGTGGATCTTCAAGACCCGGTACGGGCGTCGAATGATCGGCGAGGAGGGCGGCGACGAAGGCCTCGACGACCAGTTCCTCGCGCGGGGTGACGCCGGCATAGGCGCCACCATCATCGGCCGCAACATGTTCGGGCCCGCCCGGGGCCAATGGCCGGACGACGAGTGGAAAGGCTGGTGGGGTGACAACCCGCCATATCACCATCTGGTGTTCGTGCTCACCCATCACCCGCGGGCTTCGATTCCGATGCTGGGTGGCACGACATTCCATTTCGTCACCGAGGGCATCGAAACCGCCCTCTCGCGAGCGTTCGAGGCGGCAAACGGCCAGGACGTCAGGCTGGTGGGCGGCCCGGCCACAGTCCAGGAGTATTTGAAGGCCGGCTTGATCGACGAGATGCACATCGCGATCGTGCCGATCCTGCTCGGCGCCGGTGAGCGTCTGTTCGACCACCTCGATGGGGGCCCTTTCGGCTACGAGTGCGTCGAGCTGGTCAGCTCGCCCTACGTCACCCACGCCCGGTTCGTCCGGAACTCACGCTAGCGCCGCGACGGCAGGGTGGTGCCGAGAGCGGGAGTCGAACCCGCACGAGGTTGCCCTCATCGGTTTTTGAGACCGACGCGTCTGCCATTCCGCCACCTCG
Organism: Chloroflexota bacterium; assembly: GCA_005883585.1. Classification (GTDB taxonomy): domain Bacteria; phylum Chloroflexota; class Dormibacteria; order Dormibacterales; family Dormibacteraceae; genus UBA10449. The sequence continues at coordinate 1,148 of VBFD01000048.1, forward strand.
GCGCGGGCCTAATCGCCCACTTGGGGGAGGCTCGACAATATCATTCGCCGGTGCGACTTACCCTGGCGGCCCTGATGTGCTTGGTGCTGGTCGGCTGTACCCAGATCGGCCCATCGGCAACTCCGGCCGCCAACACGACCTCGACTCCGTCGGCTGTCTCGGTGGCTTCCGGCCCCCGTTTCTCTCAGCCGCCGGTCAGCCCGCCCACGCCTCCAACCACCACACTTCCCGCCTTCGCCTGCTCTGACTCGAGCGGCGGCCACACGGGCGTGGCCAACGTGACCGACGTGCGTGTCTCCGAGCAGGCCACGTACGACCGGTTTGTGCTCCAGTTCGACGGCCCCGTGCCTTCCTACACCGTGAAGCGCCAGGACCACCCGACCTTTCCGATGGGCGCCAGCGGCCAGACGATCACCCTCAGCGGCGTCGCCGGCGCTCTCCTCACCGTCCACTCGGCGACCGAGGCGAATACGTACACCGGGCCGACGGACATGACCCATGCCGAGTACCTCGTCATCAAAGAGGCTCGGATGACCCAGGACTTCGAAGGCTCCGTTTCGTGGGGCCTGGGCCTCGATCATGCGGCCTGCATGCGGACCTTCGTGCTCACAAGTCCTGCGCGCTTGGTGGTCGATTTTTCGACGGCCACAAGCTAGAGTCGGGGCCGCCGATGGCCATCCAACCGCCGCCGACTCCGATCGCTCCCGGCTACACGCCTGTGCCGCCGGCCAAGAAGGGCGGGTGTGCCGGATGCGGGCTCGGGTGCTTTGGCTGCCTCGGGGTTTTCGTCGTGGTTGCCCTTCTTCTCGTCGGCGGTGGCTGGTACTTCCTAGTGGTCCAGGCGCAGGCGGGCATTCCGGCGCCTGCGGCTCTGGTCGTCTTCAGCGCGCCGGTCGATGTGGGCCGCAATGACTCCGGGTACCGGACCGCCATCCCCGGCGAGCCGCTCACAGCCGGCAACTCTGTGCGCACCGGACATGGGGGACACGCCGCGATCCAGTTTCCGGACGGGTCGTTCATCAGGATGTCGCCCGACACCACCATCTCTGTGACCACCGCGCAGCTCAATAAGGACGGCACGCTCCAGTCCGCCGGCCTGCAGCAGAAGATCGGCCGCACGCTCAGCAACGTCCAGCATCTTGTCGGTGGGGCGAGCTACCACGTCGGCGGCCACTCGGTCAGCGCCGAGGTGCGTGGCACTGAGTTCGAGATTCTGGTCCGAGCCAACGGGACCAACCTGATCAAGGTGTTCGTGGGTTCGGTGCGAGTCGCGGGCGCGACGACGATCACTTTGACGTCGGGCCAGGAGGTGGACGCCGACGCGAACGGTAAGCTGTCCAGCGCCCGGCCGATCCAGCCCGAAACACAGGACCCCTACGCACAGGCCGTGCAGTGCGCCCAGATGACATCGACCGGAACGACAGCCGGCACCGCCCAGACGTCCAGCGGCGACAACGTCGCCACGGGTCAGACCGCCGAGCAGGACTACGACTCGCCGGGCGGAAACCTCAGCATCGCGTTCTGCTACCCGGGAAGCTTGATGAGCGTGACTGTGACCGACCCGAATGGCGGGGCGCATTCGGCGCAGGGCAAGTCGCCGCTCGTGATCAAGATCCCCAACGGTCCGCCAGGTCGCTACAAGGCGATCGTCCGCGGCCTCGACGTTCCGGGCGCAGGCGAACCCTACGCGCTCTCTTTCGCCACCGACGCCGGTTGCGTGGAAGGCAATGTCGACACAGGCACGGTCGTCCGCGAAACCTTGAGCAACGCCCAGATCACACAAGCGCTGTCGCAGTCCGGCGCCCCCGGCAGCATCACACTCGAAGTGCGGGGGACGTCCCCCACCTCAGCGCGGATCTTCTACTCGTCGGACCTCGGCGGCACGCCGGTCTCGTGGACGATCGACTTCTACGCGGCGACCCCGAACCTCGGCCTGGTGCTGACACAGCTGACCGTCCGAGGGGTCAACATCACGACCCAGATCGTGTCACGCCTCCCGCAGGCCACCGGACAGTCGGGCGTCTCGATCGATTTCATCGTCGACCGCGTGTACTCGTGCAAAGGCCCCGGCGGCGGCATGATGGTGATCGAGGGACACCGCTAAAGCGGCTCGGTTCGGGGCGCTAGGCGCTATCTTTTCCGGCCATGTCCGCGGTGGCCGCAAAACCAGTTCCTCGGCGCCGTCGCGGCTTGCGCTGGATCGTCGTGCTGGTCGTCATCGTGGTGCTCGTGGCGGGCGCGGCGTTCTGGCTGAACACCTCGGCATCGGCGGCCACGAACGCAGTTGCGACCTTGAATGTGTTCCTTCCCGTCACATCGGTCGCCCACAACGGAGGCGCTTACGCGGCAGCGACCACGGGCGCGACAGTCCAGCCCGGCGACGGCGTCAAGACCGACGGCAAAGGGCGCGCAGCGATTCAACTGCCAGACGGCACCTTGACCCGGCTCGCAAGCAACACCGAGATGACGCTCACGTCCGCGCACTTCGCCAAGGACGGCAACCTTCACGATGTTTCCATCGCGCAGAAGGTCGGGCGCACATTCACCAACGTGCAGCACCTCGTGGGCGGCGCGACCTACAAGGTCTCGGGACAGTCGGCAACCGCGACCGTCCGCGGCACCAAGTTCGAGGTCTACATCAAGGCCGACGGCACCATGGTGGTGAAGCTTTTCGAAGGCCAGCTCGATTTCGTCGGCAAGAACACCGTGCACCTCGTCGCGCCGCAGCAGGCGACGGCTGACGCCCAAGGTAACGTCGGCCCGGCAGGGCCGATCCAACCCGACCCCGATGATCCATTCGGCGCAGAGCTCGCCGCATCCGACGCATCTGCGCAGGGCACCACGCCGGGCACAGAGCAGGACTACATCGGACCGCCGCTTCACAATGGAGAGCAGCAGCAGACGAGTTACAGCTTTGCGGGCGGCGGCCTCGTCAAGGCCGCGCTGGGCTATCCCGGCAGCGCGATGAAGCTGCAGGTGAAGGCGCCCGACGGGCAGATGTACAGCGGGACTGGCGCGTCACCGATCGTCGTCGTGGTCAACAACGGGCCGGCGGGCATCTACATGATCTACGTCATCGGAGTGAGCGGTCTCGGCGCGGACGGCGAGACTCCTTTCGTCAGCGTGGCCGCCCTAGAGCCGTGCACCAGCGCCGACCTCAATCAGAACGGCGCCATCCGTCGAGGCCTGGCGTCGCAGGATCTGGCGGGCAACATCCAGGTCTCCGGGGTCTCGAACCTCAACCTGACCATCTCGGGCAATCTGCTCGCGGGCGCGATCATCACCGGCAACGGAACGTTCAATGGCGCGAGCTGGAACGGCACTGTGATCCTGGCGAAACACGGGACGACGCTGCAAGTGATGGCGGTCGGCGCCAGCGCGTTCGGGATCAATATCCCCGCCGAGCAGATCATGTCGCAGGTCGGGACTGCCGTCGGTCAGGATCCTTCGAACATCAGCGTCGGGTTCATCCTCGACCGGCTGTTCACGTGCAACAGCGTGATCATCATCGACGGAAGGGCCGCACTTTAGAACCCGACCCTGCGCTTAGTGCAGCCCGAAAACCGTGTGCGTGAATTTCACCAGGAGCGACAGCCCAGCCCCATCCAGCAGCCATGCCGCCTCGGCCGCGCCGACCAGGAGTACAAGCACAGCACTGAGTCCGATGCTGCCACGGTGCATCGCCGGCTGCAGCCACCCACCGTCGGGATCGGGTTTGGCGTGCGGGTGAACGAGGGCGTCCTCGAGGTGGTCGAGCAAAACGCCGGCCGTCGGCGGCCGCCGATTCGGGTCGCGATCCATCGCCTGCTGCAGGACGGCAGCGAAACGAGGTGAGAGATCCGGCGCGACGTCGTGGACAGTCGGCGGCGGTTCGTATAACCGCCGGCTCAACGTTTCGATCCAGCTCTTCGATGAGAAGGGACGGCGACCAGTCACCGCCTCGAAGATGACCGCCGCCATGGAGTAGACGTCAGCTCGTCCGTCGACCTCTCGGCCGACGAGTCGTTCGGGCGCCACGTAGTCGGGCGCCACCGGGCCGCCCGCGCCGGGGCCAGTGTTGAAAGACGCGACGGTGCCCAGCCCGAACCCCGTCAGCATCGTGCGGCCGTCGTTCGCTAGCAGGATGTTCGCCGGCTTGACGTCGCGGTGGACGGTCGCGCGCGAGTGGGCGTAGTCGAGGGCGCTCGCGATCGGCCGCAGCAAACCAATCACGCCGAGCGCGTCATAGCGGACCCCTGAACCAAGCACCTCATCAAGCGTCTTGCCCGGGATCATCTCCGTCACCAGGTAAGGGCTGTCACCCGCGTATGCGAGCTCGTAGAGGCGCGGGATGGCCGGATGCTCCAGGGCGACGTAAGAGCGGAGCTCGAGCAGGAATCGCCGCGAAAAGCTCACATCGCGGGCGACAGCCGGCTCGATGGTGCGCAGCGCAACCCTCCTGTGCATGCGCGGATGCTCAGCCTCGTAGATCACCCCGAGGCTGTCGGTCTCGAGCTCGCGCAAAACGCGATAGCCGCCGACCTGGAGACCGTTCTTATGCGGTTCGGGTTTGGGCCTGGAGCCGTTCCGGCTCCGGCGCTCGGATGCCATCGAAACTTGAACTTTAGCCACAAAACGCGGCAGCCGCTCTTCTACGGCGGGTCACAAGGCCCGGCCGAGCCTCCCCAGGCCGTGGGGAGGCCTGGTGTCGGCGAGAGGATTTGAACCTCCACGCCCTTTCGGGCACCGGATCCTAAGTCCGGCGCGTCTGCCGTTCCGCCACGCCGACATTCACGGCCAAAGATAGCTACAGGAAGGGAGCCCGTCCCCTACGATCATGTGGCCATGAGGAACGCTCTTCTGGTCGTCGACATCCAGAACGACTTCGTGGAGGGTGGTGCCCTACCGATCAAAGGCGGCATGCAGGTGGCCGCGATGGTCTCGAGGCACCTTCGCCACTTCAAGCAGGAATACAACTTCGTGGTCGCCACCCGCGACTACCACGAGGACCCCGCCGGGCACTTCTCCGACCATCCCGACTTCGTCAACACCTGGCCGCCCCACTGCGTCATCGGCACGCCCGGCGCTGCCCTCTGCCCGCCCATCTTCAACCTGGTCCGCGAAAAGCTCATATCGGCCGTCGTCGACAAAGGCCGCCACGCTCCGGCCTACTCCGGCTTCGAGGGGCTGGACCCGCGTGGCCATCCGCTCCTCGACGTCCTGAGGGAGGCGCGCGTCGACCACATGGACATCTGCGGGCTCGCCACCGACTACTGCGTCCGCGCCACCGCGCTCGACGCTCGCAAGCACGACTTCCAGGTCCGGGTGCTGGTCAACCTGACCGCGGCGGTCAATGAGGAGACCGGGCTGCAGGCGCTGGAAGAGATGAAGGCCGCGGGTTGTTCGGTACAGGCGGCCACCGCTCCGTAAAAGGGGCGAGGCCGGTCCGCGAGAGGCCGGCCTCGTCTTCCAGCTTCTTGGCGGCGGCTAGCTCTTGGCTGTTGAGCCCTCGTACTTGAAGGAGACGTTCAGCCTGACGCGGTAGCTGCCTACCTTGCCGTCTTCGATGGTCACGTCCTGTCGCACGACCTCGGCGACGCGCAGGTCGCGGAGCGACTTGGCGGCGGTCTCGATTGCGCTTTTGGCGGCCGCCTCCCATGACGTGCTGCTGGTCCCGACCAGCTCGGTCACCCGGTAGACGCTGTCGGCCATGGCTGCCCTCCTAATCAATCCGGATCTCCCCACCGGCGCTTCGCGCCACCTCCCCATTGATGGGGAGGCGCAGTTATTGTCGCGCTCCCGCGCGATCCAGTTTGCGCAGGTCGGGCAGCGTCTCGCCAACCTTTGCTGCCAGCCCTGCGGGCTCCGCGCCACGAAGATAGATGACCTGCTCCGTGACACCCAGCTCGAGCAACTGTCCGCTCAGGTCGATGAGCTGATTGCGATCCTCGCCGTCCCAACCGAACTGCAGGGACCGTCGGATCTCGGACGGGTCCCGGCCGACAGCACCGCATGCCTCTTCGAGCTTCGCCGTAAGCTCCCGCACGTTGTCAGGGTCTCCACCGGAGATGTTCCAAACATCGGCGTGCCTCGCGACCAGCCGGAGCGTGGTTGCGCCCGAGGCGCCGATCCATATCGGCGGGTAAGGCTTCTGGATCGGTTTGGGGTTCGCGATCGCGTCCTTGAGGTGGTAATAGCGGCCGTCGAAGTTGGTTCGCTCCTCCGTCCATAGCGATTTGATGATGCGCAACGACTCGCTCAGCATCCCGACGCGATGGTCGAGGCCTTCGATCCCGTACATCTCGTGCTCGATCTCCGCCCAGGCCGCCCCGATCCCAAACTCGAGCCGGCCGCCGGACAGGTGGTCGACGGTCATCGCCATCTTGGCGAGGAGAACCGGGTGGCGATACGTGTTGCCCGTCACCAGGCAACCGATCCGCACTCGTTTGGTCGCCTGGGCCATCGCGGCCTGCAGGGTCCAGCCCTCGTAGATTGGCCGGTCCGGGCCACCGCCACCTATCGATGCGAGGTGGTCGAAATCCCAGACGTGATCGAAGCCGCCTTCCTCGGCAATGCGCCAGACCGTGCGCAAGGACTCGATCGTGGTGTCCTGGCCTGAATGCTTGAGCCCGAAACGCAGTGGTTGCCTCATATCGACAGGCTAGCGAAAGCGGAGCCGCCGGACGCGGATCGGATAGGGGTACTGCTCCGCGAAGGTCTCTCCGGTCATTCCCAGGCCCTCGATGTGCCTTCGGTACTTGCGCATGTAGGCCGGCTCGCGGTGGGCAGGCGGCTGCGACTTGGGAATCGTCGCGTACCCCGATACGCGGACGAGGTCGTCGCCAACTTCGTCGCTGTTGAGGTGAAGCTCGACATAGGGGTTGGCTTTCACGTGCCGGACCTTGACGCCCGGCTGTGCGTAGATCAGAAAAGACTTGCCATCCCACAAGAACCAGACGGGCACGGCCTGCGGATGGCGATCGACGCCGGCGGTCACCAGCCAGATCACGAGCTCTTTTTTCAGCCGGCTCTGGACATGTCTGCCCGGCGCTACCACGTCGACAAGTATCCCAGCGACGCCTGCGTCATTCAACCTCAGCCGGCGGGGCTACGTGTCGGAGACCTAGCAGGTCGGCGACGGGCAACAGCAGCCCGCCCTGGATGAGAAGAGAGAGCACGACCATCCCGTACGCGATAACCGATACCCGTGGGTTGACGCCCGGGTTCGAGGCCACCGAAAGGGCCAGCGCAACGGAGAGGGCCCCTCGCATGCCGCCCCAGAACGTCATGTGCCGCCACCGCCACGGGATTGACGAGCCGCGAATGTCGGCGAGGCCGAGGAGTCCGTAAACCGGAATGGCTCGGGCTGCAAACATGATCACGTAAGCGCCCAGCGCCAAGCCCGCCACCGACAGAAGGCGAGTAGTCGGCAGCGCGACTCCAACCATCAAGAAGAGGATCGCGTTCAGGACGAAGGCGAGCAGGTTCCAGAATCCGATGAGCTGGGTGCCCTTGAGACGTCCTGTCTGGTCTCCATATCGCGCAACCACGATGCCGGCGGCCACGACCGAAACCACCCCGGACGCATGGACCACGTCGGCCGCCAGGTAAGCGCCATACGCGACGACAAGCGTGATCATGATCTCGAGCTCCGCCTCACGCACGAAACGGAGAAGAAGCACCCCGACGGCTCCCACTCCAAGGCCGATGGCCGTCCCTGCGCCCGCCACCAACAGGAAGCGCAAGCCGGCATCCAACGCCGAAGGATGGCCGCTCATGATGGTTCCGAGCACGGCGGAGAAAACCGCAAAGCCGGTTCCGTCGTTAAAGAGGCTCTCGCCCTCGAGGATCGCTTTCAGCCCGGCGGGAGCGCCAACCTGGCGAAGCAAGTTCACGACGGCGATCGGATCGGTGGCCGCGACAATGGAACCAAGCAGGATGCCGCTCGCCCAGTCGAGGCCAAGGCCGAAATGTGCGAGCACGCCGATCACGATCACGGTCAAGAACACGCCGAGCGTCGCCAGCAGGCTGATCGGCACCACCCGGCGCCATACCTCATCGAGGTCGAGCGTGAGCGAGGCTTCGAAGACCAGTCCCGGCACGAAGGCCAAGAGGATCAGGTCCGGGCCCAGAATGGGAAGCCGGACGCCGGGGATCAAACCGATCAGGATGCCGCCGATGGCCAGGAGCACCGCATACGGGACCGTCGGCGTGGTGCGCGAGACGAGGCGCAGCATGGTGGCGGCGCCACCCAGGACGATCAGAAATAGAAGGAAGCTCTGAGGGGTGCTCATCTTTCGGTTTGGGGCCGATCCCGAGCGGCAATACTAGAGGCGAGATGAAGAAGACCGATACCGACTGGAAGAGTGAATTGACCCCCATGCAGTTCCATGTCCTCCGCGAGAAGGGCACCGAGCGGCCGTTCACGGGCGAGTACTGGGACACCAGGGTCGCCGGCGCCTACCTGTGCGCGGGCTGCGGCGCCAAGCTGTTCGAGTCGGAGACCAAGTTCGACGCTCACTGCGGCTGGCCGAGCTTCTACGCGCCCGCGGAAGGCGCCCCGGTCGAGGAGCATGTCGACCGCAGCCTGTTCATGGAGCGCACCGAGGTCACCTGCGCCAACTGCGGCGGCCACCTGGGCCACGTCTTCGATGACGGGCCCGACCCGACCGGCCTCCGCTACTGCATCAACTCGGCGTCGATCAAGCTCGACCCCAAGTAGCGAGGAGCTTCTTCACGATCGGGCTGGCCTCCTTCGGCTGCCAGGCCTTATAGGCGTCGCGCAGCGGAACCGGCCACTCGATGTCGATGTCGACACGAGTGCCGGAGGCAGCGGCGCCGGCCAGGACCCTGAGCGCCAGCTCGAGCACACGGCGCTGCATGGCTTTGTCGCCCGGCATGCCAAACGAATGACCGAACGGGAACTCGACACCGACGATTCGCGGAGCCCTCCGCTCCTCCGCCACCGCCGGCATCATCGTGACGACAACCGTGGGAATCCCGGCCGCTTCGATCCATCGTGCCAGCACGGGCACGTTCGAGCAGCAGTCGGGTCAAGCCGGCGCGAGGATCAGGCCGTCCGCTTGCCGGTCGCGCAGCACCCCGACCAGCGCGGGGAAAGTCAGCAGCCGCCAGTCTTCCAGGCCGCGGTCCTGGTAGCCCATCACAGACAGGTGCTCAGCGGTCGCGCCGCCGACCACGCCTTCTGACGCCAGCTCGCTGAGCATCCGTGCGGGCAGGGCGATCTCCGGATCGGCAAGGATGTCCTGGTCGTTGATGTGCAGGTGCGCCACGCCGATTTCGGCGGCATCGGCGCCGGCCGGGATGGAGCGCCACGACGGGTCTCCCCATTCCGGGTTGTCCTGCTCACGCACGACATCGAACTTCGGCTGCGACGCTTTTAGGTAGAGGCCGGCGGATGTCAGCAGGGCGATGCGCGAGGCCTGCAGCCGCTTTTCGAAAGGCGCCCACACCGGCGCCTCCTCGCCTGGAAATGGCCCCCGTCCTTCATAGAGAGGACGAAAGCTGCGCGGCAGGAATCGGTAGCTGTCGACTATCAACCGCCCGCGCCCACCAGCGTGCCGGTCACAACCGGCATCACGCCGCCGCCGACCTCGATCCGGGTCGGGATTTCCAGGTCGGTGCCGTACTCGAGGTTGATCCGGATGAAGCTCTGCCGGCCCATCTTGGTTCCTTGTTCGCTGGTGATCGCGACCTCATGGGCCGTAGGAATAAGCCCATACCTGACGGCGAACGCGCCTAGTGGACCGCTGCCTGATCCGGTCGCTGGATCCTCGTCGATGCCGATGATGTCGGGCGCGAACATGCGGCTGTAAAGCCGGTCGGGACCGTCGGCCGTGAAGAGGAAGATCGGCAGCGCCTCGCGGCCGTCATAGGCCTTCCTCATGCGCGCCTTATCGGACACCGCGGAATCCACGGCCCGCCGATCCTTGAGCGCCATGTACAGGAACTCGTTGCCGGTGCTCGCCACCTGCAGCGGAACATCAGGCACCAGGTCACTTTCCTGAAGCCCGATGCTCTCCGCAAGGCGGCCGCGGTCGCGCATCACCTCGCCGAACGTGAGAGGCGGATGGGTCATCCAGAAGGTCAGGCCACTGGTCGTGCGCTCGCCGCGCACAGCGACGGGGCCGACGCCTTCCTCGAGGATGAACTCGAGGGCTCCGCGGGGCACAAGGCCTTGCGTCGCCAGCACCCAGGCCGTGCCGATGGTCGGGTGGCCGGCGAATGGCAGCTCGGTCCCGGGCGTGAAAATGCGGAGGCGAGCGGCGTGGTCCGGCTGCGATGGCGCCATGACGAAAGTGGTCTCGGAGAAGTTCATCTCCCGGGCCACGCGCTGCATGACGTCTGGTGGGATGTCGCCGGCGTCGAGCACCACCGCCAGCTGGTTGCCGGTCAGCGCTCGCTCCGTGAACACGTCGACGATGTGAATCGGGTAGCCCACGTTATGAAGAAAGCATGGCGGATGCGAATGTCGCCAGGCCCAACACGACGATCGCCAGCCCGCTGGCCGTGTTGATCACGCGGACGGCACGCGCGGTAATCCGCGTGGGAAGGCCGGACCCAAGAGCCGCCACGACGCACCACCAGGCCAGCGACCCGAGCAGCACGCCGAGCACGAGCAGCGAAGGTCGCAGATACCCGCCGGTGATTCCCGCGCTGAGGGTCGCGGCCAGCGCGGCGAAGGAGATGATGGTCGCCGGGTTGGTGATGGTCAGGCCGAGCGTCGATCCATAAGCCAACGCGAGGCCACCGCCAGTCGCGGATGGCGCCTCCGTCGTTCTCGGCTTGGCCAGGGCGATGCGAAGGCCGAGCACGACCAGAAGCGCGCCGCCACCGAGGGCGAGCCAGCGCCGCTCTCCCCGGATGGCAGTGGTGATCACACTGATCCCGAAAGCGGCGACCGCCGCGTAGAAACCGTCCGCGGTTGCGACGCCGAGACCCGAGACGAGGCCGTTGAGCCAGCCGCGGACGAGGGTGCGTCTAAGGCAGAGAAAGAAGATCGGACCTGGTGTCGCCGCCACCGCGAATCCGAGGACGAATCCTCTGAGCAGCAGGCTGGACACCAGGACCTCTCATCGCGCGCCACATTCTAATTAGGGAAAGTACGGGCAAGGTGGCAGCGATCCTCAACAGCCCTTAAGCGACGTTACCGGCGGTTAACTTGCACATAACCCGGGCTGGGGTATTCTCGATGCCCTCATGGAGATCCTTCGGAACGTCTGGCGGCGAAAATTGCGGAGCACGCTGACCATCTCCGGCATCGTCATCGGGGTGCTCGCGCTGACCACGATGGGCGCGCTTTCGGAGAATTTCAATGCCCTACTCGACGGGGGAGTCAAGT
>VBFD01000060.1:0-3423 GCA_005883585.1 Chloroflexota bacterium
GCTCAATACCTTGCGAACAAGCCGGAGATGGCGGGGTCCAAAGGAATGGAGCTCACGCATATCGTCACCGGCGGCGAGCCTGGTGGCGGCATCCCCACCATCCGTGACCACATCCAGGATTCGCTCGACGTCACCGTCACTGAGGTCATGGGCATTGGCGACGTGGCGCCGTCATTGTTTGGAGAGTGCCCACAGCAACAGGGGATGCATTTCTGCGGAGGCGGTCACGTCTGGGTTGAGCTCGTCGATCCGGACTCTCGTGAGCCGATGACGATCGAGGCCGGAGCGGTTGGCGAGCTCGTCTACACGCACCTCACGCGCGAAGCGATGCCGGTCGTGCGATTCCTGGGCGGCGACATCGTACGCATCGAGGGCTCTCCGTGCGAATGCGGTCGGGCGACATTCCGGATGCGCGTCATCGGGAGGCGCGACGATATGTTCATCGTCCGCGGCGTCAACGTTTACCCGTCTGCGATCCTCGCCGTAGTAGGCAGGTTCCGGCCGCGTGTCACCGGTCGCGCGCGCGTCGTGCGCAAGACCACTGAAGTGAGCGTGACGCCGCCGGTTCCTGTCGAGGTCGAGGTGGTCGATGGCCACGACGCCGACGCGAAGCTGCGAGCGGAGATCGAGGACGCGATTCACTCCACGCTGATCTTTCGTGCGAAGGTGGACCTCATCCCGGAGCACACTTTCGGCGAGAGCGGCTATAAGACGAAGCTCACGGTGAAACGGCCGTGAGCAAGCAGCGTAAGAAGCTGAAGTCGGACCTGGGCTGGAGCACGACCGACCGGATAGTCGTGCGGGGTCACGACCTGGTCGAGCTCATCGGCAACACGTCGCTGGGCGACTTCGCATTCCTCGAGCTGAAAGGCCGGCTGCCGACGCCAGAAGAATCAGCAGTGTTCAACGCGATCGCCGTCACGCTTGTGGAGCACGGCCTCACCCCGAGCGCCATCGCGGCGCGCCTCACCTACTTCGGCGCGCCCGAGTCGTTGCAGGGCGCGGTGGCAGCGGGCCTGCTCGGAATGGGAGCGCGTTTCGGTGGCTCGATCGAAGAAGCGGCGCGAACGCTCCAGGAGTCGCTTGGGTCCGCCACACCCGATTCCGAACCGCGCGACCTCGCGCGCGAGATCGTGGCCCGCTCTCAGAAAGCGAAACAGCCCATCGCGGGACTCGGGCATCCCATCCACAAGCCGGCCGATCCCCGCACCGCCCGGTTGTTCGCGATCGCCGCCGACAACGGCCTGTCCGGGCGCCACATCGAGCTCATGCAGCTGATCTCCGAGGAGGCGAGCGCGGCTTACGGCCGCGACCTGCCGGTCAACGCGACCGGCGCCATCGGCGCCATCCTGGGCGAGCTCGACTTCCCATGGCAGGTGGGCCGCGGCCTTGCGGTCATCGCGCGTGCGATCGGCCTGGTCGCGCACATCCAGGAAGAGCTCGCGGAACCCCTCGCGGGTGAGATCTGGAGCCGGGTCGACGAGGAGGCTTCGGAGCTCAACCGCAAGCCCTAACATGGATTGGCCGTGCCTGCCAACGTGCCGGGAATCCACCACGTCACGTGCATCACAGGGGACGTCCAGAAGAACGTCGATTTTTACGTCGGCGTCCTCGGGCTTCGGTTCATAAAGAAGACCGTCAACTTCGACGTCCCCGACACGTACCACATCTATTTCGGCGACTACCTGGGCACGCCGGGCAGCGCCATGACCTTCTTCGGCTGGCCTCACCTCCCGTGGCGGCCGGCGGGGAGCGGGCAGGTGACCGTGGTTTCGTTCGCGATACCAGGACGGTCGCTCGAGTTCTGGTCGGGTCGGCTTCGCGAGCTTGGCGTCGAGTTCACGCGGGCGACGCGCTTCGGTATCGACACCCTGGTGCTCAAAGACTTCGACAGCATCCAGATCGAGCTCGCCGGCGAAGCATCGGAGGAGCGCTGGAAGCCGTGGCCAGATGGGCCGGTCGATCCGCACCATGCCATACGAAGCTTCCATTCGGTCACGCTGACCGAGGAGTCGGACGAGGCGACCTCCCACTTCCTCACCGACACGATGGGCTTCCGCAAAGTCGGAACGGAAGGCAATCGCACCCGGTTCGAGACCGGCGCCGGCGGTCCGAGCTCCGTGGTCGATGTGCTCGACGCACCGGAGGCGCCGGTTGGCGAAGAGGCCGTGGGCACCGTCCACCACGTCGCCTGGCGCGCGAGCAACGACAACCACGAGCTCGATTGGCGCGAGGTCCTGGTCAAGGCTGGCCGGAACGTGACCCCGGTGATAGAGCGCAAGTACTTCCGCTCGATATATTTCCGCGAGCCAGGCGGCGTCCTGTTCGAGATCGCGACCGACCAGCCTGGCTTCACCGTCGACGAGCCCGCTGACGCGCTGGGCACTTCGCTGCAGCTGCCGCCGCAATACGAAGGGCGGCGCGAAAACCTCAAGTTCAACCTGCCGCCCATCGTCGTACCGACCACCGCGGCGCGAGGGGCAGGACACTGATCGAGATTAGGGGTGGTCTGGATTTGACCTCTGGAGGGAAGTGAGCTGATGAGCACTGCGGTAATCGCTCCGGTCAACCCGATGTCGGCGGAGGGCAAGGACACGGTCATGAACGTCATGCGCCGCGACCGCGCCAACTTCACGCGCCTGGTCTCCGACCCGAAGAACTGGAACGTCATGACGCGCTGCACCGGATGGGAGACCCGCGACCTGGTCGGCCACATGATCGACGTCATGGAGGGGTACTTCAAGAACTGGGACGCGGCCAAAGCCGGCAAGGAGGGCACAGCCCTCGGCCTGCCCGTGATGGGCGAGACGCTCAACGACCATGCGCTCGACTTCCGCAAGCTGCCGCGCGAGGAGGCCCTGGCGCGTTTCAAGAAGGACGCTGAGAAGCTCGACGGCATCCTGTCCGCGCTCACGCCCGAAGAGTGGACTGGCTTCATGGTGTACCACCCCTTCGCGGGACCGGTGCCCGCCGGCTTCTACGGCACCTTCCAGATCATGGATTACGGCGTCCATCCGTACGACATCGAGTACGGGCTGGGGAACAAGCTCGCAACGATCGACGAAGCGACCGCCGGGCTCATCCTGCCTTACTCGTTCATTTTCTGGATGTACACGGTCGACCAGAAGGTAGCGGCAGGCGTGGACGCGCAGTACGGAATCGAAACCGAAGGTCCTTGGGGCGGCAAGTGGCGGGCGACGATCAAGGATGGCAAGTGGTCACAGGAAGCGGAGAAGGGCAACTTCGAGGGGTGCGATGCGCTGTTCCACTTCGACACCGCGGCAGACCATGTGCTGACGTTCTTCGGCCGGTTCCCGGGTGGTTCGGCGACCGGCGACCCCGAGGTGATTCACAAGGTGCGCCACCTCTTCTTCTCCTTCTGATCCGAAGCACTCTGTGGGCGGCGGACCTGCGAGCAACGGG
>VBFD01000061.1:0-3807 GCA_005883585.1 Chloroflexota bacterium
GAACGCATCGATCATGGGTTGATAGAAAGCCTTGATGGCGCTGCTCATCTTGCTGAAGTCGTATGTCTCGATCTTCGTGTTGTCCGCGTCGACGGCCTTCACGTCGGCCTGGACGGCGTTGGTGTCGCCGCCGATGACGGCGTTCATGAGCTTGCCTACATCGGTCGCAAGCGTCTGGAAGTCGGTCAGGAACAGCTTCATCTCCGGGGGCAGTCCGGGGGCGCCCGACAGTTGGATCGCCATGGTGATGTCTGACTTGAGCGGCCCGATGGAAGCCGCGGCGCCCACGAAGTCCGAAGCCGTGGCTTTCGTCGTCAGGGTGTCCAGGTCGATGAGCGAGTCATAGAAAGCCTGGTAGAAGGTGCCGAGCTGAACCAGGTCCCCCGCGATCGTTTTCGCGTCGCCGAGCGCTTTGCGTTCATGTCCGATTTTCGCGGACGTCTGGTCCAGGTCTGAGCGCCGGATGAGGGTCAGCCATGAATTCTGCTTCAGGCGGGCCTGGGCCGTGGCCAGAGATGCGTCGTCGGCGACCAGCGTCGGCTGTGCTGATTGCGACTGGCTCACCAGTTGCGCGTAGGCTGTCCGATTCTGCTGCAGGTCCGCCGTGGTCGCGGTGGTGAGGCTGAGCGCGGTCATCTTTGTGTCAAGGGTGTTGAAGGATTCGGTGATGGTGTTCTGGTGCGAAACCACGTTGTTGTAGGCGCTCCTGGCGCCGGCGATGCGACTCGAGGCGAATGCGTAGCCGACGACGCCATAACCTATGGCCGCGACCACTATGACGGCCACGACCACGACCGCCGTGACCACCAGGATCAGGTTGCGAGGCGCGCCTTGCGGTTGGGGTATTTCGGGCGGGGGCGGGATGTCGGCCGCCACGTTTTCGCCGGGCGGCGGCTCCAGGGGTCCTTCGTCCACGACCCCGCAATGTAGCGTAGCCAGGGTTTGAGGTTCGCTATTTTGGCTTCATGGTCGTTCTGAATCCGCGGCTGGCGCTGGACTCGCCGGTCAAGGACCTGCCCAAAGTCAAGCCGCTCGACCAGAAACGTCTCACGGCGCTGGGAATCGGCACCGTTCGCGACCTGCTCCTGCACCTGCCTTTCGCCTGGGACGAGTTCGGCGATCCCAAGGCCGTCGCGGAGCTGACGCCCGGCACGCTGGCGACGGTGACGGGCACGATCATGAAAATCGCCCCTCACATCAGCAGATTCAAGAAGCTGAAGCTGACCCAGGCCACGCTGGCCGACGACAACGACGACGACCTGAACCTCGTCTGGTTCAACCAACCCTGGATCGCCTCCCAGCTGGAAAAGGGCGATCGAGTCGCCGTCGCCGGGACGGTCAGAGCGACCCGCTACGGTGTCGAGATGCGCAACCCGCACCACGAAAAGCTGGAAGGCGGGGACGCGGCGGCACCGAAATTCATCGGCGGCCTCATGCCCAGGTACCACCTGGTCAAAGGCCTTACGTCCAAGAAGCTCTCAGCGTGGGTCGATGCGGCGCTGCCGCTGGCGGACAGGATGGAGGACGAGCTGCCTGAGGAGGTGCGCGAACGCCATCACCTGCTCCCGCTGGCCGCGGCTGTGCGTCTCGGCCACAAACCTCTCACGCAGAGCGATTCGGACGAGGCTCGGCGCAGGATGGGGTTTGCCGAGCTGTTCGAGCTCCAGGCGGCGTTCGCGCTCATGCGTGCCAGCATGGCGGCCGAACCCGCGGTGCCGATCCCTTACCGGCAGGAGGTGATCGATGCATTCAAGTCGGGCCTGGGCTTCGAGCTCACGAACGCCCAGCGCAAGGCGACATGGGACGCCTTCAAGGACATGAGCAAACCGACACCGATGAACCGGCTGCTGAACGGCGACGTCGGGTCTGGCAAGACCGCGGTGGCGGCCGCCTGCGCGGCGATGGTGCACGCCGCCGGCATGCAGTCGGTGGTGATGGCGCCGACGGAGATCCTGGCGCGGCAGCACCTCCACAAGTTTCGCTCCTATCTCGAGCAGAGCTTTCCCTCGCTCACGGTCGAGCTTCTCGTCAGCAGCCAGACGGCGGCGGAGAGGCGGCGCGTGCGCACGTCGGCGGCGAGCGGCCACTGCGCGTTGGTGGTGGGCACGCACGCCCTCATCGAAGAGGATGTCGAGTTCGCGGATCTCGGGCTCGCGGTGGTCGACGAGCAGCATCGCTTTGGCACGCGACAGCGCGAGCTCCTGCGCGCGAAAGGCAAGGGCAGGCCTCACTTCCTGGCTATGACGGCGACGCCCATCCCCCGAACCCTCGCGCTTGCCTTGTTCGGGGAGATGTCGGTATCGGTGATCGACGAGCTGCCGCCCGGCCGCAAGCCGGTGGTAAGCGAGGTTGTGCCCCCCGACCAACGCCCGCGCGCCTACGAGCTCGTGAGGAGGCAGGTGAAATTGGGCCGCCAGGCCTTCGTCATCTGCCCGCTGATCGAGGAATCGGAGAAGGTCGTCGCCCGGTCCGCGACGGCCGAGTTCGAGCGCCTGCGCAAAGATGTGTTCCCCGACCTGACGATGGACCTGATACACGGCCGCCTCAAAGAAAAAGATGATGTGATGAGGCGGTTCGCGGCGGGTGAGATCCAGGTCCTGGTGGCGACAGCCGTGGTCGAGGTTGGCGTGGACGTGCCCAACGCCACCGTGATGATGGTCGAGGGCGCGGACCGCTTCGGGCTCGCGCAGCTGCACCAGTTTCGGGGCCGGGTCGGTCGCGGCTCGGCCGAAAGCCATTGTCTGCTGCTGGCGGACGATCCGTCTGAGTCAAGCCTCGAGCGCCTCGACCTGGTAACTCGAATCCATGACGGATTCAAGCTCGCCGAGGAGGATATGCGGATTCGGGGGATGGGCGAGCTGCTGGGTGCGAGGCAGCACGGAATGTCGGACGAGGCCATGCAGGCCCTGCAGCAACCGGTCCTGCTCAACGAGATCCGCGCCGAGGTCGATCGCGTGCGCGAGACGGACCCGGGTTTCGATCGCCACCCGCTCCTGAAGTCGGCCATCATCCGCCGGCTCGAGCAAACCTCGATCAGCTAGCCTGATTTCCGTGGCGACGATGCCGTTCGTGGTCGAGCTCGCGCGCGACCTCATCCGGCTTGACACCACCAACCCTCCCGGAGAGGAGCGCATCGCGGTCGAGCACATCGAGCGGCTGCTGCGCGACGCGCACATCGATTTCGCTCGATACGAGAGCGAGCCTGGACGGCCCAACCTGGTCGCGCGCGTCAAGGGACGTGGGGAAGCGCCGCCGCTGCTTCTGCAGGGCCATGTCGACGTAGTCACGACAGTCAACCAGGAGTGGCGGCACCGGCCCTTCGGCGGCGACATCGTCGACGGCTACCTGTGGGGCCGCGGGGCGCTCGACATGAAGAGCGGCGTGGCGATGATGGTGGCGGCGCTGATCCGGGCGCAAGCCCGCGGCGGAGCCCCGGGCGACCTGGTCCTGGCCGTTCTCGCCGACGAGGAGGCCGGAGGCATCGCCGGCGCCAGGTGGCTGGTGGACGCTCACCCCGAACTGTTCACTGGGATCCGGCATGCGATCGGTGAGTCCGGTGGCGTGACGCTTCATATCGGCGGTCGCCGGTTCTATCCGATCATGGTCTCGGAGAAGCGCGGCTGCCAGATGGTGGTCACGCTCCGCGGTGCGGGCGGCCACGGTTCGATCCCCGCGCATGGCGGCGCGATGGCCAAGCTGGGCGCTCTGCTTACAAAGCTTGACGGCAGCCGGCTACCCGTCCACATCACGACCCCGGTCCGGCAGCAGCTCGAGCGGATGCGCGACGCCCTCGATGAGCCCTTGAAG
>VBFD01000049.1:0-27191 GCA_005883585.1 Chloroflexota bacterium
GACGTGGCGGTACCTGACTGCTTATCGAATTCGATGTTGCCGCTGGCATTGCCGTTGTTGACGGCGCGGATCTGCGCCCCGTAGAAGTAAATGTCTCCGTTGCTCGCTGTTTCAGTGAAGGCAGCAACGTTGACGAAGTCGTCCTTGGGTGGGGTGCTCTTGCTCTCGAGCAATGGGTTGAGGGTGTCGAACTTCTCCCCTTTGACCCACGTGATCTCACCGCCAGATGTTGAGTCCGCACTTGTCTGTGTGGCACCCGTTGTGACGTGACAACCACTTGGAGTGCTGCCATTGTGGGCAAAGCCATCGCTGTTGACAAAGCAGTTCCAGTCGGTGTTGCCGCTTGTCTGCAGCGTCATGTTACCGTCGGCAGATTCGAAGTTGCTCGGACTGCCTGTCACGGCGAACACCAACAGGCTTCCGGAAATGCCCAGGCTCAGGCCCAGGACTGTCGCCAGCAGACGCCCTCTGATTCGTCCATTTGGCAGTCTCATGGCGTGAGTGCCTTCCTATTACACATACCTGCTCCTCTTACAAATCGCCGCGTGGTGCTGCGCCGGCCGCCGGCGGTCGCCGGCGGGCGGCTCGGTTCCTGGGCATTTGATCGCCCAAATCGATTAAGCAAGTGTCGTTCTCCTTCCCAAATGGCCAAGGCCCAAGCAGCCGCAAATGCCGCCGCAAGGAACCGATGTAGCCCTTCCTCAATAACTTGTGACAGCTGCCCAAGCTGTAAGTAGGGCCACCACCTCTGCACGAGTGCACCCCTGCCGGTCCGCGTCGATAACGATGGTGACCTCAGTCGGAATGGCGGGCAATAGCACAAATGTCATGGCGGAGCCTTGTGATCGCTCCTCGATCCATCGCCGTTTCTCGCACCGGTTTTGTGCGGCAATGGGCGGCTGTGTCGGCTATCGGCTCTAGGCAACATCCGATTCGGGCGGCTTATTTGTGGGACTTTTGTACCAATGCAGACCTAGCCACGTTGAGGGTTAAGCAAGTGATTCTTGACGTGACCATCAAGTGACCGCATAGTTGGTTTTCCACAGGCGACATTCGGCCTCATTTAAGGCATTGCCTGAGTCGGGAAGGGAGCGGATCCGTTTGGCGCTTGAGTTTTCGAAGCCTGCGGGCTCTGTGAAAGAGCGTGCACTCAATGAGACTGGAAGGCCTGTCGGCGGTCAAGCCGCTCCGGCCGCTTTGATCGTCAACGCTGACGCTGACCCGGTCCGCACCGGGTTGGCAAGGCTGTTCGCGGCAGACGCGCAGTTCCGGATCGTGAGCCGGGCGGAAATCGGTGTCGACACAGTCGAGCGGATACTGCGGCTCGCCCCGGACGCTGTGCTGGTGGATGTTTGGGTGCCGGCCGGCTCTGATGGCCACGTTGAGAATCAGACCAATGACGAGTCGCCCGTGTTCAATGTTGTCGTACTTGCATCCGCATTCGGCTATGACATCGCACGAGCGCTGGGGCTCCGAGCCGAGGTTTCGAAGCGGGAGCTGAGCGTCTTGAAACATGTCGCGGCCGGCCAGTCCAACAAGCAGATCGCGCAACTATTGGGAATCAGCGCGCAGACAGTTCGAAACCACCTGAGCCGGGTCTTTCACAAACTCGGAGCCAGTAATCGCACGGAGGCCGTCATGAGTGCGGTGCGGCTTGGTTTGCTGATCGTCTAACGGGCAGGTTCGATTCTCAGTCAGGACCTTGAATGGGGCAAGCTTTCCCCACGCCGCCGCTCAGTCGAACGCGGGCGCTCGACGTGATATGGCAACAGCAAGACGACGCCGGGCCTAGCCAAGGACGCTTTCAACGCCATCAACAACCAAATTGGACTGAGCGATGAGGCTTCTTCTGCTCGCGTCACAATTTTCGTAAAGGACTCAAAGCCCACGCGGGCGCCGCTAGGACCATGCGAGGCGCGGGTTTGGGTACGAAAGTCCCATTTCGGCCTCCGAGGGCGACACCTAGAATCGCGATCGAGAGGAGGGCGCGCCCGCCGTTTCTAGGCAGGCGTTCGCCGCATGCCGGGTCACGGGGCGTCCGGCCGCTCCATGAAGGGAGGGAGCCCGATGAGGGATTGGTTCGGCTTGCGGCTGTTCGTTGGTGTTACTGGCGCTATTGCCGCCATAGTCGTCGCCTTGCTCGCGGCGTCCTCCGTCGGAGCATCCGCCCCCAGCGGAGCGGTTTTCACGTCGACCAACCCGGCAGCAGACAACCCGGGCGGAACTACCACGCTCTGTCTGAATGGCGGTCCCAACGTGAACACCGTTCCCGCCGTCAACTGCAACATCTATGCCGACAAGAACTTCGTCTGGCTGACCGGTGGACCTGGCCCCAGCGCCCTCGCTGACGGTACCTACTTCTTTGCAGTACTCGACCCGGGTGGCCAGCCCGACCCGAATGACGGGTCAGCCAAGAATCTTTCTTCTCCTAATGACACCTACTTGAACCGCACGTTCTCTACTGCGGCGGGGGTAATCACGTATGCGGGCAACACCCCGACCGAGACGGCGCATGACTACTCGAACAATGAGATCCGCTTGATGCCATACAACGACACAACGAATCCCGGTGGTGTCTACATCATGGCTGTCTGCTCGTTGGCGGGCGGTTCCCCGGTCGTGGCCAGCGACTGCAAGTACGACGCGTTCAAGGTGCATGCGGCTGCGCCGTGCACATCCGGCTGCGGGCCTGGCGTCGCGGCCGACCTGACCGTTTCGAAGGACGCGGCCGGTGCGTACACGACCACCTGGACGTGGAACATTTCCAAGACAGTGGACAACACGGTCGTGAAGCAGAGCGGTGCGACGGCGACATTCTTCTACACCGTCACTGTGACTCACGATGCCGGCGCGAACGCCGGTATCACCGTCACCGGGACCATCGATGTGACCAACCCGAACACTGACCCCGTGAGTATCAGTGGCGTCACCGACCAGCTATCGGACGGCACCGTCTGTACTGTCACAAGCGGTGGCGCTCAGGTGCTGCCAGGTGCGAGCAGCACCCCGTTCACTTATGCCTGTAGCCTCACCACGCTGCCGGCCTCCCCGGTGTTCAACACCGCCGCTGTCACCTGGCCGACACAGTTCCTGGTGCCCAGTGGAGACGCCTTGGTAGGCAACAGCGGCAGCTTCATGTTCCCGAGTGACCCCAGCGGCATCTCGTTCGCCCAAACGAAGGTCGACGACAGCGTGACTGTGACGGATCCATTGGGTGGCGGCCTTCTGGGTACGGTCTTCTCAACGGATCCCAGTCCGACGACGTTCACGTACTCGCATGTCGTGACCGGCACTCCCGGCACCTGTGTGAGCCAAGACAACACTGCCACCTTCATGACCGACACGACCTCCACGACCGGTTCGGACAGCAAAACGGTCAAGCTCTGTGTGGGCTCGGACCTGAGTGTCAGCAAGACAGCGACCCCGTCGTTCACGCGGACCTACAACTGGAACATCACCAAGGCTGTCGACAAGACGCTAGTCGAGCAGATCGGTGGCGGCACGGCCATGTTCAATTACACGGTGAAGGTGAAGGAGACCGGCTTCACCGACAGCAACTGGCAGGTGAACGGCATGATCACCGTGGCCAACCTTAACGACTGGGAGGCGATCACGGCCAACATCACGGACGCGACCAATAACGGCGGTAGCTGTACGGTAACCGGTGGCACGGGCTTGTCATTGCCGGCCAGGGGTTCGGTAAACCTCCCATACAGCTGCACCTACGCGTCTGCGCCCAGCCCGTCTAGCGGCATCAACACGGCGACCGGTTCATGGAATGCGGACACGTTCTTCACGCCTGACGGATCGGCCTCGGGCACAGCGCCGGCCGACTTCACCGGTCTGCCGACCGCAACGGTTAACAAGACCATCACTGTGACCGACAATTTCAACAGCGTCACGACGACGTTGGGGACGTTAATGGCAACCGACTCGCCAACTTTCGCCGCGGCCACCTACACGTACTCGCGTACCGTTAACGTTCCGACCTTCAACTGTCTGAAGTTCACGAATACAGCGGTCATCGTCGAAACGACCCAGTCGGCCAGCCAGACGATCGAGGTGTGTGGCCCGGCCAAGACCGGTGCCCTGACAATGGGCTTCTGGCAGAACAAGAACGGCCAGGGGATCATCCAGACCAACAGCGGCGCGAACTGCCAGAACCTTCGGACGTGGCTGAACCAGTTCCACCCGTTCAGCGATCTGACGGCGACTGTGTGCGGATCCAGCCCGTCGCTGGGCGCGACGTCTGGGACCGGCGTCGCGGGCTCCATCTACAACGTCATCAAGGCCGCGCAGTGCACAAGTGCGGCGAACACATGCAACTCGATGCTCAAAGCGCAGATGCTTGCCACCGCCCTCGACGTGTACTTCAGTGACCCGGCACTAGGCGGCAACAAGATTGGCGCGCCGGCCCCGATCGGCGGCGTGACGATCGACCTGACAAAGATCTGCCAGATGATCGACGGTAGCGGTGGAACCGCAACTTGCAGCGGCGCCTTTGAGAGTGTCTCGTCCGCGTTCGGCGGTGCCTCCAGCCTCACTGTCCTCGGGATACTGAGTTACGCCGCCAGCCAGTCCAACGTAGGCGGAACAACATGGTATGGCAACGTCAAGGCGACGCAGGTGCTGGCCAAGGACGCCTTCGATGCGATCAACAACCAGGTGGCTTTCTCGCCCTAAACCCAGGGTGGGTGAGGGCGAAGGGGAAACTGATCGGAGGGGCCTCGCAGTTGAGGCCCCTCACCTTTTGTGAACTAGGGCGCGGGGTAAGTGACTGTCAGCGTGAACGAGCACTTCCCGGCGCTGACCCGGTAGGTGTATGTGCCGGCCGGTAGTGTCACGTCGAGGACCACCACGCTCGGTCCCGATGTGCTGGCGCCCGTTGACAGGCCGAGCGTCAGAGTGCTGCACTTCGTGAAGGAGAGCTGCGCGACCGCCAGCCCCGATCCCACGGTCACGCTGAACGTGCGCACCGGGTTGGCTGGGTTGAGTGAGCCGGAAAAGGTCTGCGTCACGCTCGATGGCGATGGCGACGGGCTCGGCGATGGCGACGGGCTCGGCGATGGTGAAGGACTCGGCGACGGCGAAGGATTCGGCGACGGAGTGACGCTCGAGCCCGCGACCGGAGCCGAAAGCACGGAGGCGAGGCTGCTCGAGCCCAGTCCGTTTGTCACGGTGATCGCGACATAGAAGGTGTGACCGGGGTCTGTCGACTGCACCGTGTACTTCGCCGCGGTGGCCACAACGGCGCACGCGCTCCCCGTCGAGTCGCAGCGCACCCACTGGACGGTCGTGAGGCTCAACGGCGCCGAGCCGCTCCAGCTCCCCTGCCCGCGCAGCAGCACCTGGCCGATTTGAGGAGCGCCGCCGAGCGGCTGATAGTTCCAGTCTCCGTCAGTCTCGACCAGAACCTGCGGCGGCCCGGTGTTCACCGGAACGGTCGCCGGCTGTGGGTCCACGAGGCCGAGCGAGTTCAACGCCGCCAGCGCGTCCACGCGTCCGTACGCCGTGGTGAAGCCCACCGGAACCGCGGTCTTCTCGAGCGTCTGCTCGACTTGTACGTTGGTCTGGCTGGGGCTCGCCGACAAGAGAAGGCCTGCGATGCCGGCGACGACCGGTGCGGCCGACGACGTGCCTCCCACCGGTGCATATCCGGGGCCGCCGTTGATCGACGGCCACGCCGTCATGTTGCCTTCAGGAGCCGCGACGGACACCCAGCTGCCGTAGTTCGAGTCAGCCGCCTTGTTCCCAGAGTTGTCAACGCCGGCGACCCCGAGCACATACGGATCAGCCGCGGGATATGTCACGCAGTTGCAGTTCGAGTTGCCCGCGGCGGCGGTCATCACGACGCCCTTTCCATGCGCATATGTGGTCGCGTTCTGAAGTGTCGTGGAGTCGGCCGGGCCGGCCCAGCTCATGTTCGCGACCCTGGCGCCGTGGTCGGTGGCCCATGTGAGCCCGGATGCAATGTCACTGATGTTAGCGCCCGAGTCGGTGCCGACCTGGACGATCATGAGCTTGCAATTCGGGCAAAAGCCGGCGCTCCCGGCTTCATTACCCACAGCAAGGCCGACGATTCCTGCCACGTACGTTCCATGGTTGCCCGCGCCGCTGGTTACATCGGTCGTGCCATTGAGGACGTTCCACGTCGACGAGATCTGACCGTCGAAGTCAGACAAACCGGTGGTCTTGATCCCGGTGTCGAGGACGGCCACGACCACCGACGGGTCTCCTCTGGTTATATCCCATGCCTGGGTGGTGTGCGTCATGGTCCAGCCCCACGCGCCGCCGCCAAGCGCGTAGGTCGTCGGAAACGCGGGGTCGTTGGGCAGGTTGTCCTGCGGCTGGATGACGAAGTCCGGTTCCACGAAGTCGACGTCGGGCATGCGCGCGAATGCGGCGCGAACAGCGGGGGCCTCACTGTCGCGTACCTCTAGGATCCGCTCACCGAGGTCCGGCAACGTTCGGACCAGCGTTGCCCCCAGTCCACGCTCGATCTGTCCGGCCCTTTCTGCGGAAGTGTCGTCGTGGTAGCGGACGAGGAGGCGGCTCGTCGAATCCTCGGCCGGGATCATCGTTTGGGCCGAAGTAGTGGCCATCATTGCCGACCACGGGAGCAGCGCGCCGAGAACGGCGGGCAGCGCGGAGCGCGTCAGAGGTTTCAGTAGCCCCCGCATCGGCAGGTCCCCCTTTTGGCGGCCCCTGCGCCGCGCAAATGTCCAGCCCCGGCAGCGTCTCGAACCTGCAGTGCCGGTTGGGAGGGCTAACGCTCCGGCGCGGATCTGCTTGCGCTCAAGGTTTCAGCAAGGACCGATTCAGCGCGCTTATTTGTGGGACTTTTGTACCAACGGCGGCTTGGCCCCTCTGGGCCGCAAAAGGTGGTTCTTGACGGGACGAACAAGTGAGGCCATAGTTGGGTTTCCTCGGACAGCCTTCAGCCTCCGTTAAGCGATTGTCCGGGATGGGAAGGGAGCGGATGGGATTGGTGCTTGAGTTTTCGAAGCCCGTACGGCTCGTGGAGAAACGCGCCCACGGCGGGAACGCGAGGTTCGTTCGCAGTCATGCCACTCGGGCTGATTCCGTGATCGCCGCGGACGTCGACTCTGGTAGCGCTCCTCCGGCGGTGGCGTTCGAAGATGGCCAGGCCATACTTCGCGCCCGGCTGGCGAGACTGTTCGCGGCAGACGCGCAGCTCCGGGTCGTGAGTCAGGCGGAAAACGGTCCGGACACTGGTGACCGGACACTGCAGCTCACGCCGGACTCAGTGCTTCTGGATGTGTGGGTGCCGGCCATTGCGGATGGCCACCCTCAAAACCCGACCAACCAACAGTCGCCGATGCTCAAAGTCGTCGTGCTCGCAACTAACTTCGGCCCTGAGACAGCGCGGGCGGCGAATGGCCGACCCGCAGTTTCAAAGCGCGAGCTGAGCATCTTGGCACATGTCGCAGACGGCCAGTCCAACAAGCAGATCGGCAGGCTGTTGGGGATCAGTACACAGACGGTTCGCAATCACCTGAGCCGGATATTCCACAAGCTCGGCGTCAGCAATCGCACCGAGGCCGTCATGAGTGCGATGCGGCTTCGGTTGCTGATCGTCTGATCGGGCCAGATGCTCTGTGCGGAGAAGGGGAGCCACCTCCGGCAAGGTGGTCCCCCCTTCTGTCCGTGCAACGGGAATCCCGTCGTGCGATGGGCCGGCACGATCACTCCCGACCCTAGCCGCCGAACGGCGCGCACTCAATGGGTCTTTCGTACCAACGACCTTCGCGGCCGCGAGATGCGCGTAAGAAAACAAGCGAGCGTTCGTCGCATGGGTACAAAAGTCCCCTTGAAGCCGCGTCTCACGATCACTACCGTGAACCCGACCTTAGGTACCTATTGTGGGAAGTGATCGCACACCGGCAAGTGCTGTCGCATCCGAAAGGGTGAAGGCGTGGGGTACGCATTGCTATGGCGTGCCTCGTGACTCGATTCAGCGACGGTCTCGAATGCTGAGCCGGTCGACATGAGCCGACCCTGGCCGGCGGGGACGCTGGGCTTTGTTGTGTCCGATCGCCGCTATGCCGGCTTTTGGAAGCGCCTTGCTGCCTATCTCATCGACTTCATGCTGATCTACATCGTCGAGGGTGTTCTGGCGATCGGGGTCGTGATGATGAGCCCCCGCGAAATCAGCGTCGTCGGCATCCTCTCTGGCGTCATCAATTTCGAGCTGGCGTCGATTGCCCTCGCCTGGGCCTATTTCGCCCTATTCGAGAGCTCTCCGATGCAGGGCACGGTGGGCAAGTACGCCTTGGGGATATATGTCACCGACCGGCATGGCGACCCGATCGGTTTCTGGCGGGCGACCGCCCGTTACTGGCTCAAGGTTCTCTCAAATCTGACCCTCATGGTGGGGTGGATCATGGCCGCCTTCACGCCCCGCAAGCAGGCACTTCATGACTTGCTAGCCGGCACGCTGGTGTTCAGTCGCGAGGAGCGGCTTGTGCCGACCTCGGACCCGGCCGACATGAATCTCGACGAGTACTGGGATGGCAAGCGCTGGGTGAGTGCGTCAACGCTTCCACCGGCGAGGGGTTAGGCGTGGCACTTCCGCTGCCGATTCCCCCTCCCGCGCGGCCCGCTGCCGGGGTTCGCACTCCGTTGTTTCTGCTTGGGGTGGGAATGGCTCTGCTCGCCTTCATAGGCATGTTCGCCTTCGGGATCGTCTTTGCGAATCGCGGGTTGACGGGTCGACAGGTGCCGGTGGTCGTGGCGGCGGTCGACATCCAGGCGCGAGAGCCAATCAACATCGGCATGCTGGCGCTTGGGCAGACGACCGCGTCGTCGTTGCCGCCACACGCCTTCGTCAGCTTGGGAGATCTCAGTGGTTACTCCGCCGTAGTGCCGATATACAAGGGCCAGCCGATCACGGCCAACATCGTCGCGACCGATCCGGATCAGATTCAAGGCGGCAGCAACGCCTATCTCCCCATCCCACAGGGCTATGTCGCGATGACGCTGCCCTCTGGCGAGCAGCAGGGCGTCGCCGGCTACGTAACCCCCGGTGACTACATCAACATCATCGCGACCGTCAACACCGGCATCTTCAATCCCACGAACCCGCATATGGCCACGCGTACTGTCTTCAGCAATCTCCACGTGATTCGCGTCGGTCCCCCCTCCGCTAGCCCGAAGGAAGGACAGGCCATCGGTGTCTCCACGAGCGTCACCGTGATCCTTACCGAGTGCGACGCCCAGTATTTGAACTGGCTGCTCGCGAACGTCACCCTGAAATACGTCCTCCTTTCGTACAAGGACTACGACGTCAAGCCACCCACGCCAGACGCAACCTGCCCGTCGACCACCGCCCCGGCGGTCGTAGGACCCATACAGGTAGATTCGCGTTGGGCGTTCACGAAGGTATAGCGGGCTTAGTCGATGTGGGGTGACGGGCGATGAGGGCGCACATCCCGCTAACAGGTTCGCGCGCGATCGGACCGCGGAATCCACCACCGGTCCTCAAGGGTGAACGTCTCGCCAGGCCGTTCAACCGAGCCCGTGAGCAGGCCGACAGCAGCTGGCCCCCTTACCACGCCATGCTCGAGCGCGTCGATGTTCTGGAGCGGGCGCCGGTCTTCTTTACGCTCGCCGAAAGCACCATCAGAAACCTGGCCCGTCGTGTTCGGCAGATCATGATCGAGGCCGGCGGCGCGATCGTCTACCAGGGCGAACCCGGCGACACCATCTTCTTCATAGAGAGCGGCCGCTGCCGAGTGATCATCGAGCGGCCGCCGAACGCTGTCACCGTTGCAGTGCTCGGTCCCGGTGATTTCTTCGGCGAAGCGTCCTGCGTTCTTGGGCGTGAGCAGCAAGCGTCAGTGATTGCTCAAACTGACTGCAGGCTGGTCGCGCTCGACAAGCAGAGCATGACCTCGGTCGTCGGCCGAGACACCGAGTTCCTCGAGGAGCTGCGCAGGCTCGCCCACCAGCGTTATCGAACCTTCGCGGACACCGCGGTGCAGGCGGCCTGGGGCATGCTCCTGGATGAAGCGACGGTTGTCGGCCTCTACTCACCAAAGGGTGGGTCTGGTGGCACATGTTTGGCGCTCAACCTGGTCGGATGTCTCTCGCGAATCCACCCGGGTCAGGTCGTTCTGCTCGACCTAGATTTTCCCTACAGCCACGCCGCCCTTCTCGCGGGGCTGGTGCCTACGAGCTGCCTTGCGCGCATGGCGGCCATGCCGAACGAAGCGTTCGAGGAATCGCTCCTGAGCACCATCCTCTACCACGCCGGCGGCCCGATGATCCTGCCCGGTGCCCTTCGTCCAGAAGAGTCGGACGAGGTCACATCGGATCTCATCGCCCGTGCCGTCGCGGTCCTCCGCAAGACCTTTCGATACGTCGTTGTGGACCTGGGCATCGCCATCGATGACTCGACGCTGGCCGTACTGGATCTGACCCAGCACGTGATCGTGGTCGCGGCGCCGGAGCTGTCTGCGGTCAAGAGCGCGGCGGATGCCATAGACATCTTGCGAAAGCTGGGCACGCCAGACGACCGGTTGACGGTCGTGCTGAACAACCGGTCTGCCAAGCCTGCCGTCATGAAGACGGCTGTCGAACGAACACTCAAGCGCACTGTCGACGTCGAGGTTGCTTTCGATGGCGCGAAGCCGGATGAGGCCGCTCTGACCGGTACGATCCTCAGCCTCACGGATCCTCGCAGTGAGATCACTCGTGGGGCTCGCGCGCTGGCGGAAATCCTCGAGAGCAAACACGGAAACAGCCGCCGTCGGTTGCAACAAATCGACGGTGTGGCCCTGGCAGCGGTGGAAAGCGATTGCTGACGCGGGGTGTCAGAGCTCGCCCGCTCGAGCCAGCCCGGCTCGCGATTCGCCGGGCGCTCGTGCGCCGTCACCTCCATGCTGTCATCGCCGGCAAGAGCGATACGTTGAAGATCGACCTGCAAGACGGCGAGATCAACAGCTCAGCGTTGCTCATCGAGCTGGTGGCGCCGCTGGATCACGAAAGCCTTGCGTTTCGGCAGATCGCTTCCGCCATCAAGCGCTCGGGCGCGGCCGACGCCGTGATCGACGGGCTGGGGTCGCGTGACCCCATCGTCAGAGCGAGAAGCGCCCGGATAGCCGGTGCCATGCGAATGGAACAGGCGGTTCCGTGGCTCACATCACTCTTGTGGTCGAAGGCGCCGGCGGTGCGTGACGCTGCGGCGCGCGCGCTGGCCAGGATCGGAGGCGTGCGCAGCGCTGGTGCACTCCTGATGGCGATCCAGAGAATCGGCCCGAGGCCATCGCTGATCGTGGCGCTCGCACGTGCAGCTCCGGACCTCTACCTGGAGGCCGTGCTCGGCGGGTCTCAACTCCGCGCCGCGCATCCGGCGGTTGCGGTGGCGGCAGGTCTACGCGGCCGGCGCACCGCTGCCGCCGCTTTGATCTTGCAGCTCAGGAGCGGATCGCGTCGAGCGCGTAAGGCCAGCAGCCGGGCGCTTGGCTGGCTTGGAGCATCGGGTGCCATACCTGAATTGACGCTCGCGCTGGAGCATCGCGACTGGTGGGTTCGAATGTCGGCTGCCAAAGCGCTCGGGGCGATTCCGGCCTACCGGCCCGGGCCGCAGCTCACGGCGTGCCTCGCGGATCGCAACCCACGAGTGAGGCGGAGCGCTCAGGACGCCGTTCGAAGGCTCAGCCGGCGATGAAGAGAAATCGGGAGGTCGATTGATGGCGCTCAAAGAAAGACTCGATGCCCTAAAGCGCCCCGAAGCCGCCGAGCGCGGGTTGAGCGTCATCCCGGGGCGGCAACCCGAGGCTGTTGCAGCCCCAACGCCAACCCCGGATGAGTCGGCGCAAAAGTCTGGGCGTGGGCCCAACTCGTTCGCGGGCAGCAAGGCGGCCATCCACGCCCTCCTTGTCGAGCGGCACGCTGACGAAATCGACATCGGTGATAGAGAAGGGGTTCGGAGGCTGATCGCAAGCCTGGCCGACGAGTACATCCGCACTGCGGCGGTCGCGCTGACTCGGCTCGATTACGGGCACCTGCTTGATGCGCTTCTCGACGAGGTGCTTGGCTTGGGCCCGCTTCAACCCCTGCTCGAGGATCCAGCGATCTCGGAGGTCATGATCAATCACTCGCGGCAGGTATTTGTCGAGCGCAGCGGGCGCGTGATGCTCAGCGCGGTGGTCTTCGAGAGCGACGCGCAGCTCCGACAGGTGATCGATCGCGTTGTGAGCACTGTCGGCCGTCGCGTCGACGAGAGCTCACCCATGTGCGACGCGCGGTTGCGTGATGGCTCGCGAGTGAATGTGGTCTTGCCGCCGCTCGCCCTCGAAGGCCCATGCATGACGATTCGGAAGTTCTCGCGGGAAAAGTTGCGGCCTTCGGATTTGCTGGCGATGGGGTCGGCAACGGCCGACATGATGCGCTTTCTCGAAGCCGCCGTTCGGAGCCGGCTCAGCGTCCTTGTCTCCGGAGGGACGTCGTCGGGCAAGACGACGCTGCTCAACATCATCTCGGGCTACATCCCCTCCGACGGCGGCCCGATCGGATCGTGGTGGGCGAATGCCGAGGCGGCGAGGCCCTTGACATGCTCCAGGCCATGAACACCGGTCACGAAGGCTCGATGAGCACCGTCCACGCAAACAGTCCTCAAGACGCGATCAGCCGCCTGGAAGCGATGGTCTTGATGGCCGGCACCGACCTTCCATCGCGCGCCATTCAGAAGCAGATCGGGTCTGCGATCGATGTGATCATCCAGACCCAGCGTGTGCGTGGTGGAGCGCGGAAGATCGTGAGCGTTTGTGAGGTGACAGGGCTCACCAACGGCGAGACGCAGACGCATGAGCTGTTTCAGTTCCGCCAGACAGGCGTCGACGAAGAGGGCAACGTCCAGGGCTTCCACACAGCGACCGGCAACCGCTCCGTGCACCTGGACCATTTCGCCGAACGGGGCGAGACATTGCCGACAACGATGTTCGAGCCACTTCCAACCGCCGGAGCGACCGGCTGAGATGTCGGACGTCGTGCTCTTCTCCGCACTGGCGGCCGCTGGCGTACTCATCGCAGCAATCGCGCTTGCCCTGCCACAAAGAATCCACGAGTCGGACGAGCTTGGAAATGTAGCCGCCGTCTCTTTCGGCGCCCGTCCGCCGACGCTTCGTGAGCGCGTGAACCAGCCGTTCGAAGCGCTGGCGCACAGGTCGAGCCGGCGCCGCCGGCTCAATGGCGGGCTGACGCTTGGGGAGCATCTCGTCCGAGCGAATCTAAAGCTGCGTCCTTCGGAGTTCGTCATGATCCAGGTCGGATTTCTCATCGGCGCCGCCTTCATCTCCCTGCTCCGTTTCGGATTCGGACCCCAGTTCCCCAGGCGATGGAAACCGTGGCGCACAACACGGCTGCGCCGATCGGAGATGAGCTTGGGCGTGTGATCAGGGAGATGAACATCGGCAGCGGCGCCGAGCGCGCGCTGGCGAACATGGTGCGCCGTGCTGGCAGCGAGGACCTGGACCTGATCGTCACCGCGATCAACATCCAGGCCTCTGTAGGAGGCAACCTCGCGCGGGTCCTGGACAGCATCTCGCACACGATTCGCCAGCGGGTGCAGATAAAGGGCCAGATCTCAGCCATGACCGCCCAGGCTCGTGCGTCGGGGTGGGTGATCACCCTTTTGCCCGTCATCGTGGCCGCGATCCTCTACTTCATCACACCGACCTACTTTCGACCCATGTTCCGTGACCAGGTCGGAATCGAGCTCCTCGCCGTCGCTACCGTGTCCGTCGCGATCGGGAACGTTTTCATCAGACGCATCGTCAATTTCCGGGTTTAGACCGTGACGATCCTTTATGCGGCTCTGGCCTTGGGCGCGATCGCAGCCTGCGGCGCCTTCATCGCGACGTGGAGCCTGACGCCTGTGCCACCGAGCAACGCGGACCTCGTCGAAGGCCGCTTGCGCGCCTACGAGACCGGGCTGCCGGTTTCCCTGGTCGAGATGGAGCTGCAGGCCCCGTTTGGTGAGCGCGTCTTACGCCCGGCCCTTCAGCGACTCGGGCATCTCCTCGAGCAGACGATGCCCGAGAAGGCTCGGCACCGCATCAATGTCGACCTGCATCTCGCGGGTCGGCCGGGGGGCCTGAGCACCAGCGACTTCATCGCGGTCCGCTACGTGATGACAGGTCTTCTGTGCATTGTGGGAATAAGCATCGGTCTGCTCGCCGGATCGCGAGTGATCATCGCGCTGGGGGCGGCCGTGGGGGCGGTCGCCGGACTCTACTTGCCCACGCTCTGGCTCCGTCGCAAGGTGAGGAGCCGCCGCAACGAAATCCAGTTCGTGCTGCCCGACGTGATCGATGTGCTCGTGGTGTGCGGAGAGGCGGGTTTGACCTTCGAGGCGGCGATGGAAAAGGTGGGGCAGAAGTACGACCACGCGCTGGGAGAGGAGTTCGTACGGGTGCTGCAGGAGGTGCGCCTCGGCAAGGCACGCCTCGAAGCGCTGAGCGACATGGCGGTACGCTGCGGAGTCGAAGAGCTGAACAGTTTCGTTCAAGCCGTCATCCAGTCCGAGCAACTTGGATCCGGGCTCGTCAAAGTGCTCGGCATACAGGCAGACGAGATCAGGATGAAGCGCCTGATCACGGCGCAAGAGCGAGGCGCTCGCGCTTCACTCAAGATGCTGATCCCCATGGTCGGGTGCATCTTTCCGACCTTGTGGGTGATCCTGCTTGGTCCCGCCCTGATCCTGCTCATGCACAGCGGCGTGATCCGTTGATGCGAGGGGATGTGCGGCGCGGCCAATCGTCGGTCGAATTCGGCCTGGCCGCGGTCGTGCTGCTGTTGCTGGCGCTGGGCCTTACGGACCTGGGACGAGTTTTCTATTTCGACGTCGGGCTCGCGGGTGCAGCGCGTGAAGGAGCGCGGCAGGCGATCTGGTTCGATCCCAAGTCCGGCACCAACCCGTTCCTGTATGACAGCGCGATCCAGGCGGCCGTCGATGGTGTTCTGACGAACTCTGGGCTGCCGGCTTCAATTCTCCAGAACCCTTCCGGCACGACATGTCCCACCACATCCGACGGCAACTCTCTTTACAACCCGCCGTACACAAATGACGCTTACACGGCGGGAGGCCCCAACCAGCCGTTGCTCTACATCTGTTACGAGGGCACGCCAGGCGTCGATCTGACCGCTGCTCCAACCGACAACAGCCTCAGGGGTCAGGATGTCGACGTGATCATCGTCATGAGCTTCGGATTTGCGACAGGCTTCATGCAGGGCGTTCTGGGTAACGCCGTACATATGGCGGTCAACACGCACATGGTCGTTGGTGGCTTCTGACCTGCCGATGCCGAACAACAAATTGACCCGAAGGCAACGCTCTCAATCGATGGTCGAGTTCGCCATCGTCGCGCCTCTGCTCCTGCTGCTCATTTTCGGGATCGTCGACTTCGGTCGGGTGATCTACGTGTACATCACCCTCAACCAGGCTGTAAACGAGGCGGTCCGGGTGGCCATCCGCGATTCGGCGCTGCTGCCCACCAATGGCGATGTCGAGACCGCCGCGAAGATCCATGCAGTTGACGTGAATCTCGCCAATCCGTGCCCGAACGGGCCGATCACCACAGCGACACCACCGACGAATCAGGGTTGGATCTACATCACTGAGCCAAACCCGCCGTCAGCGGTCGAAGCGCTGTCGCCCACGTTGGAGAATGCCCCCGGCGGACAGAAGTGGGCTTTCGACAACGGTACGTGCAGCGCTACCAATCCGGCCTACAACCACGCCCCGCTGCAGGTGACGATTCGCTACAACTTCGTACCGATCACGCCGCTCATCGCGCAGTTCGCCGGCAACATCGTCATCAGCGCCGCCGCGGTATACCGGACGGAATATTGAGGTGCCTGATCGTTTGAGATCGACTCAACGCGGCCAGGCGATCGTTCTCGTCGCCTTGATGATCCTGGTTTTGTTCGGATTCGTCGGTCTGGCCATCGATGGCGGACGAGCTTACCTCGATCGCCGCCATCTTCAGGCAGCCGCCGACGCGGCCGCGCTCGCCGCCGCCTATAACTACATGAACACCACCGACTATTCACAGGCAGAGCAGATAGCGGTGCAAACCTACGCGAGCAATGAAGCGCTGTATGGCTCGGCAACTTGCTCAGGGCTTGGAACGCTCGCCGCCAGCTGCAGTTTCAACGACCCATGGGGCCAGCAGCTGAGCATCAACGTCACCAACAGGGCGATCGCGGGCGTCAGCTTTGCGGTAACCGTCACCCACTCGATACCGGTGTCGATCATGCAGGTGCTCGGCTCGGGACAGACAATCAACATCTCCGCTGTGGCGACGGCCGTTGCCCGTAGAGCGGGCACCAACGGAGCGGCGATCCAGACCCTCGCCCCGGCGGGCTGCGGCGGCAATGGAGGTCAATCGCTGACCTTCCAGGGCTCGTCCAGGACTTTCGTGACAGGCGATGTCTGGTCGAACGGCAGCGTCTTCGACAACAGCGCGTCCGCGGGCGGATCCATCAATGGCAATGTCATCGATATCTGCGGGACGCCTCCGGCCCTGACCACACCCAGCCCATGGACGGTGACGGGAGCGCAGACCAACGGCTGGACCATGCCCGACCCGAACTATCCGATGCCCGTTCTGAACCCGACATCCCAGACATGGAGCTCGACGAGCGGCAGTGTGGAACAACCTGGAACGTACGCCGCCGACCCTAGACCCAGTGGCTGCTACTTCCTGGGCGGCGGTGTCTACGACTTCCAGGCCGGGATCACGGAGGTGGGCGGATTTCTCAGCAACGAGCTGCGCCCCCCTGACGAGCCGAACATGGCGGCCGCGGGCCAACCCAACATCACAACCCTCAGGGCGGACCTCCTCACCGGCAACCAGACAGAGATCTTGGTCAACCCGCTCCCGGGCGCGGTGGCCCAGAACTCGCTGGTCTCGGCGGAAGGCCAAACCTTCACCGTGTCGCAGAATGTCGCCGTGGGAGCGCAAGTGATTCCCATCCGCAGGCAGAGTGTGGCGGGGACGATTCCCAGCGGCTCCTTCCTCGCCGTGCGGGCGCTGCCTCAATTCTGGGATCTGAATGGAAGCTGCAGCGGTACGTTCTCGGCGGTCCCCAACGGGTCGACTTCGAACAACCTGTCTGGCACGTGGTCCGTCGAGGTCACCGCTGTGCGCTGGGAGCCAAACGGAGTCTCGAGCTGCACCGGGCCGGCGACGCCGACATGCTATCTGCGCGAAAGTGCACCCTCGATGTGCAAAACGGTGACCCTTGGTGCCTCCGGCGTGATCAAGGTGTCGGTGACCGCCGATCCCGGTGCGCAGTACTTCAACGTCTACATCGCTCAAAACGGCTCTTGCTCGGGCCTTGCGTACGTAACCAACTTCGCCAACGGCGGCACGGTCACCATCAACAGCGGCACGTTCGCCGCCGGGTGGCCCGCCGGCCAACCTTCGCCACCCGACCAGGAAGGGCTGCCGCTCGCAACCGGCCTACCCAACGCCAACCCGCCGCCAGCCACACCGCCACGCGGTGACCTTGCCAACGAAGGGCACTGCGTCGATACGTCCACCGGCAACGCTGTCGCGTGTCCTGGAGCGTGGACTCCTGGCGCGGTCGTGTTCTTCATTCCCAGCGGCGGGTGCCTGGACCAGCACGGCACTGGAGACATTTACCTGTTCAGTGGTTACCAGTTGCAGCGCGTCGTGCTGTACGAGCCTGGGCCGGAGCAGTCCGCGCAGCCCAATGCGTGCACTGGCAACAAGGTCAACGGCACCGGCTTCACGAGCCTCATCGGCGTTTTCTACCTGCCGGCGGCGGCAATCACGATCAACGGCAACAGTGCCTACCAGGCGACGATCGCGGGCGGCGTCATTGCCTGGACCGCCAGCATCATCGGGACCGGTAACGTGGCGATCACGGCCGATGCAACACTGCGGACCTGGCCGCCGGCGGTGAACCTCACGCAATGAGCGCCCCAGCCTTCGATCCCGCGGAAACCGAGTACGCCGCCCGGCTAGGACCGCTCGCGGCCCTGGTGGCCAACCCGCAGATAACCGAGGTGATGGTGGTTGCGGGCCGTGATGTCTATGTCGAGGTAAACGGCCGCCTCCTGCTGACGCCGGTCACATTCACCAGCGAGCAAGAGGTGCTCGATGTGATCAGGTTCATCGTCGAATCGGTCGGCCGCCGGATCGATGCGCAAAACCCCATCTGTGACGCCCGCTTGCCGGATGGCTCGAGGGTTCACGCGGCGATTCCTCCGGTGGCGATCGACGGCCCTCTACTCAACATCCGCAAGTTCGTCCGCGGGCCGCTCGACATGCATGACCTGATCCGGCTCGGGAGCTGCAGCGAGAGCGCCTTTGGCTTCCTCAAGGCATGTGTGATGGCGAGGGCGAACATTTTGGTAAGCGGCGGCACGAGCAGTGGTAAGACCACGCTCCTCAACGTGATGTCGGGCTACATACCAAGCGACGAGCGCATCGTCACGATCGAAGACGCGGCCGAGCTGCAGCTGCAGCAGCGTCATGTGGCGAGGCTCGAGTCGCGCCCGTCGAGCCCCGATGGGACGCCGGAGATCGCCTTGCGCGACCTGGTCATCTCCTCCCTGCGCATGCGTCCTGATCGCCTGATCGTCGGGGAGGTCCGAGGGCCCGAGGCGTTGGACATGCTGCAGGCGATGAACACCGGCCACGATGGATCGATGACCACGCTCCATGCAAACAAGCCTCGCGACGCCTTGGCCCGCATCGAGACGCTCGTGATGATGGCGGGCTATGACCTGGTGCCAAGGGCGATTCGCTCTCAGATCGCGAGCGCGTTCAACGTTGTGGTCCACCTCGAGCGAATGCGCGACGGGAGCCGCAAGGTAGTCAAGATCAGCGAGATCACGGGCATGGACGACGATGTCATCAGCATGCAGGACATCTTCCAGTTCACCCGTACGGGTTTGGACCCCGAGGGCAGAGTTGTCGGCGGATTTGCCCCGGCCAGCATCCGGCCACGGATCATGGATCGATTGGCCGATCGTGGGCTGGAGATACCGCTGGAGCTCGCCCGAATTTTCCCGGCTGCGACTCAGCAATCCCAGTAAATTCGAAACGAGAGGGAGCATAACGTGGAAGAAAGAAGGTCAGCGGGTAGACGTGCCAGCCTGGATCGTAGGGCTGCTGAGCGGAGAGCTCTGGTGGAAAGACGCGTGAGGCCCGCGCAGGGCGCCGGCGATCGTCGTTTCGCGCATCGCAGAGTCGACGATCGCCGTACCGGCGAGCGGCGCAACGCAGAGGATCGCCGCTTGGCCGGATCCATGGTATTGGTCGGAGCCGCAAACACCGAATAGGACGCGGTGAGGGGCCTCGACACAGAGGCCCCTCTTCCACCCATTTGAAGAATCAGCCGGCGCGCCCATCGTAGGCGATGGGTTCAGCTTCTTGGCGGCAGCACTCTTGATCATCGGCATCACCTTGTTGTTGTCGTAGCGACTTCGGGATCGCGGCCCCGAAACAGTGATTGGCGATCGGCATCGCAGGGTCGTTGCTCGT
Organism: Chloroflexota bacterium; assembly: GCA_005883585.1. Taxonomy (GTDB): domain Bacteria; phylum Chloroflexota; class Dormibacteria; order Dormibacterales; family Dormibacteraceae; genus UBA10449. The sequence goes on from VBFD01000049.1 coordinate 19,545, forward strand.
GAATCATCATCTGGCTCCGGGCGACCTTGGTACTGTTCGACACTATCGATGACGTACCCCGAGCTGTGAGTGTGGCAGGCGGAGGAGTTACCTTCGGCATCAAGACCAGCCAGTCCAACGTCACGTACGACGAAATCCTGAAGGTCTGGCTCGAAGCCGATGAGGAACCTCTCTTCGAGCATGCCTGGCTGTGGGACCACTTCATTCCTCTTCGCGGTCCCGCCAACGGAGCGGCCCTGGAAGCCTGGACGCTGCTCGCCGCCCTGGCGGCTCAGACCAAACGGCTCCGCCTCGGCGTCATCGTCACGAGCAACCGCATCCGGCCTCCCGCAGTCCTCGCGAAAATGGCGGCGACCGTCGACGTCATCTCCCGAGGGAGGCTGGAGTTCGGCATCGGCGCGGGTGGCAGCGAGCAACGCGATCCGGCCCTATCGCAAATCGTGCATCGCGAGTACGACGCCTATGGAATCGGTGTGGTGCCCACCCGAGAGGCGATCGGCGCCCTCGCTGAGGCGCTAACGATCATCAAGCGGATGTGGGCGGAGGATGAGCCGTTTGATTTCGACGGCCGGTATTACCAGCTGAAAGGCGCCATCTGCGAACCGAAGCCGGTGCAGCGTCCGCACCCGCCGATCATGATCGGCGCAGCGGGCGAGAAGCTGTCGCTGCGAGTCGTCGCCGAGCGCGCGGACATCTGGAACTGCCCCACGCGCGGCGATGTCGAAGAGTTCCGCCGCAAGAGCGCTGTGCTGGACGAGCACTGTGCGGCGATCGGCCGTGATCCATCGGAGATCCGGCGGTCGGTCCAGGTTCTGGTCGGTGCCGGCCAGCAAGCGCAGAACCTACCTCGCATTGTTGATCTCGCGGCCACTCGCGACCTGCTCGTCGATTTCATCCGCGCGGGAGCCAACCACCTGGTACTGGCCCCGATCGGCGTGCCGCTTAGACGGCTGGTCGACGAAATCGTCGAACCGGTGATGGCCGCCCCCAGCCAACCGCTTTAGGGCGTAATGCGTGTCGACGAAGCGGCCGTGATCGCGTTCAGAGACGCCGCGGAATTCGAAGCGTGGCTGGGCGCGCATGTCGACCTGCAGGCAGGTGTGTGGCTGAAGATCGCGAAGACGCGATCGGGCGTGCCGTCACTGACCACTGACGAGGCAGTCGATGTCGGCCTGTGCTACGGATGGATCTCCGGCCAGCGCAAGTCTCTCGACGAGGTCTGTTACCTGCAAAAGTACGTGCCTCGCCGGCCACGCAGCCGCTGGTCGCGGGTCAATGTCGCCAAGGTCGAGGCGCTGATCGCGGCCGGGAGGATGCGACCGTCCGGCCTCGCTGAGGTCGAGGCCGCGAAGGTCGACGGCAGGTGGGCTGCCGCCTATGAGTCGCAGCGCGAGGCCACCGTCCCGCCCGATCTCGCGTCCGCCCTGGCAGCGAGCCCGCGGGCGGCGAAGGCGTTCGACGCACTGGGCAAGACCCAGCGGTACGCCGTGATTCTGAAACTGATCACCGCCCGCACCGCCACCGCGCGCGCCACTCAGCTCCGCAAAGCGATGAAGGTGCTCAGGGCACCAGTTTCAACGTCGTGACCTTGAATGGATTCAGCTCCGGCTCGATGACGCCGTCGTGCATGGCGACCTCCTCGCGGTCGCGCTCGAGCAGGTCGCACAGGAAGGCACGCGACGCCGGCAGCGTCGTTCGGATCCGGGCCTTGCAGCTGCGACCCCAAGCCTCGTAAAGCCGCACGATCACCGCGTCCGAATCTTCGGCGCGCTTGATCGCCTCGACGACCACCTGCGGCGTGTCAACGTGAACTTCATAGGTGGCCTCGCGCGCGCTCACGGTCACAGGGAATGAGACCTTGAGCATCTTGTGCCGCTCGTGCCAGTCGGCTGTGGTCTCGAAGCGCAGCACGCGCGAGCCCGCCTCGAGGGTGATGCTCTGTTCGAGGATCGAGTCGCCGAATCTGCGGTCGAAAGCGACTGTGACGAAGGAGTCGCGATGCTCGATGTCGAGATCCCAGGCATCCCACCGGCGCGGATTGTCATCGTGAAGCTCGAGCACGTTTCCGGGGCCGCTCAAGACCTCGCGGCTCGCTTCTTGTCCCAGATCGACGTCAGCAGGCCGCCGTCGTTCCACTCGACGCGAAGAAATTCGTTTTCCATCGACCGACTGGAGACTTCGGGCGGCTTATCGACCACCGCCCACCCGCATGGCGGCGCTCCACCCCGCGGGTGCGAGGTCGAGTTGAAGATGGCCACGCGGTCGCCGCCGCCGGCGATGATCGCGGTCGCTCGATCGGAGACCGCGTTCGCGGTCTCGACCACTTGTGACAGGTCGCGCTCCGTTTCTTCGTACACCCAATCGATGCTCGAGCCAGGCAGGATGTCATGGAACTGGTTGAGGAGCAGCGTCTTCCACAAGCCCTCTAACTCGCCGGACGGATAATCACCGCCGGCCGCCACCGACCACATCTCAGCCTCACGAAGTGCCTGCTGGGCGAGGCGATTCAGTCTCTTCGTCCTCGCCTGGGACGTGTAGGTGCCGCGGTGCAGCTCGAAGTACAGCTCGCCGGCGACCGTGGCCAGGCCGGTCGCCTCAGCCGAGGCCGCCTCGAAGAAATCGCTTGCGTGGCCGATCTCCACACCCAACCGGTGCGCCGACTCGATCATCTCAGGCTGCGGGCCCCCGCCTCCGTCACCCCAGCCAAACAGGTAGAGCGACCTGCCCGAGCTGTGTCCGTCCTTGAAGTTGTGGATGCTGCGCTCGATGTCTTCGGGACTGAAGGTGCCGTTGTAGGTGCCGGCGGGCGGGAAGTGCGTGAAGATCCGGGTCCCGTCGATTCCTTCCCATATAAATGTGTGGTGCTCAGGCTTGTTGGTGTCGTTCCAGGACAGCTTCTGGGTCAGAAAGAAATCGCAGCCCGCTTCCGAGATGAGCTGCGGTAGGTTGCCCGGGTAGCCGAACACGTCCGGCAGCCAAAGGACCTTGGTCTCGTGCCCGAACTCCCGCATGAAGAATCGCTTTCCGTTCAGGAGCTGGCGCACCAGCGACTCGCCGGACGGAAGGTTGCAGTCCGCCTCGACCCACATCGCTCCGACCGGCTCCCACTGGCCCTCGGCCACCTTCTTCTTGATGCGGCTGTAGACGTCCGGATACGACTCCTTCATCCACGCGTACTGGGCGGGCTGGGAGGCGGCGAAGACGTAGTCGGGATACGTGTCCATCAACGCGAGCTGCGTCGACCAGCTGCGGGCCACCTTGCGCTTCGCCTCGCGGATCGGCCACTCCCACGCGGTGTCGATGTGGGCGCGTCCGACGGCGGTGATTCGATGGGATGGGTCGAGGGCGAAACCATTCAGCCCGGCTTCGGGCGATTCAGCGATTGCGAGCACCGCGTGCCGGAATATGAACGCGGGCTCGGGCGCGTGGCGCAGGGCGATCATCGACGGCGCGGGCTCCGCGCCGGCATCGGTTGCTCGTGGATTGGCAGCGGCTTCGAGGTAGAAATCGACTTCAGGGCCATCGATCGGCAGCCACCGGTGTTTCGGGTCGACCCCCCGCCATGGCTTGGCGTCCTTCCAGGCCAGCGCCTCGCACGTAAATCCCGTCGGCCCGTCGAAGCCGAGGTCGAAAAGGGCGATCACGCGCTGCCCTGCCCATGACTCGGGCACCCGGCCGCGCACGCGGAATCATGTGGTGCTCCAAGGCGGGCCCCACGCATCGCCGGCCCGGAAGGGTGCGTAATGGGCGCGAACAGCTTCGGCATGAGAGATCGGCTCACCGCGCACGCAGAAGGCTGTGAGCTCGAGAGTTCTCGTCTGCTCCTCAGTCACCCTTGACCCCGCCGAGCGTGATGCCGCTCACGAAGTGTTTCTGCACGGCGAGGAACGCGAGGGTGATGGGACCGATCGCGAGGACCGCGATCGCCATCTGCGCCGAGAGAGCGGGGATCTGGACGCCGAACGCCTGGCTGCTCGTCTGCAGGATGGCGATGTTGGTCGATATCTGATAGAGCAGGTACTGCAGCGGTACTAGCGCCGGGTTGTTGATGAAGAGCAGTGCGAGGTACCAGTCGTTCCAGTAGGCGAGGGCGCAAAACAGCGCCACGGTCGCCAGCGCCGGACGCGACAGCGGGACCACGATCTGGAAGAAGATGCGCCACTCGCCGGCCCCGTCCACCTTGGCCGCGTCGATGAGCTCGCGCGGAAGCGCTGAGAAGTAAGCCCTGAGCAGGAGCACGTACCAGGGCATCACGAGGTAGGGAAGGATCAAGGCCCAGAGCGAATCCTGGATCTGCAGGTAGTGGGTGACCAGGATGTACAGCGGAACGAGGCCGCCGCTGAACAGCAGCGTGAAGAACACGACGAACGACAGCGGGCGGCGCAATGAGAAGTCGGTCCGCGATAGCGGATACGCCAGCATGGCCATGATCAGCACCCCGGCAAAGGTGCCGACGAGCGTCACCGTGACCGTCACGGCGTAGGCGCTGAGGATCTGGCTGGGATCGTTGAGGATGTACTGGTAGGCGGCGAACGTCACGGTTCGCGGTACCAGCGAGAAGCCGTAAGTGCTGATGTCGGTCTCGGACGAAAGCGACGCCGAGATGAGCAGGATCAGAGGGACCAGAAACAAGAAGCTGAGTAGCGCCAGGCACGCGTGCACTACGAGATTGCCTGCGCGAGGGCGTCGGTATCGTGCCTGCCGCACCCGTGGCAGCTGCGCAGCCTGGAGTGCAGCAGTCGGGCTAGAAGAGAGCACTTTGCGGCTCGGTGCGGCGCACCATCCAGTTCGACAGCAGCACGAGGAAGAAACCGACAACAGCCTGGAACGTGCCCGCGGCCGACGCCATGCCGACGTCCCCGATGGTCGTGAGCGTTCGGTAGACGTAGGTGTCGATGACGTCGGTGGTCGGGTAGAGCTCGGGCGCGTTGCGCGTGACCTGGTAGAAGAGCCCGAAGTCTGCGTAGAAGATCCTGCCGATCGAGAGCAGCACGTTGATGATGATCAGCGGCTTGAGCAGCGGCAGCGTTATGTGCCACATCTTCTGCCACGCGTTGGCTCCGTCCAGGCTGGCCGCCTCGTAGTACTCGGGGTTGATCGCGATCATCCCCGCCAGGTAGACGATGCTCCAGAAGCCACCGTTTGATGATCACGTACGAAAAGAGATAGGGGAAGAACAGGGTCGACTGGTAGAACCTCGTGACCCAGCGGTTCGAACCCTGCACCTCCTTCAGCAGAAGGGCGATGCCGAGCGCCACCACCAGGACGCTGACGATGAAGAGCGCGTTCATGAAGAGGGTGTTGAAGACGATCCGCCGCGCGTCGTCGGTCTCAAAGAGGTAGTAGAAGTTCTTGAGGCCGACCCAGCGGCTGCCCAGGACTCCCTGGTAGGCGCGGTAGTCCTTGAAGGCGATGATGATGCCGAACATCGGGAGGTAGGCGAAGACAAAAAGGACGATCAGGCCGGGGGCCATCATCAGGAGCAGCGCTCCTTCCCTCCGCACTTTGTGGGGAGGTCGCCTCGCTCGCACAGCGAGCCTGGCGGGTGGGGACATGGGCCGCTCGACGGTCCTGGTAGCCGTGATCGGTGTCACACGGGCGAGTCGTCCGCAGCAGCGGCCCTTGACGGCCGCGACGCTTCCGACTCGCTCTCGACGATCGTCATCGGGACCATGATCACCTGTCGCTCCTCGCCGAGGGAGCGCTTCGTCCGCGCGATCAAGAGCCTGGTCGCCTCGGCGCCGAGCGTCTCACCGGAGTGAACGGCGGCCAGTGAGTAATAGGGTGCGTAAGGCGTCGGCGGCTTGTGGCTGAAGGTGGCGATTTCGCCGGTCCAGTGGATCGAGGGCGAGCGCTTGCGATCCGACGGGGAGACGGGAAGCACCGAGCGGCTCAGGATCAGCAGGTCGTAGGTGACCCGCTCGAGCACGTCGTCGTTCAGGGTCAGCAGGGCATCCGGTTGAAGTTGCGATAGGCGTTTCCTGAGGCGATCTCGGGCTGACACGTCGCTCAGAAGCTCGTCGGGCCGGTGGAAAGATTGGTAGACGTCGAGCCACAGGAGATCCTCGTCGTATGGAAGACCGGCCTCCTGCAGCGCCCGGCGGTATCCGCTCAGCCGGTGGTTGACGCTGGTCGCCTCGACCTCGAAATACGAGACGACGGCGATCCGCCGGCGGCCTCGCTGCAGCAGCCTGCTCGTCAGCTCGTAGCCGGCGATCTCGTCGTCGAAGACGACGCGGTCGGTGTCGATCAGGGGGTAGTAGCGGTCGACCATGACCAGTGGAAACCGCTTCCGCTGCAGCTCCTCGTACAGCGCCTGGTTCCGGTATCTGTGGTGCGGAAAGACGACGATTCCCGCGACGCTGCGGGCGATCGCCTCCTTGATGTGCAGCGCCTCGTCGTCGTCCGTGTCGTACGAGCTGATCACCTGGAGGTCGTACTGATTCTCGGCCGCCGTGCTGGCGATGCCCATGAGCACGTGAAAGAGGTATGGGTGATCCAGCTGGTGACAGATGAAGGCGATTGATTGTCGCTGGCTGCTCGGACGATCGGCCGGGTGGGTCACCACGGTCCCGCGTCCTTGTTGCCGCTTGATGTGGTGCTCGCGAGGCAGCTCGTTGAGCGCTTTGATGATGGTGATCCGGCTGACGCCGTAGTCCTCGGTCAGCTGTCTCTCCGCGGGCAGATAGCTTCCGGGGGGAAACTCACCGCCCTGAATCCGCTCGAGCAGCGACGCGTAGACCTGGTAGTAGAGCGGCAGCGGGTTACCAGGATCGACGGTCAAGACTCTGGGCTCGGTCATCGGGCCAGGTGATGGTAAGCGGGCGACCGAACGAATCTCAGTCGCCCGCCAAGGAGGAGAAATCGGTCTACTTGGATGCCTTCCAAGTGTCGAGCTGGTGCTGGATCTCGGAGATGACCTTGTCGACTCCGGCGTCGCGCAGCTTGCTGAGGTAGTTGCTCAAACCGGAGCTGGGGTTGGCCCGGCCCATGATCAGTGGATAGCCGTACTGCTGCTGGGCCTTCTGCACCTGGGCAAGCTCCGTTTTGACGTTGGTCGGGTCGAAGGCGAAGCCAAGCGCCTTCGAGGGAATCGCGGTCTGGTTGTCCTTGAGAGACAGCGGCCACGCGCCCACCGTGTCCTCGGACGAGTAGAAGTCGTTGAAGAGGTCGCCGAACATCCACGACGTCTGCGGGTTGTAGCGGTCGTTGCTCGGCGTCACGCCACTTGGAAAGCCGACGACCGCGTTCTTGGCGTCGGTGACCACGTAGTGGGTCCCTTCGATGCCGCGGCAGATCAGGCGGTACACCTCGACGTCGGTGTTGAGCGCCTCGAGAAGCGTCATCGCCGCTTCGGGATGCTTCGACGTGCTGCTGATGTTGTTCATCGTCGCGATGATGCCGCCGGTCGTGAGCACCAGCGGTCCCAGGCCCTTGGCGATGAAGTCGAAGCCGTACGTCGCTTTGAGCTGACCGGTGGAGTCACGGTGGACGACGTCGATCTCGACCGCGTATTGGCCCGCGCGCCAGTTCGCGGTGGCCTGCTCGCCCGGCGGGTCGACGGGGTAGTAGCCGGCCTGGAACCACTGTCGCGCCAGCTGCACCTGCTTCTGAAACTCGGGCAGTGTCGCGATGTTGACGACCTTC
>VBFD01000111.1:0-35424 GCA_005883585.1 Chloroflexota bacterium
CTTCCGTCGCCGTGGGCACCAGGTCGGGATGAGCCACCCAGGTGCCGTCGAACCCATCCCCCACCTCCCGGTCCTTGTCCTCTTTGACCTTCGCCAGCGCGACGCGGTTGACCTCAGCGTCCCGCCGCGACGGGATGAACGCGGCCATCCCACCCATGGCATGCGCGCCCCGCTTATGGCACGTCTTCACCAGCAGCTGCGTGTAAGCGCGCATGAACGGAACTGTCATCGTCACCTGAGCCCGGTCGGGCAGCACGAAATCCGGACGGTTCCGAAACTTCTTGATGATGCTGAAGATGTAATCCCAGCGCCCCGCGTTCAGACCGCTCGAGTGGTCGCGCAGCTCGTAGAGGATCTCCTCCATTTCGAATGCGGCGAGGATCGTCTCGATGAGGACCGTGGCGCGGATCGTCCTTCGCGGGAGGCCTATCGAATCCTGGGCGAAGTTGAAAACGTCATTCCAAAGACGAGCCTCGAGGTGGCTCTCGAGCTTGGGCAGGTAGAAGTAGGGTCCCGACCCCTTCGCTATCAGGCGCTTTGCGTTGTGAAAGAAATAGAGGCCGAAATCGAACAGGCTGCCGGAAACGGGCTTACCGCCAACCAACACATGGCGTTCTTCGAGATGCCACCCGCGCGGGCGCACGAGGAGCGTCGCGACCTTGTCGTTGAGGCGGTATTCCTTGCCCTCCGGGCTTGTGAAGGTGAGGGTCCTCTCAATGGCGTCGATCAGGTTGACCTGGCCCTCGACGAGGTTCGACCAGGTCGGTGAGTTCGCGTCCTCGAAGTCAGCCATGAAAACCCGCGCACCAGAGTTGAGGGCGTTGATGAGCATCTTGCGATCGGTTGGCCCCGTGATCTCGACGCGGCGGTCCTGCAAGTCCTTCGGCGCCGGCGCAACGAGCCACTCAGACTCACGAACCGACTTGGTTGCCGGTAGGAAATCCGGCATCTCTCCGGCATCGATGCGTCCCTGACGCTCATCGCGTGCCCGCAGCAACTGCTCGCGACGCGGCCCGAACTCGCGCTGGAGGCTGCCGACGAAATCGAGCGCTGCCGGCGTGAGCACCTCGCCCACTCGCCCCGCCACCGGGCCTTTGACCTCTACCTGCTCAGTCGTGGCCACCCCGAGCCAATGTACACGACGGCTGCTACGTCCCGGAGAGCCGCTCCACCACAGGCGCAAACGCTTCCGCCGACTCGCCAGGTACGACAACAAACGAGAACCCGTATCGCTCACGCCGAGTCACCAGATCGTCGACCAACTCGTCGACTGTGCCAATCAGGAAATGCGGCATGTCCAGGATGTCACGCGATTCTGCTCCAAACCCGGTGCCGATGGCGGCTGCGATCGCCTCGCGTCCCTCGGTGACGTTGGCCATGAACACCCACGCGCCCAGCTCGATGTGCTCGAATCGGTTGCCCGCCGCCTCTTTGATCCACTCCAACTTCTCAGCAGTGGCTGCAGCGAACCCGCTTTGAGCAACGCGGCGGCTGACTCGCCCTTCGCGCAAGTCGAAGTTCACATTTACGATGTCGGCCTCACGGGCGGCCAGTGTCAGCATGCGACGACCCCCGCCGCCAATGAGGATCGGTGGATGCGGCTTCTGAACCGGAAGCGGATAACCCTCGAGCTCGGTGATCCGGTAGTGCTTGCCGGTGAACGAGAAGCTGCCGCCGGCGAGAAGTCCCTTGATGATCTTCAACCCTTCTTCCATTCGCTCGATGCGCACGCCCGGGCTGTCATAGGGCATGCCCGACTGCTCGTAGTCTTGGGCCAGCCAGCCCGCCCCCAGGCCGAAATCAAACCTGCCGTCGGAAAGAAGGTCCATCGTCGCGACTTCCTTGGCCAGCACGACCGGATGGCGGTAATCGTTGTCGAACACCAGGGAGCCGACGCGCAGTTTGGTCGTGGCGTCGGCGGCTGACATCAAGGCTGCGATCGGGGCGAGCTGCTCGCCGAAATGATCGGGAAGGTAAAAGAGGTGATAACCCAGCGACTCCACCAGCCGCGCCCTGTCCCTCCATGCTTTGGCACTGCGTGCGCCGTGTTCCTGTACGCCGAACCGGAATGGCTTGGCCGCGTGTTTCATGTCTGCCCCTCGTCCCAGCCGGCGGTGAGCGCCTTGAGCATGATCTCGGCCGGCTGCGCGCCTGAAACTCCGTAGCGCCGATTGATGACAAAGAAAGGCACCCCGGTGATGCCCAGCTCCACGGCCTCGCGCTCATCTGCCCGGACCTCGTCCGCAAACGCGCCGGAATCGAGCGCTGCTCGCGCACTTTCAGCATCCACTCCAACCTCCGCGGCCAGCTCCACCAGCGTGTCCCTGTCGCCAATCAACCGCCCTTCCAGGAAATATGCGGCCATCAGGCGCTCCTTCATCTCAGCCTGGACGCCAAGCGTCCCGGCCAGGTGAATGAGCCGATGCGAGTCGAAAGTGTTGGAGCGCTTGGCGATGTCATAGCGGTACTTGAGACCTTCGCCGGCAGCTGCGTCTACGACCCTGGCGTGCATGGCTCGTGCCTGCTCGAGGCTGATGCCGTACTTGCGGGCCAGCGCCTCCTCCAGGTTGCCTTCCGGGTCGGTCCGGGCGTTGGGGTTGAGCTCGAAGCTGCGGAACTCCACAGCGACATCGGCTCGATGGTCGAACCGCTCGAGGGCGGTCTCAAACCGTCGTTTGCCGATGTAGCACCAGGGTCAAACGACGTCAGACCAGATCTCTACCTTCATTCCTACTTGTGCCAACCGGTTCGGTAGCGTACCTATTTCGACGCGATGGGCGGGCTGTTCGGCGCGGAACACGTGTGGACGGTTGTTGTGATCGCCGGAGCGACCGCCGCGCTGGTCGCAGCGGCCAGACTGCGACCTGGACCGTGGACGCAGGTTGCCGCCCGTGCCCTGGCGGTGGTGTTGATCGGCGACGAGGTCGCCTGGTGGATCTACCTGGTCGTGACGCACGCGAATCGAGCCGACCTGCTGTATGCGCTGCCGTTCCAGCTGTGCGACGCGGCGATTTTCATATCAGCAGCGGCCCTATGGTCCCGGCGCCAGATCCTTGTCGAGGTGACGTACTTCTGGGGACTTGCCGGCACGATCCAGGCGATCATTACGCCCGACCTGCCGCAACACTTTCCCACCTTCCCTTTCATCCAGTACTACGTCGCGCATGGCGGTGTGGTGGCAGCTGGGCTTTTCTTGGTCGTCGGCCTCGGCCAGTGGCCTCGGCGTCGTGCCGTCATCGGGGTCGCTGCGCTAACGATCGTCTACGCGGCGTTCGTCGGCCTGCTGGACCTGGTCACGGGCGCCGACTATATGTACCTGCGTGCCAAACCGGCCAGCGCCACGCTTCTCGATTTGCTGGGTCCGTGGCCGTGGTACATCGGCTGGGCGACACTGATCGGCATCGCGTTGTTTGTGATCCTAGACGCGCCGTTCGCAATATCTCGGAAATGGTCCGCAGATAGAATTACGGGCCGCGTGCCGAGGTAGCTCAGCTTGGTAGAGCACTTGACTGAAAATCAAGGTGTCGCCGGTTCAAATCCGGCCCTCGGCACCAACCATGCTGTGCAAGTTCGGCTACTAGGCGACAAAACGCGTTCGGCTGCCGTGCCAAAGACCTTCGGCTGATTCGCTACAGCTACTTCGGTACCTACGCGACACTCCCGCCTATGAGGGAGATGAGCGTGACTGAGCAAAGGTACAAGGCGGTTCTGGCAGTCGTCGCCGACAGTCATCGGCAGCAACCACGTCTCCAGCTAGTACGCGACCCGGCCGCAAAAAACTACCGTCGGGCCAGAAACGTGGTACTCCATTGCCAACTGCGGCTGATCCGATCCGCGCATGAACACAACAAAGCCTTTCGCGTCGGCAGGCTGATAGGTTTGGCCTTCGACGGAGCAGCCAAGGGCAGTGTCTGACCAGCGATTGGTGCCAACGCGTTGAAAGGTGACTGTGTGACCTGGTGGGACCCGCTGAATAGCGTCTCTCTCTGCGGACTCAATGGACGAAATCACTTCGGTCGCTCGCACGCGGACATCCGTGTGGATATCGAGAGGCTGCCGCAGGTCGACCATCATTTTCGCCGTGTGAGCAGGGATCCCGGGATGCTGCAGGATTACGGTGATCTCGTCGGAGGGAAGCGCACGCAACGGAATCGCCAGCAGCGAAAGGTTTGGTCCTGGCGGCTCACCCTTCGGGCAACTGCCTGAATTTGCAACCGAAATACCTACTTCAGTCGTCGTAACCAGGGCCGCAGTAATCGAGTTTGTCAACATGCACGGCTCGTCCACTAAAGCGGCCACCATCAGCGAATTGCCAGGGTCCTGCACGTCCAGCCAGCATGTGTCACGAAGATCTCGGAACCGATCGCACTCGTCGAGGTCCGGATACACACCGACTCCATGCAACAGTCCAAGGAGATCGACTAGAGATGGTGCCGCGAAAAGTGGCGGCCCGGCGCGGAACCCTTGCTTCGCGATGACGGTAAGGGGAATTGACGACGGACTTGCCAAAGATTCATGCATAAGGCCGCGGACGCAACCCCCATCAACAGTCATCAGAGCGAGGGCCAAAGCAATGGTTACTTGTCTGGATCTCATCTCACACGAGTTGTCGCCGCATTCCAGGATGGCTTACAGCCGGCGAAATGTCTAGATTTCGACCTCAGATGTCGCGCTCTGATACTCAGCAATGGCCCTTGGGCCCTCCTGAAAATCAAGGTGTCGCCACTTCAAATCTGGCCCTTGGCACCCACCATGCCTCACGTATTTCTGACCGCGTGGCCTGGGGATTGGTTGTGCTCGGCCTGCTTCTGCTCTTTTTCGTTTTGCCGCACGACATCGAAGGCGACGGCCGGTTGCGACTCGATGCGCTTCAAGCGTGGTTGTCTGGGAGCGGGATCCCGAGCACGAAATATCCGCTTGTCGGCTCACTCCTTTCGATCCCGCTATTTCTCCTCGGCCGCCTCGTCGGCTCACCCGAGTGGTGGGTGTCTCGTTACAACGTCATCGTTTATGCGGCGGGCCTGGTTCTCTTGTACAGGCTGCTGCGCGATCGATTGGACCGCGACATATTGCTCGCGTTCTTGTTGCTGCTCGGCACCACGGCGATGGTCCCCTCCTCGCTGACTGGTTTCGGCACTGAGCCCTTCACAGTCATGGCGGCAGCAACGGGTCTCGCGGCATGGTCCTCCGGTCGCTGGAAAACAGCGACGGCTCTGCTTGGGCTTGCAGTCGCCAATGTCCCCGCAACGATCGTCGGCGTTGCCCTCGCCATGGGTTGGTGGGCGTGGCGTGTGAAACGAATCCGCGCACTGGCACCGGTCGTGGTCGGTGCTGGTTTGTGGTTGCTCGAAAACCTGGTGCGCCGCAAGTCGGCCCTACTGACCGGATATGAGGGCGATCACGGCTTTCGCACCCTTCTTCCTTACTCAGGCCTGCCCGGCTTCAGCTATCCCATCTTCTTCGGCGTGCTGTCGCTGCTGGTGTCCTTCGGCAAGGGACTGCTCTTCTTCGCATCTGGGCTGGTGCTCGCCTTCGGTCGCGGCCTGGATGCGCTGCGATCCGTCAGCGAGGTCCTCGTGCTGTGGATCATGTATCTGGCGGGCCTGGTCCTGGCGTACGGATCGTGGTGGGCGTGGTACGGCGGATTCACCTGGGGCCCCCGATTTCTCGTCTTCGCTTCGCTCCCCGCATCGCTGTTGCTGGCCGCCCAGCTTCGACGCCCACCCCGGCGCTTGATCGCGCTCACGGTCGTGGTCGTGGCGCTGTTGCTGTCGGTGTGGGTCGGGATCGACGGCCAGGTCTTCGGTCGGTTCGCGCAGGACCCGTGCTCAGCCAACCACTACTCGCTGGAGTCGCTCTGCTGGTACGTCCCCGAGTTCAGCGTGCTGTGGACGCCATTTGTATTGAGCGCGCAGGTGCCCTGGTGGGGATTCGTTCTCATCGCGTATGCGATCGGGGTTTCGGGCTACGTCGCCCTTCCCCTGATCAGGGACTGGGCGACTGCGCTTTATCGAGACGGGACGCTTGCGTGGTCAGCGTACCGATGTCGACCGAGCTGGAGACTCTGATCCCCAGAGCTGCTGGGCCCGAACGCCCAATCCGTGAACGACGGCGGTGAACGCGTTTCGCTGCTCGAGACGATCCTCGCCGAAAGTTCGCACCAGGTCAGCACGGAAAGCCGGGATGTATGCAGAACCGCCAGTCATGAGCACGCGGTCGACATCTCGCGGCTTGATCTCTGCCGCATCCAGCGCTCCTGTTATTGCCTCGCGGACAAGGTCCAGCTCAGGCCGGATCATCGCCTCGAACGCGGAGCGATACACCGTCAAGCGAAGGTTGAGTGGCGCGAAGTTCAGGTCGGTCTCATCTGACGTCGACAGGGCGATCTTCGCTGCCTCAATCGCCTTGTAGAAGTCGTACGCGTGTCCTTCATAGAGGAGTGCGTGAACCAGTTCGGCCGGCCGGCCGCCAATCCTCGCCAGGATGGCGGGAATGCCGGGATCGGCCATCAGCAGCCGCACCGAGCTCGCGGTGCGCAGCTCGTTGAAGAGCCAGCTGGGCAGCACCTCCAGGCCCAGCGCCGGGCCCACGCAAGTCTCGAATAGGACCCCGTCCAGCACCTCGCCGCCGATCGCGACGCCGTTCGTGCCGGCTATCCTCGGCTCCCCGGTGCGCGAATCCATCACGGCTACGTCGAAGGTGCCGCCGCCAAAGTCGACTGCGATCTCGACTCCGCGGTGCGTAGGTTCCCCGATAACCGCGGCGGCCGGTTCCGCAAGAAAGGTCACCTCGTCGAAGCCGGCCTCGATGGCGCCAAGCTCGAGCCGGCTGAATGCCTCGGCATCCGATCGCGCGCGATCACTCAGGTCTGCGCCGGCAAACACGACGGGATGGCCGACCACGACGCGTCGCACCGACTGGCCGGCGAATGTGTCGGCCTCATCCTTCAGCCGCCTCATCACGACCGCAACCAGCGAGCCGACGGTGAAGTCCGTCGCCCAGGAGTTCGTGCCGGCAAAGCCGAGCTTCGCGAGCTCGTGCTTTATCCCCGAAAGCAAGCGGGCATCGTTGCAGCCACCGCCCTTGCGGTATTGACGGCAGTCGGTGTCCCAGCCGTAAGGCGCCAGCGAGCAATTCCAGCAGTCGGTCTTCTCGTGCCCGGACTTGAGGAACGTCCTCACCGCCTGGTCGCCCGCGGCACGACCGCCGCCGCGATGGAGGTAGATGAAGGAAGGTAGGGTTGTCGCGGACGGCGATGGTCCGAGTGGGACCACTTCCACGCGATCCGGATACGCGACCGAGATGGCGCTGTTGCTGGTCCCGAAATCGATGCCGCAGCCCAACGGCGTGGCGCTCGAATGCACCACGGAACTATATCCGTGCGAAAGCGGCTGCCAATCGCGCGCTGGTGGGCGGTGATGGATTCGAACCAACGGCCTCCTCGGTGTAAGCGAGGCGCTCTGCCAATTGAGCTAACCGCCCGTAGCGGATGCTCAGTCTACCCAGCAGCAAGCAGGCTCAGCGCCGCATTCAGCTGCGTGTCCTTCGCGTACCCCTGAGACGGCTCCTGCACATTGAACTCGTCGCTCGCGTTGGCCAGAGTGACCGCCACGTCCGGCACAAGGCCCTTCTTGTCGATCGTCAGACCGTTGGGCAGGTACCACCTTTTGACTGTCAGGTGGATGTCGGCCCCGTCTGTCAGAGGGAAATCCTGCTGCACCGATCCCTTCCCGAACGTCACCGTGCCTACCAGCTTGGCCCGGTTGTGCACCTGCAGCGAGCCCGCCACGATCTCCGCCGCAGACGCGCTGTTGGCGTCAACGAGCGCCACCAGCGGCACCGTGGCAGCGAGGTGCTCCCCGCTCACCGTATGCCGCTCGACGGTGCCGCTGCGGTCGCGGAGCTCGAAAGTCTCCCCGCTCGCGACGAATTCGCTGATGACATGATCCGCCTCCGAGATGAATCCGCCCGGGTCCTCCCGCAGGTCGAGCACCACGCCCTTGGCGCCGGGCAATCCAGTATTCAGCGCTGTCCGCAGCTCGTCCGTGGTCGTCGTGCCGAACTGGTAGATGCGCACGTAAAGGATGTGATCGGCGATCTGCGTCGAGCGCACCGAGGGCACCTGGATCTCTGCGCGCGTGACGGTAACTGAGAACGTCTGAGGGCCACGCTGGAGCGTCAGCGTCACCTTGGTGCCGTCCGGTCCCTGAATCAGCGTCGACGCCTGGTCGGCGCTGATCCCCTTCATGTCCTTGTCGCCAACCTTCACGATCTGGTCGCCGGCTTGCAGGCCCGCGGCAGCGGCCGGCGAGCCCGGCACGGTCCCGGTTATGACCGGGTACGCGGTGCTGAAGGTCAGGTAGATGCCGATCCCCGAGTAGTGGCCTGTGTACGCCTGCTGCAGACGCTTGTATGCGTCGGGGTCGTAGTAGGCGGTGAACGGGTCGCCGAGCGCGGCGATCAGACCCTGCACGGTTCCACGCGAGAGCTTTGTAGTGTCGACGTTGCTGTCGACGTATTGCGATTGGATCAACCTGATCGCCTGCTGCAACTCCGTCGTGTCGACGCGCCCATTGGAGTGGTGCGCGACATAAGGAATGACATCAGGAAATGCCTGGTCGGTGTAAACGCCAATGCCGAACCCAAGCACCGCGACGACGAGAACGGCAACGCCCCAAAGGGCGTCGCGCAGATTCATCTCAGCAGACTAACGAAGTCAGCGACGCGTCACTAACAGCCGAGCCAGATGCAGGGATTCTTGTAGACGTCGTTGACGCGCACCTCGAAATGCAAGTGCGGTCCCGTCGACCAGCCGGTGGAACCTTCGTATCCGATGAGGTCGCCTCGGGCAATGATCTGGCCGCTCTGTATTCCCGGCGCGTAGCCCGCCAGGTGGCCGTAGTGCGTCGAGTAACCGTTGCCGTGGAAAATGATGATGTAGTTGCCGTAGCCGATGCTCCACGGGTACAGGTAGATGACGCCCGTGTCGGCCGCGACTATCGGGGTTCCGTATGGGCCGGCGATGTCGACCCCGGTGTGAATTCGGTGCGGGTACGGGCAGCTGTAATCGGTGGGCTCGAGATAAAAGGTTGAGCACCCGAACGGCTGGCTGATGCAGCTGAACCCGCATGCAGGTTCAGGCCACGCGAACACTCCGTTTCCGCCACCCGCAGCCCGTGCGACGGCGTCGTACTTCTGCTGCAGCTGAGCGACCTGGGCGTCGATTGCGGCCCGCTGCGCCTGAACGGCTGCGAACTGCGCGGTGAGCTGAGCTTCCAGCTGCTGCGCGGCCACGATGGCCGCCTTTTGGGTCGCCACATTCTTCTCCAGGTCGGCTTCGGTCGCCACCTCCTGCTGGAGAAGAGCGGCCACCTGGCCTCGCTTGATGGTGAGGTCGGCATTGGTCTGATCGAATTGCGCCCGCTCCACGCCAAGCTCGCCGAGCAGTTTGCGATCCGAAGCCGCGACCTGCTGGGCACCGACCATTCGGTTCATCAAGTCGTTGAATGTGTTCGCGGTGAGCACCAGCTCGACGTAATTCACCGAGCCGTGATCGTCCACGTATCGCAGCCGCTGGTTGAGCAGCTCGTCACGCAGGCTCATCTGCGCGTGCAGTCGCGTGAGGCTAGCCTCGGTGAAACGAATCTGGCGGTCGAGGTCATCGATCGCGACTTGCGTTTGTGCGATCAGATTTTTCTGCGCCGTTATCTGCGCATTGAGGCTGCTGATCAGCGCGTAAATGGCATTGATCTGGGCCTGCGTGTCCAAGATCTTGTTCAGAATGCCCTGCAGCTGCTGCTGATTGTTGACCTGGGCGCCGATGCCCTGGTTGTATGCCAAACAGGCCTGGTAGACGTTGGGCGGATCGCCTGGGTAGCAGTAGATAGCCGACGCGGTTTGCATCGACAGGGGAATCCAGGCGATGAATACCGTCAGCAACGCAGCGACCAACCTGACCCGTCGGATCACAGCTTTACGAACCTCCGAACGCCGATGTAGCTACCCACCGCACCAAGCGCGGCGCCGCCCAGAAGCAGGTCACGAGCGAGGCTCGCGATGAAGCTGGGGTCGTAGGAGAGCGGGATGAACGCGATGTCGTTGTGGAACTGCTGCACGGCCGGCGGGTACGCGATGACGAGAAGCGAAAGCGCGATCGAAGCGGCGATGACGCCGGTCATCACGCCTTCGATCACGAAGGGGCCCCGCACGAACCACTCGGTCGCCCCCACCAGCTTCATGACCTCGATCTCCTTGCGGCGGTGGAAAACCGCAGTGCGGATCGTATTCATGACGATCACGACCGACACGATCACAAGAATTCCCAGCAGGCCGGCGCCCGCAAGGCCGAGCCACTGCGACAGCTGGAGCATGCGGTTGACAAATTCACCCTGATAGTTGGTGGGGTTCGTGGGGTCTACACCCGGCCACTGCCGCGCGAGAAGGTCGATCGCGGCCACATCGGAGAGCGCCTTCACCCGAACCTCGAGCTTTGCGTCGAGCGGATTGCCGCTGAGCTGCTGTGCAAGAACCGCGTTGTTGGGATCAGCGGTGAAGTTGGCAAGTGCCTGGTCCTTGGTGATGAATTTCACGCCCGCCACGCGGGGATCGCTGGTCAGCTGCTGCTGGAACGAATAGACGGTCGCCAGGGGGGTGTCGTCGGCGACGTTGATGGAGATCACGCTCACCTTCTCGCGGAAGCCATCGAGCACCTGCGAGAAGGCATGGCCGATCAGCAGGTTGACGCCACCCAAAATGAGGATGAGCGTGATCGACAGAACCGCGGCCAAGCTGACCGCCAGGTTCCGCCAGAAGCTCTGCCAGGCGCTATTGAGCGCGAATCTGAGGTTTCGAAACATCGTCATGGTAGCGGCCAGAACGGTCATCTCGGGCAATCTGCCCAGCGTCGATCGCAATGACGCGGCGACGGAGGAGATCGACGATCTCACGGTTGTGCGTCGCCATCACAACCGTGGCGCCTCGAGAGTTGATGCGAAGGAAGAGCTGCATGATCTCCCACGCCGTGGCGGGGTCGAGGTTGCCGGTGGGTTCGTCCGCGATGATCATCCGCGGCGCATGCACCAACGCCCGCGCGATGGCCACGCGCTGCTGCTCGCCACCGGAGAGGTTGGAGGGATACGTTTGCTCCTTCCCCGCCAGACCAACCGTGTCGAGCGCCTCCGCCGCGCGCGACTGCACCAGTCGGTCGGGCTCGCCGAGAACGCGCAGCGCGAACGCCACGTTCTCGTACACGGTGAGGTTCGGCAGCAGCTTGAAGTCCTGGAAGACCAGGCCGATCTTGCGCCGGTAGTAAGGCAGCTTGCGCCGCTTCATGCGGCCGAGCTCGACGCCTTCGACGAAGATCTTGCCTTTCGAGGGCTTCTCCTCCCTGATCAGGAGGCGGACCATGGTCGACTTCCCCGCGCCAGAAGGGCCGACGAGGAAAACGAAGTCGCCCTCGGGAACGACGAGATTGATGTCTCGAAGCGCCTCGGTTCCGGTCGGATAGGTCTTCCAGACGTGCTGGAAGCTGATAACCGGCCGGCTGTCGAAATCTGGTGTTAGAACCATCAGCTAGATCTTTTGCTTTGACGTTGGGCGCCAGCAGGCGCACCCGGCTAAGTCGCGGGCAGTATAACGCATGCCCCCGGATGCTCCAAATGCGACCCGTTGAGTTCAAACACGTATGTAACGGAGGGGCGCGGGGTTGCTTGCGCGGGGGCGGTTCGGGTTCCTCTAGGAGCTAGTTTCCGGAGCCGTTCTGGCTCTGGCTCAGCTGCCGGCGCAGCCAGGCTTCGATGAACGGATCGATCTCCCCGTCGAGCACCGCCTGCGCGTTGCCCACCTCGAGCCCAGTCCGGACGTCCTTGACCAGCGTGTACGGCTGGAGAACATAGTTTCGGATCTGTGAGCCGAACTCGGCCGGCAGGACCTGGCCCCGGATCTGGTCGAGACGTGCGGCCGCCTCTTGCTGCTGGCGCTGGAACAGCCGGGCCTTGAGCACCTTCATGGCCGTCTCCCGGTTCTTCATCTGCGAGCGCTCGTTCTGGCAGGTGACGACGATTCCCGTGGGCAGGTGGGTGATGCGGATAGCGGAGTCGGTCTTGTTGACGTGCTGGCCACCCGCCCCGGTCGAGCGGTAGGTGTCGATGCGCAGATCCTGAGGGTTGATCACGACCGCATCCTCATCGGTGTCCTCGAGCTCGGGCATCACCTCGACGAGGGCGAACGACGTGTGCCGGCGGTGGTTCTGGTCGAAAGGCGAGATGCGGACCAGCCGGTGCACTCCGTGCTCGGAGCGCATGAGCCCGTATGCGCGGGGGCCTCGAACGATGAACGTCACGCTCTTGAGCCCTGCCTCTTCACCCGGCGACTGGTCGATGACCTCGACCTCGAACCGATGACGCTCCGCCCACTTCAAGTACATGCGCATGAGCATCTCGACCCAGTCCTGCGCCTCCACCCCACCCTGGCCGACTGAGATCGTGACGACGGCGTTGTGATTCGCGTATGGGTCGGTGAAGAGCAGGTCGAGCTCACGCGATCGCAGCTCGCCAGCCAGCTTCGCCTCTTCCTCCTCGACCTGCTTCGCGAGCTCAGGGTCACCGGACGCGAGCTGATCGAGCTCGATGAGGTCGCGAGCCCGCTTCTCGAGCTGCTCCCAGGTTCTTATCAGCTCTCTGTTCTCGGCGGACTCCCGACCCAAGGCGCCCGCGGAGCGCGGGTCGTCCCAGATGCCCGGTTGAGTTAAGCGGTGATCGAGCTCGTCCGCGCGCTTGACCTTGCCGGGCAGGTCAAAGATGCTCCTTGAGCTGAAGAATCCGTTCCAATAACTCCTTCGGGCTTAGTTGAACGTCCATTAGCTCTCCTGTTGACGCGTCGCCAGGTTGGCCCGGCTACGCCGGGCCAAGACCTCGCGGGTCACTATCGACACCGACTTGGCTGGGAGTCGTCTAGCGCGGGATCCTGATCCCGCGCTTTTCTCAAAGATGCTCCTTGAGCTGAAGAATCCGTTCCAATAACTCCTTCGGGCTCAGTCGAACGTCCATTACTTCTCCATTAATTTATCAGCGTGGCCGGGTTGGCCCGGCTTGCCGGGCCATGACTCTGCGAACCGGCAACTAACCAAAACGCGGCCGGGAGAGGGGGTTTCCGGTAAGGGGGACGTAGTCCCCCTTGCTTATCTTCCGTGGCACCTCTTGTATTTCTTGCCCGACCCGCACCAGCAGGGATCGTTGCGCCCCAGCTTAGCGGCCCCGGCTTCACCGACAGCGCCCGCAGCGGCGCCCACCGGCGCGACGCGTCGCGGCTTCGGGGCTCCGTTCCGCCCTGACTTGCCATCCCCATCGAGCTCACCCGGCCCGCTCTCGAGCACCCTTCGTACCACCGGCTGCGGCCTGGGGGGCGGCGCGTTCTGTGGCGCCGGCTGGATGTGAAAGATCATCGCCACGATCGAGCTCTGAATGCGATCGCGAAGCTCGTTGAACATCTCGAGGGCTTCGTTCTTGTACTCGACGAGCGGGTCGCGCTGGCCATAGGCGCGCAAGCCCACCCCTTCCCGGAAATGCTCCATCTGGGTCAGGTACTCCATCCACTGCCGGTCGATCGTCTGCAGCATCACGCTCTTCTCGACCAGGGGCATGACCTCCGCGCCAAACGCCTCGACCTGCTTGTCGTAGGCCTCGGCAGCAGCGGCGTTCAGGTGGTCGGCCAGGGCTTCGCGGCCGCGCTCCACCACCTCTTCAGGAATCTGCGATCCGGGCGCGATCGGTAGATATGCGGACAGGTACCGGATCAGCGCGTCCATGTCCCAGTTCTCGGGGTGCCGGCTCTCGCAGTGAACCTCGATGCCCTTGGCGACGATCTCTTTGACGTACTCGAGGATGTTGCCGCGCGCGTCCGCGCCCTCGAGCACCTTGCGCCGCTCCTCGTAAACGATCTGGCGCTGCTTGTTCATCACGTCGTCGTACTCGACCACGTGCTTGCGGGCATCGAAGTGCATCCCCTCGACCTTCTTCTGCGCGCCCGCGATCGATCGCGCGACCCACGGATGCTCGATGGGTTCGACCTCGAGGCTGTCCATCAAGCGGCCGATCCGGTCCGCGGCCGGCCCGAAGATCTTCATCAGGTCGTCCTCGAGCGAGATGAAGAACCTGCTCGAGCCGGGATCGCCCTGGCGCCCCGCGCGTCCGCGAAGCTGGTTGTCGATGCGCCGGCTCTCGTGGCGCTCGGTGCCGATGATGTGCAGCCCGCCGACGTCGGTCACACCCGGTCCGAGCACGATGTCGGTTCCACGCCCGGCCATGTTCGTGGCGATAGTGACCGCGGCCGGCTGGCCCGCCTCCGCGATGATGCCGGCCTCGCGCTCGTGCTGCTTGGCGTTGAGCACGTTGTGCTTCACCCCGCGCCTCTCGAGCATTCGCGCGAGGCGCTCGGACTTCTCGACCGAAACCGTGCCCACCAGCACCGGCCGCTTCTGCCTGTTCATCTCGACGATCTCGTCGATGACGGCCTCGAACTTCGACTTCTCGGTCTTGTAGATCACGTCCGGGTTGTCGTCTCGGATCATGTCGCGGTGGGTCGGGATGGCGAGCACGTCGAGCTTGTAGATCTTGTGGAACTCCTCCGCCTCGGTCATCGCGGTACCGGTCATGCCCGCGAGCTTTTCGTATTGGCGGAAATAGTTCTGGACGGTGATGGTGGCGATTGTCTTCTGCTCCTGCTGAACCTTGACCCCCTCTTTGGCCTCGACCGCCTGATGCAGTCCGTCCGACCAACGCCGGCCGGGCATCGTGCGGCCCGTGAACTCGTCGACGATAATCACCTCGCCGTCCTTGACCAGGTATTCCTGGTCGCGCAGGAAGAGCGTCTTCGCTTTCAGCGCCTGGTTGATCTGGTGAGCCTCGATGACGTTCTCGAGGTCGTAGATGTTGCGGATGCCCGTCCAGCGTTCCATCTTCGCGATGCCCTGCTCGGTGAGCGATGCGGACTTGTGCTTGAGGTCGACCTCGTAGTCCTCTTCCTCGACCAGGCGCCCTGCCCAACGCGCGTACTCGTAGTACTTCTCGGTCGACTCTTCCGATTGGCCGGAGATGATGTGCGGGGTCCGCGCCTCGTCGATGAGGATGGAGTCGACCTCGTCCACGATCGCGTAGTGCAGCGTTCGCTGGCTGCACTGGGTGAGGTCGAGGGCCATGTTGTCGCGCAGGTAGTCGAACGCCAGCTCGGAGTTGGTCGCGTAGGTGATGTCGGCGTGGTAGGCCTCTTTCTTGGTCGCGGGCCGCAGGTGCTGCAGGCGGCTGTCGGGGTGGGTCTCGTCGACGAACTCAGGGTCGTAGACGAAGGTGCCGACCGTACCGACGTTGACGCCCACGCTCATACCCAGCAGGTGATAGATCGGTCCCATCCAGCCGGCGTCACGCCGGGCGAGGTAGTCGTTGACCGTGACCAGGTGGACGCCCTCGCCGGCCAGCGCGTTCAGGTACAGGGCCAGGCTGGCGACCAGCGTCTTGCCCTCGCCGGTCTTCATCTCGGCGATCTTGCCCTGGTGGAGGACGATGCCTCCTACCAGCTGGACGTCGAAGTGCCTGAGGCCGATCGTGCGCCGGCTTGCCTCGCGGCATAGAGCGAACGCCTCGATGAGCAGCTCGTCTGGGTCCTCGCCGTCGCGGGCGCGCTGGCGAAGCTCGTCCGACCGAGCGCGCAGGCCCGCGTCGTCTAGCGCCTGGAGCTCGGGCTCCAGCTCGTTGACGGCGGCCGCAATCGCGAGGTGGCGCTTGATTTCCCGCTCGTTCGGGTCGAGGAGCTTGGTCAGATTCAGCATGGGGGCTAAATCAAGGGTACCCGGTGCCGGTGAGGCGGAAACCCTTCTACGGGATGACCGGCTCGATGATGGCGACCGAGCCGTCCGCCCGCCGGAATGCGATCTGGATGCCGCCGGAGAACTCGTCG
This sequence comes from Chloroflexota bacterium, assembly GCA_005883585.1. Classification (GTDB taxonomy): domain Bacteria; phylum Chloroflexota; class Dormibacteria; order Dormibacterales; family Dormibacteraceae; genus UBA10449. The sequence goes on from VBFD01000111.1 coordinate 15,949, forward strand.
AGGAAGATATGGAAAGTCTGGCCGTCGGACTCCAGCTCCGCGATAGCCTGCTCGATCGATTCCGGCAGCAGTTTCATTCGAATCCGTTCCGGTTCGGCGCTGCGAGGCGGCGTCGGATTCTCCTCATCTGGCATTCGGAGCGGAGAAACCTCGAGATGGCGGTGCGTCCGCTTCTCCTTGAGCTTCATCACTTGCCGGTCGATCTTGTCCAGGGCGAGATCGAGTGCCGATTGCGCGTCTACGCCCCGCTCGTGCGCTGACAGCACGGGAGTGCGTCGCCCGCTCACGTGAACGTTGATGCGGCACACGATGGTCTCAATCCCGAAGCGCTTCCGCTCGACGGAAAAATCCACTTCAGCGTCGGCGACCCTGTCGAAGTGACGCTCGAGGCGGGCCAGCTTGCGCTCGGCATAAGCCTTGAGCTCGGGCTTGAGGCCACCCGTGCGGTCGTTCAGAACGACCTTCACAGCCTGAGTATATGACGTGAAAAGGCGCGCTAGCGGGTGGAGGGCTTGTATCCCGGAGGCGGCGGGAAGAGCGCGGTGATCTCCTTCGGCAGAGGAATTCCCTGCGTGAAGATGCGGTCCAGAATCTTCGGCCGCAGACCGGTCGGCTTGAACTCGCCGATCACCTTGCCGTCGGGCGTCGCTCCCTTCTGCTCGAGCACGAACACGTCCTGCATCGTAATGATCTCCTGCTCCATCCCGATAACCTCGGTGATCTGGGTCACCTTGCGCGAACCGTCGCGCAAACGGTTGAGCTGCACGAAGAGGTTGATCGCGCCCGCGACCTGCTGCCGGATCGCGCGCACCGGCAAGTCGACGCCGGCCATGAGCACCAGGGTCTCGAGGCGGGCAAGCGCGTCGCGCGGGGTGTTGGCGTGGATGGTGGTCATCGAACCGTCGTGGCCGGTGTTCATGGCCTGGAGCATGTCCAGGGCCTCGCCGCCGCGGCACTCGCCGACGACGATTCGCTCAGGACGCATGCGCAAGGAGTTGATGACGAGGCGCTGAATGGTGATCTCGCCCTCGCCGTTGATGTCCTTCGGACGGGTTTCCATCCGGCACACATGCTCCTGATGCAGCTGGAGCTCGGCCGCGTCTTCGATGGTGACGATGCGGTCCTCGACCGGGATGAAGCCGGACAGGACGTTTAGGAAGGTCGTCTTGCCCGTGCCGGTGCCGCCCGAGATGATGATGTTGGCCTTGGCCAGCACGGCGGCTTTCATGAATCCGAACCCGGCCTCGTTGCAGGTGCCGAACCGAATGAGGTCGTCGACCTGGAAGGGGTCGCGCGAGAACTTGCGGACGGTGAGCAGCGGACCGTTGAGGGCCAGCGGCCTGATGACCGCGTTGACGCGGGAACCGTCGGCCAGACGGGCGTCGCACAGAGGCTGGCGTTCGTCGATGCGCCGGCCGACGGTGCGGACGATGAACTGGATGACGTTGAGCAGCTGGTCCTCGTCGACGAACTTGATGTTGGTGAGGACGACCTTGCCCCCCATTTCGACGTATACGTGGTCGCTGCCGTTGACCATGATCTCGGTTACACGGTCGTCACGAATCAGCGGCTCGATCGGCCCAAGCTGCTGGTAGTACTCATCGATATTGATTCCGGGGATCCGAACTGCCATTCGTCAGCCTCCCGCTGTGATCCAGACGCCGCCCAACTATACGGTTTGGGCCCACGTGGTTCATACGCTTACGCGCGCCACCGCCGCCCCGATCACCGGGCCCGACCCACCGGCCTTGAGAGCGGATGCGCAGGCATCCAGCGTCGCTCCGGTCGTTGCGACGTCGTCGATGAGCAGGATCGACCGCCCGGCGAGGCCGCCTCCTTGCCAGGCGAAGGCCCCCTGCACGTTGTCATGCCGCCGGCGGCGGTCGTGGCCGACCTGGGGCGGCGTGGCGCGCGTGCGGACGAGTCGGCCGGGCGGCGGCTCGAGCGCCATGTGGGCCCTCACCTGGCGCGCCAGAAGCTCCGACTGGTTGAATCCGCGCGCCTTCAGTCGCTCGCCATGGAGAGGTACCGCCTCGACCCACGAGGCCGCCAGGCCTTCGACGGACAGGCGCTCGACGAGCAGAAGCGACAGCGGCTCGGCCAGGCGCCGCCAGCCGCGGTACTTGAACCTCTGGATCGCATCCTCGATGGGGCCTTCGTATGCGACCGCGGATCGCAGCCGCGACAGCGAACGAAGGCGGCTCCGGCACCCGCATTCGGAGCGAGCTGTCTCGACCTCGGCGCCGCAGCGGCGGCACAGCGGCTCCTGGAGATATCTGATTCGCTGACGGCAGCGATCGCAAAGCCAGGCGCCGACCCTGCCGCAGCCACCGCATCGAGGCGGCAGCAGTAGGTCGAAGAACGGTGAGAGCACGGGTCGAGGCTACGGGCCGGTGTCAAGCCCGCCTTTACATGCATCACGTGCCGGGTCAGCCGATGAGGATCTGGTCGCCTTGCTGCAGGCCCAGCTCGGCCGTCGAACCGGCCGGCAGCTCGAGCACGCTGCGAGCGCCCCAAACGAACCACACCACGCCATACCACGCCGGCAGCTTCGGATAGACCTTCTTCACGCGTTCCTTGCTGTCGAGGAACACCGCGTCGATTGGAAACCTCATGAACAGCATGTGGATGCTGCCGCCCTCGCACGGGTTGATCCACATGCCACGTCCTGGCTCCAGCGTTCGGCGGAACATGAGGCCGACGCCGCGCCCGATGAAAGTGGCTGGAACGTCCAGCTCAGCGGCAAGCACCTTGCCAGTGCGCTCGTGCACCGCTCGAAGACCCGTCATCTGAATGGCGTAGCGTAGCTGCGCGGATGGAGTTCGACAGCGACGGGGTCAGCCTGCACTACGAGCTCCACGGTCCCGAGGACGGGCCTCCGGTGGTGCTGGTGCACGGATTCGCATCCGATTACCAGCTGAACTGGGTGGGTACGCGGTGGCAGGAGACGCTGCTGAAGGCGGGTTACCGCGTGATCGGTCTCGACTGCCGCGGCCATGGCGCAAGCGACAAACCGCATGACCCGGGGGCTTACTCGCCGGCGGTGATGGCCGCCGACTTTCGGCGGTTGCTCGACGAGGTGCACATCGCCGCCGCGCGGTACATCGGGTACTCGATGGGCGCGCGCGTCGGGCTCCAAGCGATGATCGATTTTCCGGATCGGATTGTCCGTGCGGTGCTCGGAGGTCTAGGCATAGGTGGAGCGGTCGAGGAAGCGGAGAAGATCGCGCGGGCGCTGCGCGGAGGCGAGCCCGAAAGTCCATCCGCCCTTTCTTTCCAGCGGTTCGCCTCGGCGCGCTCGACCAACGACCTCGAGGCTTTGGCGGCGTGCATGGAGGGCTTGGGTCATAGCGCAGGGTTTGATCCGGCTCGCCTGGCCGCCATCACGACGCCGATCCTCCTTGCGGTCGGCGAGCGCGACGATATCGCTCACGACGCGGCTCAGCTTGCGGCCCGGATTCCGGCCGCTCGGCTAGTCGTGATCCTCGGCCGTGACCACATGGGGGCCGTGCCGGCGCGCCAGTTCAAGGATGCGGCCGTGGAGTTCCTCGCCGGGACCTGATACGCACGTCTTGCGCAAGACGGGCGAAATCTACCCTGCGCAAACGCACGTTTTGATCCAACGTGCGAAATCGGTGGAGGGTCAGCCCGCGCGGTGGTGGTAGCGGATTCGGTGCTTGGTCCGCTGCACCATGACGGTCGTCGGCACGACCGATATCGTCCCGTCCGCCTCGAGCACGGCCAGCTGCACGTCCTTCATGTCGGTGATGCCGTGCTCGCGCATCGACATCTCCACCTCGCCCTGGTCGACACCTTCCCGCCTCATGACGTCGCTGAGGTACTTGCCGTCTTTCACTATCACCGCAGGCGCCGGCGAGAAGAGCTGATGGAACCGAGGCATGTTGTCGAGCTTGCCGACGAGATAGTTGGTCCCCACCAGGGCCACGATCAGGACCACCCCCCCGACGACCGACGTGTCGGGCCCGGTAATGGCCGGCTGCAATGCGTTTGCCACCAGCAGGATGAACACGAGGTCGTACAAGGTGAACTGGCCGACCTCGCGTTTGCCGAACAACCGCAATGCCAGGAGCAGCGCAACGTAGATGACGACCGCACGTATCACCAGCTCCCACGGCGGGACCGTGAACTGCAGGGCTGCGGGCGTCTGCTTTCTCCCGGGTTACCTGGGCTGCATGAGGATCAACGCCGCGGGCCCCAGCAGCACGATCCACAGCGTCGGGAAGATGCAGCCCACCATCGGCAGCAGCATCTTCAGCGTGGCCTGCGCCGCCTTCTCCTGCGCCCGCTGGCGACGCTTGCGGCGCATCTCGTCAGACTGGATACGCAAGATCTTGCCGATACCGGTACCGAACTGCTCGGACTGGATCACGGCCTGAATGAAGTTGTGCAGGTCCTCGACACCGCTACTTCGGCCCATCTCATCCATCGCCTCCAGCCGTGGGCGGCCGAGGCTGACCTCTCGGAGGACCTTGGCGAACTGCTCCGACAACGCGTTCTTGTACTTGTCGGTAACACGTGCGAGCGCGGCGTCGAAGCCGAGTCCGGCGTCGACCGCGATCACGAGGAGGTCCATCGCGTCCGGCAATCCCTTCTGGATCTCAGCACGTCGGGCGTCAACCTTCTGCTGCAGCCACATCACCGGCGCGTAGTAGCCGAGGATCGCGCCCACGGCCAGAGAGATGACCAGGTAGACCGGGTTCGCCAGCAGGAAGCCGAGCAGCAATCCGACCGCCGCCAGCACCGCGGCGGACACGATGCGCACCGCACCGAAGTCCTCCGGCGTGAGGTTGCCGGGCCGGCCCGCAAGCTCGAGCTTGTTCATGAGGTCTTGCCGAGCCTTCGCCGGTGTGGACCGCGAGAGCAGGCTGCCCAGCTTCTCGATCGACGGTCGCAGGAACCGCTCGGTGAACGGCCTCTGCAACTCGACCTCCTCGATGGTGAGCGGCTTCTCGCCGCCGTACACAGAGAGGCGCTGCTGAACCATCTGGGCCGTGTTCGTCTGCGGGGTCCGCGCAATTCCCAAAAAGATGATGAAGATTCCGAGGCCGACCGCCAGTGCAAGGATTGGAAGCATCAGGTCATACCTCGATCGCGACCACGCGACGAATGATCAGGTTGCCAACGAAGATCATGAAGGCGCCGATCGCGAGCAGGATCCAGCCGATGAAGTTCTCGAACATCGGCCGGAAGTAGCTTGGGGTTACGAAATACATGAACGCGGCCAGCACGATCGGCAGGGCCGTGATCAGCGTTCCGGACGCGCGCGCTTGCGCGGTTAGGGTGGCGATCTCGCCCTTGATGCGGACCCGCTCGCGGATCGTGTAGGCGATGTTGTCGAGAATCTCGGCGAGGTTTCCACCGACCGTTCGGTGGATCGAGTAGGCGGTTGCAACCAGGTCGAAGTCCGCGCTGGCGATGCGCTTGGTGATATTTGAGAGTGCTTCGTCGGGTGAGCCGCCGAGATTCATCTCTCGGACCGCGCGAGCGAATTCGTCGGCGATCGGCGGCACCGCGTTCTTGGCGACGGTGTCGATGGCCTGGGCAAACGAATAGCCGGCTTTCAGAGCGTTCGAGAGAAGGGTCAACGTGTCGCCAAGCTGTCCGTTGAAAGCGCGCAATCGCTTTCCGATCCGGTACTTCACGTAGAAGCCGGGCACCAGGTAGCCGACGATGCCGAGCACGACGATCTGGATGATGCCGCCCGGAAATCCGAATCGAACCAGGCCGATCAGCATGAAGAGCGCCAGGAAACCGAGCTGGATCATGAAGTACTCGGACGTGCGGAGCTTCAAGTCGGCGCGGCCCAGCTGCTCGGCCACAGATGGCTTGCCTTTCTTGGCGTCGCCACGGCCGACACGCTCGGCAGCTGGCGAGAAGAGGCGGTTGAGAGTGTCTCGGAAGCCAGTCGCCTGCGGAAGCGTCTGCGCCCCCGCGGTGGTGACGCCATAGGCCGCAAGCCGGGCCTGAAAGTCCTCGGCGCCACCGGCGGCTCGACGCGCCTGGTTGAGCCCGACGAACAGCAGGAAAACACCGGCGAAGGCGAGAAGGGCGAAAATCGCGCCTATTGGCATCTGGGACCTCCTACAGGGTTAGTACAGCTTATCCGGCGGGGGCTGAGGGGTGGGTACGAATAGCGATTCCGCGACGTCCTCGCCTTCGGATCTGAGGTGCTCCATTCGCATGGGAAGCACGCCGGTCGCGGTGTGGTAGCCGACCGCCTTGCCTTCTGAGTTGACGCCGATCTGCCGGAACAGGAAGAGCTCCTGGAATTGGACCTCGCCGTCCTTCATGCCGAGGACCTCGGCCACGCTCACGATGCGGCGCACGCCGCCCCGCAACCGGGACTGCTGGACGATGAGGTGGATCGCAGAGCCGATGGTCTCGCGGATGGCGCGAGACGGGAGGTCCTGGCCGGCCTGCAGGACCAGTGTCTCCAGGCGCACGAGGCACTCGTGCGGGTTGTTGGCGTGCAGGGTTGACATCGAGCCATCGTGGCCGGTGTTCATCGCCTGGAGCATGTCCAGCGCCTCGCCGCCACGGCACTCGCCGACGATGATGCGGTCGGGTCGCATACGGAGGCAGCTCTTGACGAGCTCGCGGATGGGCACTGCGCCCTTGCCCTCGACGTTGGGTGGCCGCGACTCGAGCTGGATCCAGTGCGGCTGCTGGAGCTGCAGCTCGGCTGCGTCCTCGCACGTGATGAGCCGCTCTGTCTCCGGGATGAACGACGACAGGATGTTGAGCAGGGTGGTCTTGCCGGAGCCGGTGCCGCCGGAGACCAGGATGTTCAACCGCGCGCGCACGCATGAACGCAGGAAGGTCATCAGCTCAGGGCTCGACGAGCGGAAGCGGTTGACGACGTCGGCCGGCCCCCACTTCTCCTTGGCGAACTTCCGGATGGTCAGGCATGGGCCTTTGAGCGCGATCGGAGGGATGACCACGTTGACACGTGAGCCGTCCTTGAGACGCGCGTCACAGATCGGGGTCGACTCGTCGACGCGGCGCCCGACGAGGCTGACGATGCGATCGATGACCTGTCGCATCTGCCGTTCGGACTCGAACGTGACCGCCGAAAGGGTGGGCTCGCCGCTCTTCTCGACGTAGATCTGCTTCGGGTGGTTGGCCATGATCTCGGTGATGCTCGGGTCGGCAAGCAGCGCTTCGAGCGGGCCCAACCCGAGCACGTCGTCGAGGACCGACTCGACCAGGCGTTCCTTGTCGGCCTTGGTCATGGTCATGGCCGTGCTGCGGAAGTACTCGTCCGCGAGCTCGACGATCTTTTCGCGAACGCCGGGCTTGTTGCTCGAGTCGATCTGGTCGGCGAACTTTTCGATGAGCTTGGCGTGAATCTGGACTTTCGCCGCGGTGAAGGCGGGCGTCATCTCGCCGCCCGCGGCCATGGCGGCCCGCGCGGCGAGGTTCGACAGGGGCGCTGCGGCCGCGGGCGCAGCCGCGGGGCGAGCGACGGGGATCGCGGTGGCTGCCGCATAGGCTGAGGCCGGAGCAGCTGTGGCCGGCCCGTTGGTTGCCGGCGCAACCGGCGCCGGCACCCCCGTCTGGTTTTGCTTGACCCGGTCCAGAAGACCCATTAGCTAGCGCCTATTACAGCGCGATCACAAAGCCGTGAAATGGTACCTGGCTTCGACCTCTTTCTGGCTCACGCCCTGCGCCGACAGCACGGTCGGGCACGTGGGGTCCGGAGCGCTCGGCGGCTGCTTCAAGTAGTCGTTGAACGACTCCAGCGTGTAGCGCACCGTCGTGTTGCCGAGGAACCAGGTGAAGTACTCCGCATCACACTGCGTCAGCTCGATTGTCAGGCTCGATGTGACACCGGTGGTGGCGCCCTGGGCGCCGCCCGCTGCCCCGCCTCCGCTGGCCGGCTGCACGTTGGCGCTGGCCGGACCGAGCCCGATGATGTGGACGTTTGTGAACACGGTCTTGCTGACTACCTTCGCCGGCCCAGCCTGGGCGCCGGTGGTCGAGAAGATGGTGAGGCTGGCCGAGGAGATGACGGTGATGTAGTCGCCGAGCGTGATGTGGCCGGCGACGCCTTGCTGCTCACCAGTCGGAATGGTCATGGCAACGTAGCCACTGGCGAGCGGCAGATACGCTGGTGCGGACCCGGCCGGGATGAGACCGGCGTCTCGGGCGAGCATGTCCGATGTGATCAGCGCGCCCTTCGTGATCTGGATCTCTGAGATCAGACCCTTGACGTCACCAGTCTTGGTGTACGTGTTCTGCAACGTCCCCGAGATCTTCGTCGTCGTCAGGTCTGAGTCGGTGAGCTGATGCCGGATCGGGATGGACTGCGCGGCCACGACGACGGTCTCGTTGGGGCCGCCTCCGATGGCGCCGCCGCCCCCACCGAAGTTGCCGAGAAGGAACACTCCGGCGCCCGCGAGGATGGCGAGAAGTAAGCCGATGATGATGAGGAACCGACCTCCACCTGGTCGAGGTCTTGCTGGAGCTGATGCGACGGCCAAAACTAAGTCACCTCCGGATCACTGATTCCTGGAAACGCCGCCATTGTAGCGAGGGGGACCCCGATCGTCCCCCTCCAACGGGCTACTTGTCGGGAACGAAGAGAGCCCCTTGCGGGGCTCTCTTGTTGAAGGTGCTACTACGTTTGGTTCTCGTTAGCCGAGTGCGGCTACGACGTTCGAGAACACGTTCTTGATCTGGTTGCCCATCGTAAGAAGGATGACGATGACCACGATTGAAACGAGCACGAGGATCAGGGCGTACTCAACCATGCCCTGCCCTTCCTGACGCGACGTAAGGCTGCGAAGTTTCCAGTAAAGGCTCAACATCTGCGATTCACCTCCTTTTTTCCGAACTACAGACTGTCAACCCGAATGACGGGCCGCCTGTTGGATTCTTGCGGCCGAGGCATCGACCGCGGCCCGTGATCCTACTCGGGCGCCCCAGGCAGGTCAATTCATTAGGCAAAAAATCGTTGCCGGGTGACTTTACCCGGGGGCGCGCCAGGTTCGCCCTGATACCTTTCGCCGGGAAATGCAGGCGGCCGACGTCGAGACCGAGGTGAGCAAACGCGACGCGTCCTACTGGCGCGACCTGGCCTTCAGCCGGCTCCTGCCGGCCCTTTTCTTCAGCATTTTCCTCGCCCGCCAGCTCCTGTTCGTCTGGGGCAGCCTGGGCTCGCTGCACAGGCCCGGCGACTACCTCTTCCTCCTCCAGCAGTGCCTCGCCCTCGCCTACTTCACGATGCTCGTGATCCTCTACAGCGTCCGGCTGCCCAAGCGGGGCACCGACCATCGCCTCGGCGTCGTTTTCATAGCGTTCACGGGCACCTTCTCCGCGATCGCGGCCAGCTTCCTGCCTGGCGGCGGCCGCCGCGAAGGCCTGGTCCTGTCCGCGGACGTCATCGCCACCATCGGCCTGGCGTACTCGGTTTGGGGCCTGGCCTACCTGCGCCGGTCGTTTTCGATCATCCCTGAGGCGCGGCGCCTGGTCACCGGAGGCCCCTACTCTCTGAGCCGGCACCCCGTGTACCTCGGTGAGGTGATCACAGCGATCGGGATCAACCTCGCCACCGCCGGCTGGCTGGGAGCGCTCGCCGTCACCTACTTCGTCGTTTGCGAGCTCTTGCGCATCCGCTGGGAGGAGGGCGTGCTTTCGCGCGCATTCCCGGGGGAGTACCCGGCCTACGCGCGGACGGTGCCTCGCTACCTGCCCAACCCGCTCAGGACCCGCCGCTGAGCCGATTGGCCGATCGCCTGACCGCGCGCACGCTCCTGCTGGGCGGCGTGATGATCGTCATCCCGGCCCTGTTCGTCGGCGCCGTCCTGGATCCAGACTTCTGGTGGCACATACGGATCGGCCGCTGGATGGTGGAAAACGGCCGGCTGCCGTCCAACGACATCTTCACCTACACGGTTCCGAGCCATGTCTGGACCGACCACGAGTACCTCACCGAGATGCTCATGTGGCTGGTGTACTCGGCAGCAGGGGCGCTCGGGATCGGTCTTCTGTTCGGCGCAATCACCTACGCCGGCTTTTACCTCATGTACCGGCAGGTCCGCCGGCAGCCATTCGTGATCGCCGGCGTCGGGCTTGCGCTCGGCGCGATCGCGGGCGCGCCTATCTGGGGCCCTCGCGCGCAGATGATCACCTTCGCCCTCACCTGCCTCGAGCTGTACTGGCTCCAGGGGTACCTCAGCGGCCGCAGCCGGGCGCTCCAGTTCTTCCCGCTGGTCATGGCGCTGTGGGCGAACCTCCACGGCGGCTGGGTGATCGGGTTCGTGTGGCTTGGCGTGGCGCTGGTGGCGGAACTCGCGGGCTGGGCCTGGGAGCCGTCTAATCCCGCCCACCGCGCGCACGTGCGGCTCCTGGCGATCGTTTCCGCCGCATCCGCCGTCGCCGTGCTCGCCACCCCCCACGGCTTCAACCTCTACCTCTATCCCTTCCAGACCGTGGCCAGCATGGCGCAGGAGAGGCTGATCGTCGAATGGTTCTCGCCGGACTTCCACCAGCCCTACCTGCACCCGTTCGAGGCCATGGTCTTGCTGCTGATCGTCGGCTTCGCTCTGCGGCGTCCATCGCTGTACGACCTGCTCCTTTCGCTGGTCGCTCTCGCGCTGGCGCTTCAGTCGGTCCGCAACATCGCCCTCTTCATCGCCGCCACGACGCCGGTGCTGATCAACACCTACTCGGAGGCCTGGAAGGAGATCTCGAAGGCGCGGGGCTGGAAGCTGCAGCTGCCGTCACAGCCGCTGTTCGGCGTGATCACCGCGGTAGCGCTGCTGGTGATCACGCTGGCGACGGTGGCCCACATCGCCACCGAGACCAGCCCCAGCCACCAGGCGACCCTCACCGACACCACGTATCCGGTCGGCGCGGCCGACTGGCTGGCAGCCCATCCCGAGGTTGGCACGCGGATGTACAACCAGTACGGCTGGGGCGGCTATCTCGCGTATCGCTTCTACCCCCAGCCCAACCGCCGGGTTTTCATCTTCGGCGAGGCGGCGCTCATGGGCGACGACCTCCTCAACGAGTACGAAGACGTCCAGACGCTGCGGCCGGACTGGAAGACGCTGCTGGACAAGAACGGCGTCGACTACATCGTCTACAACCGCGGTGAGGCGCTGGCCAATGTGCTCGCGACGCAGCCGGGCTGGACGCTCGTCTACCAGGACTCGGTAGCCGTGATCTACGTGAGGAAGGCCTCTCAGTAGACCTGCCAGATCTTGAAGTTCGGCGTGTCGTACGCCGGCGGCCCGAGGCTGTCCGGCGGTGGCGCCGGCAGGTCCGCGGTCCAGATCACGTATCGGATGTGGTCGGAGTGCACGAAATCGGCGAGGTCGGCCTTGCCCGTGAGCAGGTCGAGCGCATTCTGCGTCTTGGTGTAATAGTCGAACGTCTCGTCGTAATGGCCGACGTATACGGTGTCGGCGCTGTACGCGGGGACGAACAGGCCCACCCCCGGCATCGATAGGACCGTGCCGGCCGGATGGTTCCCCAGCCACGCCAGCCCGTCGTACTCGGCCCGGCTGACCGAATACTGAGGTTGCGTGGCCACGGCCAGCGGGGCCAGGACGAGGAAGGCGCTACCAACAGACGCGAACGCGACGTAGGAGAAGGGAACGAGGGCGCGTGCCCGCACGCTGCGCAGCCTGGGCAGGATCAGCTCGTACATGCCCCGCGCTCCCAGCACGACCAGGGGAAGGTAGAGAGCGTCGAGGAAGCGGCGGCGGAGGTCGCCGGCCGGGTTGGGTAGATAAAGGATGGCGGCGAGCAGGACGAGCCAGGCCAGCAGGAAGACGTCCTCGCGGCTGCGCCGGCGCAGGGCGCCTGGTATGCCGGTCAACGCGAGCAGAAGCTGAGGCGCGAGGGCGAAAACCAGGCTGACGGTCTCCGGCGGCAAAGCGTTCTTGGAGTGGAAAGTCCAGCGCTGGACCTCAGGGTTGCCGACGAACGCGAAGTACGAATAAAGGATGTAGGGCGCGGGAATCGCGAAGGCCAGCGTCGCGGCCATCCAGCCACGCGGCGGTGCGGGTCTCAAGAACAGCGCCACAGCGGTGGCGCCCCCCATCAGGATCGGCATCTGGGGGTGGATCGATGCCTGTCCCAGCCACGCCACGCCTGCCAGCGCCCCCAGGACGAGGCTGCCCCGCTGGATCGCCTTGAGCGTGAGGGCGACGCCGAGGCCCGCGAAAACGCCGGACCATGCGAAGTGAGGCAGAGCGAGCACCGAATAGAAGGCCGTGAGCTCGGGCATCCGCCAGTCGAGCGTGTCCGTGCGGTTGCCGAAGATGACCGGGTGGCCCAGCGCCTGGATCACATATCCCAGCCCCAGCCCGATGGCGACGAAGAAGAACGCGAACCGGCGCGCCGACCGATCCTCGATGAAATGCGAGATGAAGAGCCACGCCGCGCCCATGAGGGCGAAGGCCGCCGCGATCCTGGCGCCATGAAAGACCGCGATCAGCGGCACCTGCAGGATCGCCCCTATGTGGCCGAGCAGGATCCAGAACATGAATAGGTATGCGGAGGGGCTCGCCTCGGTGGTGTAGCGGTTCTGCCACGACCACGCCCCCTCCCAGCCCTGGCGCATCTTGGCCAGATAGGTGTTGGCGTCGTCGCCGAGGTAGAAGAAGCCCATGAACACCTGGTCGTGTGGCTGGACGATGTAGGCGTACGCGTACGGCACCGCGGTCACGATCGCGAGCACCAGCCCCATGACGAGCGGCAGTGTCCAATCCCGGCCAGGCGCGGAGGCCGCGACCCGCGCCACCGGCCTTACCGCTTCCATCGGCCCAGGCTCAACCGCAGCACCGTCCACAGGGCCCGACGCACCTCGCCCCTCGAGACCTTCGACGCGCCGGCGACGCGGTCCTCGAATCTGATCGGCACCTCGACCACCTTGTATCCCAGCCGGCGCGCCCGCCAGACCATCTCGATCTGGAACGAGTATCCCTGTGACATCACGTTGTCGAGCCCGATGTGCGTGAGCAGGTCCCTGGTGTAGCACCTGTACCCCGAGGTGCAGTCGTGCGTGGGCAGGCCGAGGAGCAGCCGGCAGTAGACGTTGGCGCCCCACGAAAGGAGCCAGCGCTGGAACGGCCAGCCTTCGACCGATCCGCCCTTGATGTAGCGCGAGCCGACCGCCAGTCCACCCGACCGGCGAGCGGCCTCGACGATGGCATCGAGGTCCTTGGGCAGGTGCGAGCCGTCCGCGTCCATCTCCACGAAGAGCTGGGCCCCATCTTTCAAGCCGATCCGAAACGCGTCTTCATACGCACTGCCGAGCCCAAGCTTGCGCGCCCTGTGCAGGACCCGGACCCCTTTATCGGCAGCCGCCAGGCGATCCGCCAGGTCTCCGGTCCCGTCAGGCGAGCTGTCGTCGACGACCAGGACGTCGTGGCCCAGTGCGCGGACGCCGGCCACCACGCGCTCCAGGTTCTGCACCTCGTTGTAGGTGGGCAGGACCACCAGGACGCCATCGGTCACGATCGCGAGCGAAACCTCACCCTCACGACGTGCCTGAACATGTCCAGGGAGCTTCGGACCGCGCTGACCTTGGTCGGGGCCGAGTTCCGCCAAATCACGGGCACCTCGGCGATGCGTACGCCCTTGTTCTTGGCGAGATACAGCACCTCCGGGTCGTAACCGAAGCCATCAGTCGTAAGACCGGCGAAGACCTCACGCGCGATGTCGCCGCGAAACAGCTTGAAACCGCATTGCGTATCCCAGATTCCAGGCAGCAGCACGGCCTGGACGATGAGGTTGAATGCCTTGCCCATCAGGACGCGGTAAACAGGCTGCGAGAGCTCGACGCGAGAGCCCTTGATCGCGCGTGAGGCGATCGCCACACCGGCGCCGGCCGCCAGCTGGGCCTCGAGCTTTGGGAGCTCATCGATTGGAGTGGAAAGGTCGGCATCGGTGACGAGCACGTTGGTGCCGCGAGAGACCTTCACCCCTTCGGCCAAGGCGCGTCCCTTGCCCCGGTTCGCGGGCAGCGCCGCGATGCGAATCGCGTTGTGCCGCGCGGCGGCCGCGTCCATCACCCCTCGCGTCCCGTCGGCGCTGCCGTCGTCGACGAGGATGAGCTCGTACCTGTCGCCGCGCCCGTCGAGAAACGCCTCGATCTTCTCGATGGTGCTGGGCAACCTCTGCTCCTCGTTGTAGCAGGGGACGACGACGCTGAGGTTCACCCCTTCGGCGGCCATGGCGCCAAATCGTAATCGGGGACCGGGCTATGACCGGGAGCGCATCACCTTCACCGCATACGTCGGGAGGACCGCCATCCGTCGAATGCGCCACGGTTGGCGCGCGAGCCTGAACAACCACTCCATCCCCACCCGGCGCATCCAGAGGGGCGCGCGGGGGACTCGCCCGGTGAGGTAGTCGAAGGAGCCGCCGACCCCGATCGCCACGGCCACCCCGTTCAGGCGATCACCGACGCGGTCGATCCAGAGCTCCTGCTTGGGCGCTCCATAAGCGACCAGCAGCACGTGCGGCCGTTCGGCCTGGATCAATGCGACAGTCTCGTCGTCGGACGACGGATCGGCCGATCCCGCGTGCGCGGCGACCTTCAGGTCTGGGTGCTCTTTTTGCAGCTGCCGCGCCAGCTCGTCCGCGACCCCTGGAGCCGCTCCGAGCAGGTAAAGGCGGAAGGCGCGTCGCGCGCATAACGCCGCAAGAAGTGGAATCAGATCGACTCCGGTGACAGGCGACGACAGGTCGCAGCCCTGCCTGCGCGCGGCCCAGACGACGCCGCTGCCGTCCGGGATACAGAGGGCGGCGGACTCGAGCACGCGCGCGAACTCGATGTCGTCGTGGGCGCGCATGACGAACTCGGGGTTCACCGTGGCCACCAGATGACGGCCCCCGGCGTCGACGAAGGCTTCGATGCGCGCCAGTGCGGCCGCCATGTCGACGCAATCCACCCGCACCCCCAACACCCGTGTCTCGCGCACGGGCTGATTATCAGCCGGTGCTTTCAGTTGGGCAGATGGGTGGTCACAGCGGTCACGTCGATCGATGGTTCTTCCGGACCGAGGCTGTAGATGAAGTCGGAAAGCGACTCGCCTCCGCCAACTCGTATTCGCGTCCACATATATCGATCGGTGCGACTGTGCGCGGTGCCGGGCAGCTCGGTCACCGCCGTGTCGTATCCGGTCGTCTGAAGCGCGTAGACCGCCTGCGCACTGAATTTTCCTGAGGGGTAGGCGAAGTCGACGACCGAATGGCCGATCAAGCGCTGCAGCCATGCCTTCGACGTGGCCAGCTGGTAGGTGGCCGAGTACAGCGAGGCGCCGCCGATGTTGGCGTGGTCCACCGTATGCGAAGCGATCTGCATCCCGTCCTGGTCCATCTCGACGATCTGTGCCGCCGTGACGTATCTCGGCTGGCCGACGAAGCTGCTCACGATGTAGGCCACGGCCTTGAAGTTGTAGGACCTCAGAATGGGAAAGGCGGTCGTGTAGAGGTCGGTGTAGCCGTCATCGAACGTGATCACCACGGGCTTGGTGGGGAGCGCCGTGAGGCCGCTGAAGTAGGCGCGCAGATCGCTGAAATCGACCGCGTGGTATCCGTGGACCGACAGCCAGTCCATCTGGGTGTTGAAATCTTCCGGAGTCACGGTGAGCCGGTAACCAAGACGGTCCAGGTAGATCGACGGAGCAGGTCGGATGTAGTGGTACATCAGGATCGGAACGTTGATCGATGCGCGGCCGATCGGGATCACCCACGTGTGGGTGATGAAGAACTCATGGTCGGTACCCGCTGCCATGCCGAACGGAGCCTGCTTCTCGAGCATCGCTGTGGACGACGACGCCTGAGGCGTCTCGCCGCTCGAATCGCCCACCTGAAGCAGGACTACGCACGCAGCCACGAATACGACCACGGGCATACCCCTGCGCACCACAGGTGCCCCACGAACTCGGAGGCTTCGCCGCGAGTTCGCGGGGACCCCTAAAAGGCGCACGGGCCTTAGCTTAAGGACGTGCGGGCCGCGATTCCAGTACTAACGGCGCCATGAAGACGATCGCCGTCGACTTCAATCCGGCCACGCGCGAGGTGGCCACAGGAACCGAGGTGTATACCCGCGAGGTCGGCTCGCGCCTGCCAGCGGTGGCACCCGAGTTTCGGTGGCTCTTTTACGCTTCCCGAGCGCGCGCGGGCCTGGGCGTGGACGTGATGGTCGTGCCGATGGCCCGGCTGTGGTCTCAGATCCGGCTGCCCCTGGCGATGCAGCCGGCGCACCCCGACCTGCTGTTCGTGCCCGCACACGCCATCCCGTTCGGCTGGCCGGGCAAATCCCTCACCGTGGTCCACGACCTCGCCTTCGAGCGGCATCCAGAGGCCTATTCAGTGGCCGAACGGTCCTATCTGCGGCTCACGACGCGATGGGCCGTGCTGCGCTGCCACCTGCTCATCGTCCCTTCCGAGTCCACCAAAGCGGACCTCGTCGAGCTGTATCACGTCGACCAGGATCGGGTGCGGGTGGTTCCGCATGGCGGCGGCGAACAGGTCGAACGCGAGGTCGCGCCGGCAGGGAGGCTCGCCGAGCTCGGCCTCGACGGATCTTTCGTCCTCCAGGTCGGGCGCATCGAGAAGCGCAAGAACCAGGCCGCCGCCCTGGCCGCGGTCGAACGGTTGGACGGGGTCACGCTTGCGATCGCCGGCCCCGAGCGAGACGGTTCGCTTGCGGCTCGGCTGCGGGCTTCGTCACATTGCCGCGTCCTCGGAAGGGTCGACCGGCCCACGCTCGAGCTTCTGTACCAGAAAGCGCGGGCAGTGGTCGTGCCGAGCCTCTATGAGGGCTTTGGGCTACCCGTCCTCGAGGCGATGGCCCGCGGCCAGGTGGTCGTCGCCGCGCGCACGTCGTCGCTGCCGGAGGTCGGCGGTGACGCTGTTCTTTATGTCGACGATCCCAATGACCCGGCTGCCCTTGGGCAAGCGCTCGAGACCGCGATCGGCGCCCGCAAGGTGCGCAACCTGCTGGTCAAAGCCGCGAAAGCGCGTGCCGGGGAATTCACCTGGGACCGCAGCGCCGCCGGTGTCGCAAACGTCGTTCGCGAGCTGGTCGATTAAGAACCGATCGCCTCTTCGATCACTTCCCACGTCATCGCGGCTGACCTCGACCAGCTGAACTCTGCAGCTCGCAGAATGCCCCGGCGCCTGAGGTCGGCGGCGAGGTCGTGGTCGCCGAGAATTTTCTCGAGCGCCTTGCGCCACGCGTCCGCGTCCCCCGCGGTCACCACCAAACCAGCGTCGCCGACGACCTCGGGGAGGCTCGAGGTGTCGGAGACCACGACCGGAGTTCCGCATGCCATCGCCTCCAGCGGGGGCAGTCCGAACCCTTCGTACCACGCTGGGTGGGCGAGGACCCTGGCAAGGTTGTAGACGGCGGGCAATTGAGCCGGCTCGAGGCCATCGAGATGGTGGACCTTGTCGCCCAGCCGGCTCATGCGCTCTCTGATCGACTCGTAGTTCCAGCCCCAGCCGCCGACGATCACCAGGTCCGGCCGGTCGCGCATCATCGCCCACGCGTCGAGTAGCGTCAGGAGGTTCTTGCGCGGCTCGATCGTGCCCACGAAGAGGATGAACCGCTCCGGCAGGCGAAGTCGCTCGCGGGCAGCGGCCAATTCCTCGCCGCCCATCGGACGCAAGCCCGGCGATACGCCATGCGGCACGACCGTGATCCGAGAAGCCGGGACGCCAAATAGATCCTCGGCGTCCCTTGCGGTGTTCGTGGAAACGGCGATCACTTGATCGGCCCGCCGCAACGAGCTCGGCACCACCCACCGCGTGCTGAGGGGCTGGCGCTGCGGAAACCACCCGGCGTTGCGATAGATCGCGAGGTCGTGGACGGTGATCACCGAAGGCGAGCCGACGTTCATCAACGGCAGTGCGCCGACGGCACCGAAGAAAACACTTGGCTTGAGACGACGCAGCCGCGCCGGCCACTGCACATGGCGGCCGATGAAGGGCAGATCAGGCAGCGGCCAGTATGCGATCGAAGATGTTGCCTCGCCTGGGACGCCCGGTGGGACGAAAACGGTGAATCGGCAGTCGGGCCTCTCGACAGCCATGGCCCGCAGGATCTGGTTCGTGTAGACCCCGACACCGGCCAGGGGACGCGCCAACCCCATTCCATCAACCGCGACATGCAGACCGGTCACTGGGTCAGCGGAGGTAGGACTGGTTCCGCTTCAGCACCTCGAAGTGCTCCAGGGCCAGGCCGGTTCCGCGCACGACAGAGGTCTGCGGGTCGTCGGCGACGACGGCCGTTATGCCGGTGTGCATCGACAGGAAGCGATCGAGGCCGCGAAGCTGAGACCCCCCGCCGGACAGCACGATGCCGCGGTCGAAGATGTCAGCCGCCAGCTCCGGAGGTGTCTCCTCGAGCACGCTGCGCACGGCGCCGACGATGAGCCGGAGCGGCTCCTGGATCGCCTCGGCGACGTCGTTGGAGGTCACCTCCAGGCTGCGAGGCAGGCCGGACACGATGTCGCGCCCGCGCACCTCGGTGCGTAGCGGCTCCTTCATCTGGATCGCCGAGCCGACCGCGATCTTGAGCTCCTCCGCCGTGCGTTCGCCGATCAGTAGGTTGTGCCGGCGCTTGAGATGAAGAGCGATGGCGTCGTCGATCCGATTGCCGCCGACGCGAATCGAGTGCGCCACGACCATCCCGGAGAGCGAGATGACAGCGATCTCCGTGGTGCCGCCCCCGATGTCGCAGATGGCGTTGCCACGCGGCTCGGAAATCGGCAGCCCGGCCCCGATCGCGGCGGCCAGCGGCTCGTCGATGAGCCACGCCTGGCGCGCGCCGGCCGAGATGGCCGCCTCCGTGACCGCTCGCCGCTCCACTGAGGTCACGCCCGAAGGCACGCAGATCATGATCTCGGGCTTGAAGATGCGCTGGCGACCCTGGACTTTGCCGATGAAGTGGTGGAGCATCCCCTCGGTGACGACGAAGTCGGCGATGACGCCGTCGCGCATCGGCCGCACGACCTGGATCGTGTCCGGCGCCCGGCCGAGCATCTCGAAGGCCTGCCTGCCCACGGCGAGGATGCGCGTGCTGTCGCGGTTGACCGCGACCAGCGACGGCTCGTTGACGACAATCCCCTCGCCCTTGACGTAGATGAGCACCGTCGAGGTGCCCAGGTCGATCCCTATCTTCTTAGATAGCAACTACTCGTAAGTGCGCTCAGTACCGGTGGCATCTGAATCGATCGCGACTTTTTCGATCTGCGCGCCGACGGAAGCCAGCTTGCCGGCCATGTCCTCATAGCCGCGCTCGACATGCCACGCGTTGCGCAGGACGCTCTGGCCTTCCGCGCACAGGGCGGCGATCACCAGCGCGGCGCCCGAGCGGATGTCGGGAATCGTCACCTCTGTGCCACGCAGCCGGCAGGGACCGTGCACGACCGCGTGAAGACGGCCTTCGACCGTGATCCCGGCGCCCATCTTCGCGAGCTGGGTGAC
>VBFD01000029.1:0-306 GCA_005883585.1 Chloroflexota bacterium
TTGACATCCATGTGCGAAGCAAGCCATGGCAGCAGCTCCTTGCGAAAGCCGCTGATCACGTTGACGACGCCGGCGGGCAGGTCGCTGGTCGCCAGCACCTCGGCCAGCGTCAGCGCCGGTAGCGGATTGACTTCAGGAGCGAGAACGACCAGCGCATTGCCGCCGCACAGCGCCGGCGCCACCCGCCGTACCAGTCCGACGAGCGCCGGCTCTTCCGGCGCGACCACCCCGACCACACCGGTCGGCTCAGGGATCGTGAAGTTGAAGTACGGGCCGGACACTGGGTTGGTGCCGCCGATGACCTGG
>VBFD01000030.1:0-2921 GCA_005883585.1 Chloroflexota bacterium
CCGAGCAGCTGGATGAACTGTGCACGGCGGCCGTCGAGCATCTCGGCGGCGCGGTACAGGATCTGGCCTCGGTTCATCGCCGTGCGCGCCGCCCACCCCGCCACCGCGCCACGAGCCCCGCGAACGGCGTCGCGCAGGTCCTTACGCGAGCCCCGGGGCACGTTCACGTTGCCATCGAATCGATAAGCACGGCCGGATTCCGAGCGCACGAACTCGCCGCCGATGAAAAGCTTGTAGGTCTTGCGCACGTCGACCCGGCCGTTGGCGCCGCTCTTCGCAGGCATCTAAACGAGCTCCAGGTACGGAAGCAGGCCATGGCGTCCGCCCTCGCGGCCGAATCCCGATTCTTTGTAGCCCCCGAAAGGCGACGTTGGGTCGAAGCGGTTGAACGTGTTCGCCCACACCACTCCGGCTCGCATGCGCTCCGCCATCCAGAGAATGCGCGACCCCTTGTCGGTCCACACTCCGGCGGACAGGCCGTACGGCGTGTTGTTCGCCTTCTCGACAGCCTCGGCCGGCGTGCGGAATGTGAGCACAGACAGAACCGGTCCAAAGATTTCCTCGCGGGCGATCCGGTACGACTGCGAGACGTTCGTGAACAGCGTGGGCGGGAACCAGTAGCCGCGCTCGGGCAGCTTGCACTCCGGCTGGAAGATCTCCGCGCCTTCTTCGATGCCCGATTCGACCAGCTCCTCGATCTTCTCCAGCTGCGCCTTCGAGTTGATGGCGCCGATGTCGGTGTTCTTGTCGAGCGGGTCGCCGAGCCGCAGCGTGCCCAGGCGCAGCTTGAGCTTCTCGAGCAGCGGCTCTGCGATCGACTCCTGCACGAGCAGGCGGCTGCCGGCGCAGCACACATGGCCCTGGTTGAAGTAGATGCCGTTGACTATGCCTTCGACGGCCGCATCCAGCGGCGCGTCGTCAAACACAATGTTGGCCGCCTTGCCGCCGAGCTCCAGCGTGAGGCGCTTGCCGGTCCCGGCGAGAGCGCGCTGGATGAGCTTGCCCACTTCGGTGGACCCGGTGAACGCCACCTTCTTGACCGCCGGGTGCGTCACCACGAGCGAGCCTGTCTTGCCGCCGCCGGTGACGATGTTGACCACGCCGGGCGGGAGCTCCGCCTGCATGCAGATGTCGGCGAAATGTAACGCCGACAGAGGCGTGGTTTCGGCCGGCTTCAGCACCACGGTGTTGCCCGCCGCGAGCGCGGGCGCGATCTTCCACGCGAGCATCAACAGGGGGAAGTTCCAGGGGATGACCTGGCCGGCCACTCCCAACGGCCGGGGCTTGCGGTTGGGGAAGGCCCACTCGAGCTTGTCGGCCCAACCCGCGTAATAGAAGAAGTGCGCCGCGGCGAGTGGGATGTCGACGTCGCGCGACTCCTTGATCGGTTTGCCGCCGTCCATCGTCTCGACCACGGCGAGCTCGCGGGCCCGCTCCTGGAGGATGCGCGAGATGCGGAAGATGTAGCGCGCGCGGCGCGAAGGGGCCATCGCCGACCAGGAGTCGAAGGCTTTGTCGGCCGCCCTGACCGCGCGATCGACGTCGACCTCGTCAGCCTCGACCACCTCGGAGAGCTTCTGCTCGGTGGCCGGGTTGATGGTCGGGAAGCGCTTCTTGCTGTGCGCGGCGACCATCTTGCCGCCGATGAACAATCCGTATCGCGTTTCGATCTTGACGTGGTCGATCGATTCGGGCGCGGGCGCGTACTCGAAGGTCTGCTTGGCGAGGTCCGCGGCTGCCCTCTTCGCGATTGCCATGTCAGTCGATCGTGAAGTAATCGCCGGATTGATAAGCGCCAGTGCGCTCTTTCTCGATCTGCATGAGCACGTCGTTGAGCAGGGAGGACGCACCGAGCCGGAACCGCTCGGGCGTCATCCACTCCGCTCCGAGCGTCTCGTACAGGACGACCAGGTACGCGATCGCCTGCTTCGAGGTTCGAATGCCTCCCGCCGCCTTGAAGCCCACGGGGCGGCCTGTCTCGCGAACGAAATCGCGGATTGCCTCCATGATCACAAGGCTGACGGGCAGCGTCGCCGCGGGCTGCAACTTGCCTGTCGACGTCTTGATGAAGTCCCCGCCCGCAGCCATCGCGAGGATGCTCGCCCGGCGGACGCTGTCGTAAGTCCCGAGCTCGCCCGTTTCGAGGATCACCTTCAGGTGCGCGTCGCCGCACGCCTCTTTCACGGCCACGATCTCGTCGTAAACCTTCTCGTGGTCGCCGGAGAGGAACGCGCCCCGGTCGATGACCATGTCCACCTCGTCCGCGCCTGCGGCTACGGCCTGTTTGGTCTCGGCGACCTTCACGTCGAGAAAGCTCTGGCCTGAGGGAAACGCGGTCGCCACGGAGGCCACCCGCACCGAGCTGCCGCGAAGGTGAGCCTTGGCGTCGGCGACGCGCGCGGGGTAGATGCAGATCGCCGCCACCGAGGGGATCGAGGCGTCGCCGGGCTTGGGTCGGATGCCCTTGGCGCAAAGGGCAGCCACCTTGCCGGGGGTGTCGGACCCTTCGAGGGTGGTCAGGTCGATGCAGCGGATGGCGAGGTCGAGCGCCCAGAGCTTCGAGGCCTTCTTGATCGAGCGCTTGGCCAGCGACGCCGCTCGTTCTTCTGCCCCCACCTCGTCCACGCTGCGCACACCACGCATGAGCGAGCCGAGATGTGAGAGGGAGAGCGCTGTGGCCATCGAGACCATAGTAGGACGAGGCCCGTCCCCTCACCGCAGGGTGGTCAGTCGAGACGAGCCTCGCCCCAGGTCTGATCTAGAACGTGAAGCACTCCAGGAGGTTGCCGACTTCAGGTCGCCCGTCACGCGGCGGTGCCGGCGGGCCGGCAGTGGCCCCGCTCCCAGCCGCCTGGTAATTCGATCCCACCGGAGTGGCGACGTCGAAGGCGTGGTTGACCGACGCCAGGGTGGGCAGGCCG
>VBFD01000050.1:0-12735 GCA_005883585.1 Chloroflexota bacterium
AAGATCGCTGCCCAGATCGTGGCGGACAGGAGTACGCACGGTATGAATACTCGATACGGAACGTTCAATATTCCCGAAAGGGCCGAGATCACGATCCGCATCCCCGGGATGTGGCGGCCGATGATGATCGTCCAGGGTCCCCAGCGCTTGAACGCCGTTTCGGCTCGGTTGAGCTTGTGTTCGGTCAGCCCGATGTACCGGCCGTAACGTCGGATGAATGGCCGCCCGTACTTCCGCGTAATCGTGAGGTTGCACGCGCTTCCCACCACCGCCCCGGAGACAACGGCCACGTACGCGAGCAGATATGGGATCGCTCCGGTCGTCGTCAGGTAGCCGCCATAGGCGATCGCCGCATCACCCGGCGCCGGAAGGGGGACCCCTAGCTCCTCGAGAAAGATGACGAGGGACAGCCCGCCCGCCTGGCGCTGCAGGATGAAGATCCGGATCGCATGGGTGAACGGCCTCAGCCAGGATGGTTCTTGCAGCCACCCGGGAAGCGAGCTCGCTAGATGGGCTGCCAGGAACAGCATTGGTTCATGGGCCGACTCCAAAGGCCCTGGCGCGGATTATATGTGTGGTCCCGGGACCGCCTCCGCGGCTAGCGATGAAATCAGCGACGCCGGCGGCGCCCAGACCAATTTGGTCTCGAATGCAGTCTCGAAATGACGCGCGTATCTGCGCGCCGCGGCCTCGGTCTCGATTCGCTGCCCGGTGAGCGCGGCCACGGACGTCGGACGTTTGTCAGCATGTCCGCAGGGAATGATCCCGTCGAAGTAATCGAGGTCGGTGGTGAGGTTCAGAGCGAATCCGTGGCTGACCACCGAGCGGTTCAGCTTGCTCCCGATCGCGGCCACCTTCTCGCCGTTTGACCAGACGCCGGTAAGACCTTGTCCACCCGGCTCGGCCACAATCCCCAGCTCGTCCAGGTAATCGATCAAGGACTCCATAGCAGGTCGTCGGCGCCGCCGGCTTTGCCCAGCGTGAAAACGTGCGGGTGCTCGAGCAGAAGGAGCGTGTCCGGCGTGCTGCCGCCCCGCACGCCGGCCACCATCTCGGCCTGGAGGTCCCAGACCGCGCGGTACGGCCCGCTACCCAGCCAGGAGGCTCTTACGGTCGGGGACTTGCTCATCAGCGTGGTATGAGGAACGGACGAGTGGGCCGGCTTCGACGTGCTTGAAGCCGATGGCCATCGCCTTCTTCTTCAATTCGACGAACTCCTCGGGTCGGTAGTAGCGCACGACTTCGGCGTGCTTCTTGGTCGGGCGCAGGTACTGGCCGACCGTGAGGACGTCGATGTTATGCGCGCGCATGTTGCGAAACACCTCGAGCAGCTCGTCTTCGGTTTCGCCGAGGCCGACCATCAAACCCGATTTGCTCACCATGTGAGGCGCCAACGCTTTCACATGGCGCAGCAGCGCGAGGCTGTTCGCATAAACCGCCTTCGGCCGGATCCGCGCGTAAAGGCGAGGCACGGTCTCGGTGTTGTGGTTGAAGATGTCGGGCCCTGCTTCGACGACGGTTCGCACTGCTTCGAGGTCGCCTTGAAAGTCCGGCGTCAACACTTCGATCGTTGTCTCTGGGCTTCGGCGGCGGATAGCGCGAATCGTGCGGGCGAAGATGCCTGAGCCACCGTCACGCAGGTCATCGCGATCCACTGATGTGATGACCGCATGGCGGAGTCCGAGCTCCGCCACCGACTCCGCGACGCGAAGTGGTTCGCCGAGGTCCAGCTCCGAAGGCCGCCCCGACGTCACGGCGCAGAACCGGCAGGCGCGCGTGCAGACGTCGCCAAGGATCATGAATGTGGCCGTCCGCCGGTTCCAGCAGTCGAAGATGTTCGGGCAGCGCGCCTCCTCGCACACCGTGTGCAGGCGACTGCCGCGAACGATCTGCTTCAGATCCTTGAAGTTCTCGCCCTCGGTCACGCGCACGCGGATCCACGACGGAATCGCTTGGGGTGTGAGTGGAGTCGTGCTGCTCACAGCTTGATGCTAGACGCCGTCCATTCCTCGAGTCGCTTTTTGATGAAACCGAGGAACTGGCCCGCCATCATGCCGTCGATGATGCGATGGTCGAAGCTCAAGCACATGTTCATCATGTTGCGGACGGCAATCCCATCGCCGATGACAACCGGCCTGCGGACGATCGACTCCGTGGTGAGGATGGCCGCCTGGGGCTGGTTGATGATGGGCTGCGACGCGATCGAACCGGTCGAGCCGGTGTTGTTGAGCGTGAACGTGCCCCCCTGCACGTCATCCGGCTTGAGCTGTTTGTTGCGCGCGCGTTCGATGAGGTCGTCGAGCGACCGCACGAGGTCGGTGAAACCGCGCTGGTCCGCATCCTTGAGGACCGGGACGATGAGCCCGTCGGGGATCGATACAGCAATGCCCATGTTGATGTAGCGCTTGAGGATCACGCCTTCGTCGGTCCAGGTGGAGTTGAGCCAGGGAAACTGCTTGATCGCCTCGCAGACGATCTGCACCACGAACGGGATGTACGTCAGCGCGACGCCGTGGCGGGCCTTGAAGCCCTCCTTCTCCGACTCGCGGTAGCGGACGAGGTTGGTGACGTCGATCTCCTGCAGCGTCCAGGCGTGGGGCGAGGTCGCGAGGCTGCGGACCATGTGCTCGGCGATCGATCGCCGCATGATGCTGAGCTTCACCAGCTCCTCGCGCGAACCGTCTCGTGGCGGTTGGGGAACGGTAGTCTCGGCCTTCGCGGCGGTGGGGGCGGCGGTTCCGCTGCCGACCGCGGCCAGGATGTCGTCACGCGTCACGCGGCCGCCTAGGCCTGAGCCCCGCAGGGTCGTCGGGTCGAGGCCGTGCTCGGCGGCCAGCTTCCTGACCGCGGGCGAGAGGCGAGCGCCGCCGTTACCAGCTCCGGCCACCGCAACCTCGGCCGCCGGCGCGGCCGCCACCGCAACCGGAGGGGCTTCCGCGGCTTTCGACTCCGCCTTGGCCGGGGCAGCCGGGGCAGGGGAGGCGCCGGCCACCTCGATCTGGGCGATCACCGCACCAACCAGCACGGTTTCGCCCTGGGCGGCGGTGATCTTGACCAGCTTGCCTTCGAACGGCGACGGGATCTCGGCGTTGACCTTGTCCGTGACCACCTCGACGATGGGCTCGTCACGCTTGACGAAGTCCCCTTCGTTCTTCAGCCACTTGTCGACGGTGCCCTCGGTGACGGATTCACCGAGCTGCGGCATTTTGATCTGGGCCAAGCCCATGCCGGCTAGTTTACCGGCGGGTCGAGGCAGGGACCATCGAGCGCGTAGTGGCGGGGATCGGACGCCCCCACCCAGAACTGCAGGCCGAGAGCACCTGCAGAACTCGGCCCCGGCGCCCGTCCCCTATGCATAGCTAAGCCCGGGCTACGCCGAATGTCTGTAGGACGTTCATCTCATCCTTGGGCGCCATTACAAACAGCAGGCGATACGTTCCCTCAATGGAGGTGTAAATGGAGACTGCGACTGCCGTCATGTTGGGGGTGTTCATCCTTGTGGTGCTCATCACCCTGTTCGCGCTCGTTTTTCGTTTGGAGCAGCTCGAATCGCGCGTGGTGGAGGTCCCGGAGCAGGCTGTTCGCAGTGAACCGTTGGCCGTGCACTGGCTGGTTGAGGGCTACTGCGTGAAGGACCGGAGAAGGGTCGAGATGATGAACCCTCATCCGATCTTGATGGTGAACGGACGGCCCGCGACGGCGGGGACTTGCCCGCATTGCGGAACCAAGATCTTCAAGATCAGCAAGTCCTTCGGGGTGGTCGAGGCGATAGCCCGACGGCGCGAGGATCTCCAGTTGGTGGCGAACGGGCGCCGGGAGGTGGCCTAGACCGAAACCCCGCGGGTTTGAATTGGAGGCGACGCCCAGAATCGAACTGGGGATGGAGGTTTTGCAGACCTCTGCCTTGCCACTTGGCTACGTCGCCCCGCCCTTCGTCACCCGATTCTACCTTCGCTGCCGCCAACCTCAGGGACGCACCACTACGCTAGGCGGGCGAATTGGAAGAGCAGGAATTCCGGGACGTCATGGCACGAACGGCGGCCAGCGTGGTTGTCATCAGCGCTCGCTCTGACAGGGGGTTTCGCGGCCTGACCGCTACCAGCCTCGTTTCCATCTCCACCGACCCCCCGATGGTGCTCGTCGGCCTGGAGCGGATGACGGTCACGCGCAAGGCGGTCATCGAGTCCAAAGCGTTCAACGTGAGCGTCCTGACCCGCGCCCAGGAGTTCATCGCCGAGCGCTTTGCGGGCCGCGCCCCCGCCGTCGCGGCCGCCTGGAACGACGTCCCTCACCACCTCGGCGCCAATGGCCTGCCGCTGATCGACGGCTGCGCTGCCTGGCTCGAGTGCAAGCTGGCCCAGGTCCATGAAGCCGGCGATCACGACATTTGCGTGGGCGACGTGGAGGCGGCAACCAAAGGCGATGGGGAGCCGCTCATCCTGTGGGACCGCTCCTTCTGGAGCCTTCGCTGAGTGTCCCGTCCCGGAAGTTCCTTGCATCTTCGCGGCCTAGACGGCCGGGCGCCCGTCTCACCCCACCGAATCTGGCGATTCCGCGGGGACCCCGAGAGGGGCGCTGAAGCCTGCGTCGAGGGGCCTGGCGCCGCGTCGTCGCGCATTCACGATGCGCTCCTCCTTGCGCCACCCTCTCCTTGGCTCCGGCCGCCGATGCCGCGAAATATGCGGCGGACCTCCGGTACGGGACACTAGAAGGGCAGCTCGTCCTCTTCCATCCCGAAGTGATGGCCGACCTCGTGGAGGATCGTCTCGCGTACCTCCTCCACCAGCTCTTCCATCGAGTTGGCCGCGCGCTCGTGGGAGCGCTTGTACAGGGTGATCCGCTCGGGCATGCCCTCGCCCGCGCCCAACGCGGTCGCGCCCTCGTAAAGGCCCATCAGACCCTCGGGCGAGCTCTCTTCAATGATGAAGATGGTGTTTTCGAGGTACGGCTTGAAGTCATCCGGGATCGAGTCGACCGCGGCCTGCGCCGCCGCCTCGAATTGCTCCATGCTCACGTGCACATATAGATGATGAGTGACATCAAGAACGTGACCGTCGTCGGCGCTGGGACCATGGGCTCGCAGATCGCGCTCCAAACCGCGCTCGCCGGCCGCTACCAGGTCACGCTCGTGGACGCGGTCCCGGGACAGCTCGAGCGGGCGCACACCCAGAACCGCAAGCTGCTCGACCGCGCGGTCGAAAAGGGCAGGCTCACCAGAGAGCGAGCCGACGATGCGCTGGGCCGCATCACCGACAGCAACGACCTCGACGAGGCGGCCAAACGGGCGGACCTCGTCATCGAAGCCGTCATCGAGGACTTCGACACAAAGAAGGGCGTTTTCACAACCCTGGGAAAGTCGGCGAAGCAAGACGCGATCCTCGCCAGCAACAGCAGCACCATCGCCATCAGCCGCCTCGCCGACCTCACGGGCGATCCCGCACGGTGCTGCAACATGCATTTCTTCCACCCGGTGACGGTCATGCAGCTGTGCGAGGTCGTGAAAGGACCGAGGACCTCTGACGCCACCATCGTGGCGGCGACCGAGTTCGTGCGCAGCATCGATCGGACGCCGGTGGTGCTCAACAAGGAGATCTGGGGCTTCATCGTCAATCGGATCCTCTTCGCGGCATCGGAGGAAGCGATGCATCTGCTCGAAGGCGGATACGCGAGCGCCGAGGACATCGACATCGCGGTGCAGAAGGGCCTCAATTGGCCGATGGGGCCGTTCCATCTGCTCGACTTCAGCGGACTCGACATCTTCTATGGGGCGATGAAGGATCGGCACCGCCAGGGCGAGGGCGGCGACGCCCCCGACGTGCTGCGCAAACTGGTGGAGGCGGGAAACCTGGGCCGCAAGACCGGCAAGGGGTTCTTCGAGTACGAGAAATAGGCGCGGGGGCAAAATAGGGTCGCCCCCGTAGCCCAATGGCAGAGGCAGCCGGCTTAAACCCGGTCCAGCGCGGGTTCGACCCCCGCCGGGGGTATGCCAACTAGAATCGTTGTGACGTGCCGATCCACCTCGAAGAAGACCCCGACGAGCCAGACGAGCCGGATCAGCCGACACCGGGGGATGGCGCGGCTCCGACGGCGAGCCCCATTCCTTCGGTCGGTATGCCGACGCGCGAGTGGGAGTACGCGACCCGCATTCTGACCGTGGCTCAGATCGTGGACGGCAACAGTCTCGTGAAGACTCTGAAAGACGCTGGTGCGGATGGCTGGGAGCTGGCTGACGTGGTCGACGGGGGGGAGAAGCGCGTGCTCCTGATGAGGAGACCGAAACGCTCGTCGCAAGAGGCGCGGCGCGTCGGATTCGCACCTCCCAAACACAACTGACAACCCCGGCGCCGCGGAGGAAGCGGCGAGTCCTGGTCGTCGAAGACGACGCACCGATCCGCACCCTTATCGCCGAGGTCATCCGTCTCCAGGGCCACGACGTGCTCGAAGCCGCAAACGGCGCGCAGGCGATCGAGCTGGCCGCGAGCGGCGAACCCGATCTCGTGCTCGTCGACTGGGTGCTGCCCGACATCAGCGGCACCGAGGTGATCCTCGAGCTGAGGCGGCAGGGGCTCACCGGTCCGGTCGTGATGTTGACCGCGCGCTCGGCCAAGATGGACGAGGTGGTCGGGCTCGAGGTCGGCGCCGACGACTACATCACCAAGCCGTTCGATTCGCGGATCCTCGCTGCCCGCATCAACGCCCACCTCCGGCGCGCGTCGCTGGCCGAATCGGGCGGCGGGCGGGAGGGCTTGCTCACGGTTGGCGCCCTTCAGATTGACAATGCTGCGCGCCGCCTGAGGTTGGGCGATGACGAGATCCCGCTGACCATGACCGAGTTCAACCTCCTGGCGGTGCTGGCCGCCAACCCGGAGCGGGTCCTGACGCGGGCGCAGCTCAGGGACAAGGTGTGGGGCTACCCCCACGACCTCGACGATCACTCGGTGGACCCCCACGTCCAGCGCCTGCGCCGAAAGCTCTCCGAGTACACCAACACCGGCGTCCACCTGGAGGCGATCCCGGGGCTGGGTTACCGTCTGTCGGTCAGGCCCGTTTCAGACTAGGTGGCAAGAAGGGCGGAAGGCGATCCGCGCCCGATAGGCATCTTCGATTCCGGCGTCGGCGGACTCACCGTGCTACGGGCGATCCGCGAGCGGCTGCCTATGGAGTCGACGATCTACGTCGCCGACCTGCTCCATTTCCCCTACGGTCCGCGATTCCAGGACGAGGTTCGCGGGTTCGCGATCGACATCATCCGGTACCTCGAAAGTCGTGACGTCAAGCTAGTGGTCATCGCGTGCAACACGGCCACGGCCGCCGCGCTCAACCATGCGCGCGAGATGTTCGAGGTCCCGATCGTCGGCGTGATCAGCCCCGGCGCCCAGGCGGCGGTCGAGACGACGAAGAACAACCGCGTCGGGGTCATCTCGACCGAGGGCACGATGCGCAGCCAGGAATATCTGCACGCCATCAAAGAGATCGACCCGATGGTCGGCGTGTACCAGAAGGCCTGCCCTGAGCTGGTCGACCTGGTCGAGGCTGGCGAGGCGGACTCGCCGCGAGCGGAGGCGGTCCTGCACCGTGACCTCGAGGACATCGTGAGGCTCGGTGCCGACACGCTGGTGCTCGGCTGCACGCACTATCCGTTGCTGAAGCCCGCGATCAGCCGCGTGTATCCCGGCCGTTTTCAGCTTGTCGACTCGGCGACGACAACGGCGGCCAAGGTGGAGCGGCACCTCGATCACTCCAGGCTGCGCGCGGGCGATGCCGCGCCCCGTCACGAGATCCTGGTGACCGCGGTGCCGCAACAGTTCGACCGGGTCGCCGCCAACATCTTCGGTGACCGCGTCCGTGCGCAGGAGGTGCAGCTCTGGGAGAAGCAGACGACGTAGCGGCGCAGCCGAGTCTGTTTGGTCCCGTCGCCGAGGACCTCGCCGCCATCGAAACGGGTCTGCATGAATCGATCGCGTCAGACCCCGACGTCGTCTCCGCCCCGATGGCTGACCTGTTCGCAGCCGGTGGCAAGCGAATCCGGCCGGCGCTTGTCCTCCTGACGGCGAAGATCGGCAGTTACGACCTCGCGCGCCTCACACCGGCCGCGATGGCCGTGGAGCTGACACACGCGGCCACCCTGGTGCACGACGATGTCATCGATCGCGCCACGGTACGGCGCGGCCGTCCCACCGTCGCGGCCCGCCTCGGCGACGAACCGGCCATCGTGGTCGGCGATTTCTACTTCGCCAAGGCATACGAGCAGGCGGCCAATACGCAATCCCCGGAGGTCGTGACCATCCTCGCCGACGCGGTCATGAAGATCTGCGCCGGCGAGGTGCGGCAGCAAGCGATCCGCCACTACTACGATGCGACCCTCGACGAATATTTGCCTCGCATAGAGGCGAAGACGGCGACGTTGCTCGCGGCCTGCTGCGAAATCGGCGCGCTGCTGGGCGGCCTGCAGCAAGGCGCCCGCATGCACTTGCGCAACTACGGACGTTTTCTAGGCCTGGCGTTCCAGATCGCGGATGACGTGCTCGACTACACCGGTACCGAGGACGAGGTCGGCAAGCCGATCGGTCACGACATCGCCGAAGGCTTCGCAACACTCCCGCTCATGCTCGCCATGGAGGAGGCAGCCGTGGCCGGACCCTTATCGTCGGTTTTGCGCGCGGGGCACGAGCTGAGCGCTGCGGAAGCAGAGCAGGTGGTGACCCTCGTGCGCTCGAGTCGAGGCCCTCAACGGGCCATCGAAAAAGCACGCTCGCTGGCGTCTGACGCGCGGCGCGAGCTTGACCCCATCGACGGTGGCGCAGCGGTGCGGACGCTGTCGGCGCTGACCGGTTACGTGGTATCCCGAAAGCTCTAACCTCTTCGTCGTGGGTCCGGGCAGCAGAGTCAGGCTCGTGGGTGTCGGTCCCGGGCACCCCGGCCTCGCGACGGTGCAGGCGATCGAGGCGATCAAGGAAGCTGACTTCATCCGCCGCAGCGATGGCTGCGGCTCGGCTCTCCTTCACCACGCTCGACCCGGCACCGACATCGGTGCGCTCGATGACCTCGATGAGGTCGTGCGCCTCGCGCGGCAAGGCCGCAAGGTCACGGTGCTCTTCCCCGGGAATCCCTACGCGTTCTCGAATGGGAGCGCGATGGCCGAGCGCCTCCAGCGTTCGGGCGTCGATTTCGAAGCCGTGCCGGGCCTCATCCTCGAGCTCGCCGCGCCCGTCATGAGCGGCATCCCGCTCACCATCGAGGGCCGCTCGGCATCGATCGGCTTCGGGCTCGTCACTGGCGCCGAGACCGTGGTGCTCAGGCTCGCATCGGGCTGGTGGGAGTCCGGAATCACAACACTCCTCGCTGATGGCAGGAAGCCGAGCACGCCCGCGGCATTGATCCTCAACCCCGGCCAGCCCGGCCAGCATCGGGTGAGCGCGCCGCTTGGCGAGCTGGCGCGCAAGGCGGCCACGTACGGCCTGCGCGGAGACGCGCTGCTGGTGCTCGGGCCCGGCGTCGAGATGGCCGAGCAGCTCGACACGCTCGCGAGGCGCCCTTTGCATGGCCGCCGGATACTGATCACGCGGGCGCAGCACCAGGTCGATCCGTTTCGCCGAGAGCTCGTTGACATGGGCGCGTCGGTCGTCGAGATTCCGACGATCGAGATCCGCCCCATGCCGACGGACGAGCGTGTGCGCAAGGCCATCGCGAATCTCGACAGGACGATCCTTGTCATCTTCGCCTCGGCCAACGCGGTCGCCATCTTTTACAAGATGCTGGTCGAGACGGGCGCCGACGCGCGCGCGCTGCATGCATCGAAGCTGTGCGCCATCGGACAGGAGACCGCCGAGATGCTCGAGAACCACGGGCTGCGACCTGAGCTGGTGACCTCCGAGTACACGGCAGAAGGGCTCGCCAAGGCGCTCGAGGGTTGGGAGATGGAGGGGATGCGCGTCCTGGTCCCGCGAGCAGAGGTCGCGCGCGACGCCTTACCATCGCTGCTCGCAATGCGAGGCGCCGAAGTCGAGATCCTTCCGGTGTACCAGGCCGTGTGTCCTGCCCCGACGGGCCCGGCCTTGCTCAGACTGTTCGGCGCCGAGGGCGTCGACGTGATCACCTTCACGAGCTCTTCCACCGTGGCCAATTTCGTGCGCGCGTTTCCCGACGACAGGTTGCCGGCGGTGCTCGGCGATGCTGAGGTGGCGTGCATGGGACCGGTGACCGCGGATACGGCGCGCAAGCTTGGTCTTCGCGTCGACATCGTCGCCCGCGAGTACACGACGCACGGCCTCGTCCAGGCCATAGTGGAGGCGGCGGCTCGGCGATGAGCAAAGCGAAGCGTCGAGTCGAAGTCGCAGCGAGCCCGGATGCCGAAGCGATCGACGTCCCGGAGGGGTGGAAGAAGCGGCCCTGGGTGCCTTACCTGATCATGGCCATCGTCGTCGCACTGGTGCTGGGTTCCGGCCTGGCCGTGCAGCAGGCCGTCAACCAACCAAGGCCGGTCGCGCTCGCCAACTGCGTGACCTCGACGGCGATCGGCGTCCACGCGTTCATCTCGGCGCAGCCGATCTGCATCGTTCCCAATCGCAAGTACCAGGCCACGGTCACCACCACCCAGGGGCAGGTGGTGATCGAATTGCTGCCGGACACTGCCCCGGTGACGGTCAACAATTTCATCGTCCTCGCGCTCAACGGCTACTACACCAACAACCCGTTCTGGAAGACAGAGGACTGGGTCGTACAGACCGGAGATCCCAAGGGCGACGGCACTGGCGGCCCCGGCTACAACCTGCCGGAGGAACCCGCGTCCTTCCTCAAATGGGACGCCGGGTCGGTGGGCATGGCGCGCATCCCGGGTGGCCCCGTCAACGGCAGCCAGTTCTTCATCGTTAAAGGCACCTGGCCGGGGGTTGGGCCGACGGCGACGTACAACCGCTTTGGGACGGTGGTGAGCGGCCTGGACAAGGTCTCGACGCTCACTTCGACTGACAAGATCAGCTCGATTACGATCTCGGTGACCTGAAAGAAGGCTGATCTTTCCCTTACAGACGGCGGACTATAATCCGACTGATGCCCATACACCCCTTCTGGATCATCGCCATCATCGTCGTCGTCCTCATCGTCTTTGGGCCCGGGCGCCTGCCCGAGCTCGGAGGCGCGGTCGGCAAGGCCATGCGCGAGTTCCGGAAGGCGACCTCCGAGCTCACCAGCGACATCACCCACTCGACCCAGCCGGCCCCGGCTCCGCCGGTCGCCGCGACACCGCCAGCCCCAGCGCCCGCGCCAACCGAGAGCGCCCCCGCTCAGGGCTCGGAGTCAGCCTCTCCGTCCAACCGCTGAGGCTCGTCGCGTGGCGATCCTAGACAGGGTACTCCGGCGATCGCCCCGCGCCGAAGCGCCCGTCGAGGACCAGCGCATGTCGGTGATCGAGCACCTCGAGGCGCTGCGCCGGATGCTCATCGTGATCCTCGTCGCCTGGGGCATAACGACCGTTGCCGGGTTCGTCGTGTCGGGCCAGGTGGTGGAATGGCTCGTCAGCAGAGCCGGCCTCGCACATGCGGTGTATCTGGGTCCGGGCAGCTTCGTGCTGACGCGGCTTCAAGTCGCCATCTACATCGGTCTGATCGTGGCGGCGCCAGTGGTGATCCAGCAGATCTGGTGGTTCGTCAGTCCGGGCCTGCACCGCAACGAGCGGAAGCTGACGCTGCCGCTGATCGTGGCCACCATCTTCTTCTTCGCCCTCGGCGTCGCTGCGGCGTTGTACGCGCTACCTCTATATATCCGTGTTCTCAATTCCTTCGCCCCATCGAATGTCACGTACCTGGCCGATGTGGCTCAGCTGGTCGGCTTCATCCTCCTCATGGTCATCGGCTTCGGCGTCGTTTTCGAGCTGCCCGTGGTGATTGTCGTTCTCGGAATGCTTGGCATCATCAGCTCGAAGTGGCTGTACAAGAACCGCGTTTGGTGGTTCCTGGGCCTCGGCATCGCGGCCAACTTCCTGACTCCGGGCGTCGATCCTCTGACGCCCCTGCTGATGTTCGTTCCGCTATACATCTTCTTCGAAGCCAGCGCGCTGATCCTCAAAATTAGCGGTCGATGACCGTGACCTCGCGCCCGGACGGACGGCAGCCCGATCAGCTGCGCCCGCTGAAGATCGAGCTAGGCGTCAACGTGCACGCCGAAGGCTCGTGTCTGATCGAGATGGGGCGGACGCGCGTGTGGATCACGGCGAGCGTCGAGGACCGTGTGCCCGCGCACCGGCGCGGCAGCGGCCAAGGCTGGATCACGGCCGAGTACTCGATGCTGCCTCGATCGACACACGACCGCGGCACGCGCGAGGCGATCCAGGGTCGACTCGGCGGCCGCACGCATGAGATCCAGCGCTTGATCGGTCGCTCGCTGCGCGCCGCGGTCGACATGAGCAAGATCGGTGAGAGGACGATCACTCTGGATTGCGACGTGCTGCAGGCCGATGGAGGCACGCGCACCGCGTCGATCACCGGCGCGTTCTGCGCTCTCTACATGGCGATCAAACGCATGAAGGACGCGCGGATGGTGAGCGAGATCGCGATCCGCCAGTACCTGGCGGCGGTCAGCTGCGGCATCGTCGACCACACCCCGATGCTGGACCTGGACTACACCGAAGACTTCCAGGCGTCGACCGACCTGAACTGCGTCATGGTCGAGGATGGCCGCCTGGTCGAGCTGCAGGCGACGGCAGAGGGGGCTCCTTACGATCGGGCGGAGCTGGACGCA
>VBFD01000033.1:0-1718 GCA_005883585.1 Chloroflexota bacterium
CGAGGGCATCGATCGCGTGAGCCGCGGCGGCGGGATCCTCGTCCGTCGTCTTCTGGGCCAGCAAACGCCCGCCGACGCGCACGAGCGGCAGGCACAGCTCAACCAACACCGGCAGCGGCGCCAGGGCCCGGGCCACCGCGACGTCGAACTTCTCGCGCAGCATGGGATCGTGGCCTGCCTCTTCCGCCCGCCGCGCCACGACCTCGACGTTCTCCAGCCCGAGAGTGGCGCAGGCGTGCACCAGGAAGGCGGCCTTGGCCTGGTCGGATTCGACGAGGGTCACATGGAGCTCGGGTCGGGCGATCTTGAGCGCGATGCCCGGCAGGCCGGCGCCGGAGCCGACGTCGACAAGTGTGCGCGCCGCGCCGAGGTGCTCCAGGAGCACCAGGCTGTCATCGATCAGCGCCCGGTCGGGCTTCGCCATCAGCCCTGGCCATTCCGATATCAATCGCGCGAACTCGGCGAGCTTAGAATCTTGCATTGAGATGCCCATCTACGAGTATCGGTGCGAGAGCTGCTCCGGGAAGTTCGATGTCCTGACCCGGTTCGCGGAACGGGACACCAGCCAGATCTGCCCTGCCTGCGAGTCGACCAAGACGAGGGTGCTCGTCTCGAGCTTCGCGGTGACGGGCGGCGAATCGGCCTCCTCGCTCGATTTCGGGAGCGAGCAGACCGGTGGTGGCTGCTGCGGAGGCTCGTGCGGCTCCTGCGGCTCGAGCCCAAACTAGCGACCTAGTCTTGCTTTTCCCGGTCACGTACCGGGTCAACGCCGCCGGCCACATGGAGGTGGGCGGTTGTGACCTGGTCGACTTAGCTCGCAAACACGGCACTCCTCTTTATGTGTACGACGAAGCGACGGTGCGGCAGCGCGCCTCCGAATACGTGGCGGCGATGGGCTCGGCCGGCCACGTGCTGTACTCCGCCAAGGCGTTCGCGTCGCCGCGGTTCCTCCGCATCGTGGCGGAAGAGGGTCTTGGGCTCGACGTGGTGTCGGCGGGCGAGCTGTATCTGGCCCTGAAGTCAGGGACGAAGGCCGATCGCATCCACTTCCTCGGCAACAACAAGAGTCTCGAAGACCTGCAGGCCGCGTACGACGCCGGGGCCACGATCGTCATCGACGGCTCGTATGAGTTCGAGCTGCTCCGCGGCATCGTGCCGGAAGGGAAGCGCACGCCGGTCATGCTGCGCATCTCACCAGGGGTCAAGCCCGACACGCACGCGCATATTTCGACGGGCCAGGTGGATTCGAAGTTCGGATTTTCGATCGAATCTGGCGCGGCGTTCGCTGCGATCGCCGAGGCGCTGAAGCATCCACGCCTCGAGGTCGTCGGGCTGCATTCGCACATCGGCTCTCAGATCCTGTCCCTTGGCGCATACGAGCAGGCGATGACGATCATGCTCGACCTGCTGGTCCGCCTTCGAGACGAGCTGAAGTTCGAACCACGGATGCTCGGCGCCGGGGGCGGGCTGGGGATCGCCTATACGCGCGACGACGATCCGCCGACGCCTCGTCATTTCGTCGAGGTCGTCCGTCACGCGCTCGAGACGGGATGCGTGCTTCGGGACCTCGCGATTCCCGAGCTCGTGGTCGAGCCGGGGCGCTCCATCGCAGGGCCCGCGGGTATCGCCCTCTACACGGTCGGCTCGATCAAGAACATTCCCGGCGTCCGTCGCTACGTCGCGGTCGACGGTGGCATGGGCGACAACATCAGGCCCAA
>VBFD01000020.1:0-45024 GCA_005883585.1 Chloroflexota bacterium
ATACAAACAGCCATGATGGCGGCCCCTGAAGCGTCGTTCACTACGAGGCCCGAGCTCAAGGGCACCTTTGGCATGGTGAGCTCGACGCACTGGCTGGCCACCGAGTGCGGCATGGCTACGCTCGAGATGGGCGGCAACGCGTTCGACGCCGCCGTGGCTGCGGGGTTCGTGCTTCAGGTGGTCGAGCCTCACTTGAATGGACTCGGCGGCGAAGTCCCCATCATCATGTGGGACGCATCCCGCAACCGGGTTGAGGTGATCTGTGGCCAGGGGCCGGCCCCGGCGGACGCCACGATCGCGCGCCTGAGGTCGCTGGGGATCGATGACATACCCGGAACCGGCCTGCTGGCCGCATGCGTGCCCGGCGCGTTCGCAGGCTGGATGACGCTACTTCGCGATCACGGCACGCGCCGGTTGGAGGACGTTCTGCGGTTCGCAATCGAATACGCGGAGTCGGGATATCCGATCGTGCGGCAGATCGCCGATGTGCTCGCGGCGGTTGAGCACCTCTTCAGAAGCAGCTGGCCGAGTTCGGCCTCGGTGTACCTGCGTGACGGCGTCCCCGGCGCCGGCACCCGCTTTCGCAATCCCGACCTCGCCGCCACGTTTCAGCGGCTGCTGGTGGAGGCGAAAGCGGCCGGCGGGGGGCGCGAGCAACAGATCGATGGGGCGCTGACCACGTTCTACTCCGGGTTCGTCGCGGATGCCATCGACCGCCACAGCCGAAACGAGCTGATGGACAGCACCGGTGCCCCCCATCAAGGTCTTCTCTCGGGCGCGGACCTGGCTCGCTTCAAAGCGAATCACGAAGAGCCGGTTACGGTCGACTTTGCCGGCTGGACCGTGGCCAAATGCGGGCCCTGGAGCCAGGGGCCCGTGTTTCTCCAGCAGCTGCGCCTGCTCGAAACCTTCGATCTGGCTCGGGCCGGTTTTCTCACCGCCGATCACATCCATTCGGTTGTCGAGGGCGCGAAGCTCGCGTTCGCTGACCGTGAGGCGTGGTATGGGGACCCCAAATTCGTCAGCGTGGATCTCGAGCGCCTGCTCTCGTCCGACTACGCCGATGCCCGCCGCCGGCTTATCGGCCGAAGCGCGTCATTAGAGCTCCGGCCCGGAACACTCGACGGCAGAGAGCCACGACTTCCTCGGCGCTCGGCCCAAGTTGTCGCCGAAGGCCACTGGACCGGCACCGGGTCGCAAGCGACCGGAGGCGTGCGCGGCGACACCGTTCACGTCGCGGTCGCCGATCGCCACGGAAACCTGGTCGCCTGTACGCCAAGCGGAGGGTGGCTGCAGAGCTCTCCTGTCATCGACGGCCTGGGCTTCTGCTTAGGGACGAGAGCGCAGATGTTCAACCTCGATCCCGACCACCCCAATCGCATCGAAGGCGGCAAACGGCCGCGGACCACCCTCAGCCCGACTCTCGCGCTCCGTGATGGCGAGCCGAGGATCGCATTCGGCACTCCCGGTGGCGATCAACAGGATCAGTGGACGCTCGAATTCTTCCTGGCGCACGTCGTTTTCGGTCTCGGTCTGCAGGCAGCGAACGACGCGCCCATGTTCCACACCTCGCATTTTCCGAGCTCGTTCGCGCCCCACGACGCGCATCCGGGCCGAGTGCATGCCGAATCAAGGGTCGAGCCTTCGGTCATAAGTGAGCTTCGCCGCCGCGGACATGAGGTCGTTGAGGGGGGCCCGTGGTCGCTCGGTCGGATCTGCGCGGTGGGTCGGGACCCCGATTCTGGCTTCATCTCCGCGGCGGCGAGTCCGCGCGGAGGTAACGCTTACGCCGCCGGTCGATAGGAAGGAGCGATCACGTACGAAGCCTCGGATCGAGTGCGTCTCGCAGCGCATCGCCGAGCCAGTTGAAGCTGAAGACGGTGACCGAGATCGCAGCTCCGGGCACGATCGCCAGCCACGCGTCGTTGTTCAGAAAAGTCCGGCCAGAGTTGATCATCTGGCCCCAGTCCGGAGTTGGAACCTGGGCGCCCAGCCCCAGGAAGGAGAGCGTGGCCTCGGCGAGGATGGCAAACCCGGCGGAGAGGGAAACCTGCACGAGGACCGGGTTCATAAGATTCGGCAGGATGTGGCGCAGCACGAGCCGAAGCGGTCTTGCTCCGAGTGACCGCGTAGCGGTGATGAACTCCATCTGCTTCAGCTGCAGCACCTGGGCACGGACCAGACGGGCGTAGATGGGAATGGCGACGATCCCTATGGCGATCATCGCGTTGCGCAGGCCGGGGCCAAGGGCGGCCACGAGACCGATGGCGAGGATCAGGCCTGGAAACGCAAGCAGCGCATCGATGAAGCGCATCAACAAGAGGTCCGTGGTGCCGCCCGCATAACCGCTTACCAGGCCGATGATTCCGCCGGCGACCAGGCCCACAGCAACCGCCACGAACGCAACCGGCAGCGAGACTCGCGCCCCCCAGAGCACGCGACTGAAGAGGTCTCGCCCAAGCTCATCGGTGCCCAGAAGGTGGCTGGGGCTCAACGGTGGCAGATAGGAGTCGTCGGGATGAACAGCAAGCGGATCGTGGGGTGCGATGAGCGGAGCCAGAAGTGCGACCAGGAACAACAATCCGACGAACGCCGCGGCTGCGGCAACCCGCGGGTACTGACGAACGAAGGCGAGTCCACTGATCCTGGCCGTGCGGAAGTGTTGGCCGGCGGCCAACAGCGCCGGCGCGTTGCTCATTGATGAGGGCCCAACATCATGCGTAGGAGATCCGCGGGTCGAGCCAGGCGTACACCAGGTCGACCAGCAGGTTGGCGAACATGTACGAGAAGGCCGCCAGCAGAACGATGCCCTGCACGATCGTGTAGTCGCGGTCGGCGATCGACTCCACGGCCAGCCGGCCGACTCCGGGCCAGGTGAATACGGTCTCGGTGACGACCGCGCCCTCGATGATGCCTCCGATCTGAAGCCCGACCA
Source organism: Chloroflexota bacterium (assembly GCA_005883585.1). Classification (GTDB taxonomy): domain Bacteria; phylum Chloroflexota; class Dormibacteria; order Dormibacterales; family Dormibacteraceae; genus UBA10449. The sequence continues at coordinate 2,936 of VBFD01000020.1, forward strand.
CCGTCACAACAGGGATGAGCGCGTTCTTGAGCGCGTGGATGAAGACGACGCGGCGCCACGACGCTCCCTTCGCCCACGCAGTCCGCACGTAATCGTTGTTGAGGACCTCGATCATCGACGAGCGTGTGAAACGCATATTGATCGCCGCGCCGGCGGTGCCCAACGCGATGGCCGGCAGCACAACGTGGCGAAGACTCTCGATTGGATTCGTCGCAAACGGAATGTAGCCACCGAATGGAAACAGCCGGAGCGACACAGACAGGACGAAGATGAGAACGACGCCGATGAAGAAATTCGGGACGGAAACACCGGCCACCGTTATGCCTGAAGCGAGATAGTCCAGCGCCGACCCGCGACGAACTGCCGCGAACGTGCCGAGCGGGATGGCGACGGCCAGGGACCAGAGCAACGCCACAATGCCGAGCTCGAGTGTTGCCGGAAGGCGTTCGGTGATGGCGGCGGACACGGGCTGATGCGTGGTGATCGAGCGGCCGAGATCGCCGTGAGCCATGCGGCCGAGCCAGAGCCCGTACTGGACATAGATCGGCTTGTCGAGCCCGAGCTGCTTGTGGATGTCCGCGATCGCTTGCGGTGAGCGGTCCTCGCCGAGAAGGATGAGCGCCGGGTCGCCCGGTGTGAGGTGGATGAGCATGAACACGCCGACGGTCACCAAGAAGGCCACAGGCAGCATCAACAGGAGCCGCCGCAGGACGTAGGTCGTCATGCCGGTCTGTGCACCGGCATCAATCTATGTCCTCGCGAGTGAGGTGGATCGGTTAGCTCTTCCAGACCTCCGCCATCCGGATCATGAGATCGGGATACAGAGTGAAGCCATGGACCTTGTTGCTCGAAATCTGAGCGCTGACGCCGAAAACCGTGAACACATACGGCGCGTCGGCCACGATCTGCTTTTGAGCGCTGTCGTAATCCTGCTTGCGCTTGGCCTGGTCCGTATTGATGCGGGCGTCCTCCAGCCAGCCGTCGACCTGCGGGTTGCTGTAGAGGCTGTCGTTGAAATCGCCGCCGGTGTGCCACCACGCGTATGTGTTGCCGTCGGGGTCGATCCGACCAGACCAGTTGACACCGCAGGCCTCGAACTGGTGGCTCTGGCATTCCTGCTGATACGTCGCGAATTCCTCGGTCTGGATTTTCATCGTGATGCCGGCTGAGGCCAGCTCTGACTGCATCAGCTGGGCCAGCTGCTGGTTGACCGGATCCGCCGTCGTCTTGAAGCTGAACGTGAACCCGGTGGCGGCGCTTCTGGCCGCGGCTGCGTCGGCGTGGTCGTAGATCTTTTCCGACGCGTCGAAGGCCCAGCTCGACGGCGGTATCGGCCCGTAACCGACGACGCCGATATTGAAGTTGATGTTCTTCAAGATCGCGTATCTGTCGATCGCCGTCGCCACTGCTTTCCGCTTGGCGGGGTCATTGAAGGGCGCGGCTCCGGTGTTGAGCTCGAAGCCGTTGAAGCCGATCGCGGGCGTGTCGCGGTAGATGAAGCCCGAGTCGGCCTTGAGCCCCGCCACATCCTTGGCCGCGATCGCCCGTGCGATATCAATGTCACCGGTCTTGAGCGCCGCGAGGATCGCGTTGACATCGGGAATCGCCTTGTAGGTGACGCCGTCCAGATAGGGCAGCCCGCTTCGCCAATAGCTGGGATTCTTCGTCAGCGTCAGGTGGTCGTTGCGCTTCCACTCGACGAACTGGAAGGGCCCGCTCCCGGCGCCTGTAGGCGCGAGGGAAAAGTTCTGGCCGCCCTTCTTGACCGCATCCATTGAGAGCATCATTCCCGCCCGGTCGACCAACGTGGCGAGCAGGGTCGCGTCAGGCTTCGCGAGGTGCAGAGTGACGTGGGTATCGTCGACGACCTCCACGCTCGTCACGCTCTTCAGGTCGGACTTCCGTCGTGAGCTGGCGGCGGTCTTGTAGCGCGTGATGTTGTCCTTGACCGACTGCGCGTTGAAGGACGTGCCGTCCTGGTACTTGACCCCGGACTGCAGTGTGAACTTGTAGCTCGTGGGGTCGGTCACATCCCAAGACTTGACCAGACCGGCCTTGATCGTGAGGCCGGGGTCGATTGTGAAGAGCGAGTCGTACATGTTGTAGAAAACCTCGCGCTCCACCAGCAGCGACGAGTCGAGTGGATCCAGGGTGCGCAGCTCGCTCTCGAGTGCGATGGTTGCTGTGCCGCCGTGTTTAGGGGTTACCGACTGGGTGCCACCGCCCCCGCCGGACCCGCATGCAGCGACAAGGAAAAGGCAGGCGATAGCAAGACCGGCTCGTCTCATCTCTCCACACACTCCTGAATGACGCCGACTCCCAACAGCCCCCTGTATTTAGGCTACGGTGCTTCGCCGGTGTCAACAATGAGATCGGTCGAGCCCTCCTGACGGCCCGGCCTGACCAGCTCTTGAAACGGGTCCGGCTCGTCGACAAACTGCGCGATTTGGCCTCGAGTGACTTATCTTCGCGCCCATGATCAAGGTCTATCCGGACCGTCCCGTGGCCGCGATGCTCCGTGTCCTGGCTGATGTGGTCACCACGGGATGGACGGTTGCCTGGGCGGTCCTCGGCTGGCTGATCTACAAGACGATCCTCGGCCTCGAAGTGATTGCTGACGGGCTTGTGAGCACGGGGAACACGTTCAACGGATGGATCATGCAGTTTCGCAACGCGATCCCGGGCGGCATTCCCGGGGTCACGCAGTTCTTGATCAACATCGCCGACGCGCTGCGGCGCTACTCGGGAGAGCCGCTGGTGTCGGCCGGCCACCAGGTGCACGACGCGATCATCCAGGTCGCGATCGTGCTCGCGCTGTTGGTCGCCTTGCCGCCGATCCTTCTTGTTTTACTGCCATACGGCGCGTGGAGGTGGCGGGACATGCGCGAGACCGGGGCGGCTTTGGCGTTCGTGCGTATCGCTTCGATGACGGGGCGGGCGGAGCAGGCGCGAGCGGTCCTGGCGTATCGGGCGGTGTCGACGCTGAGCTTCCGGCAGCTGATGTCCGCCAGCCCCGACCCGGTTGGCGACATCACAGAGCGTCGTTACGAGCGGCTGGCGGCGGCGATGCTGAAGCGGGCGGGGCTGGACCCGGGGCGCCTGGCGCCGCCCGAGCTCCCGGAGCTGCCGGCGCACCGAGAGCATCGAGAGCATCGGCGCCGGTAGCCGCTTCTCGGGCTCCTGGTCCACGTATCGTTGTCGCGTGTGCCGAAGCATCAAGACCCTGCGCCAGGCTGACGTGGTCGCCACCGAGGACGAGATCCGCGCCGCGGCACGGCAGTTCGTGCGCAAGGTGAGCGGATTCCGCGAGCCCTCTGGGAGGCACCAGGTGGCGTTCGAGGGGGCGGTGGACGAGATCGCACTCGCGTCCCAGCGCTTGCTCGAGTCGATCGCCGGGAACCTTCCCGCCCACCGCTCTTAACGACCTGGGTTGGCGGCCCCGCCTCCCCTTTATTAAGGTCGAGGCCGGCAGGTGAGTCGGGCTGGGGGAGGGGCCCAAAAGAGAAGGGAGGGCCCGCCAAAGGTGTGCCCGATTAGAGCTGGCAGCCCCGGCAGAAATTCAAGGGCTCCCGGTTCGACCCCAGCTGACTGATCCGGTGTCCGCATCGCGGGCACGTCTTTCCGCCCTTCATATGCACCGCCATGAACGACCGGTCCTGCTTCGACTCGTCGTAGTTTGGGTTGGCAAGGATCGCATCAACGGCGCGCGAGAGCACCACGGGGATGGCCGCGAATAGCGCCTCCTCCTCGGCCGGCTTTAACGAAGCCCGCCTCCGCAAGGGGAGCAGCCGGGCCTCGAACAGGATCTCGTCCGAGTAAGCGTTGCCGATCCCGGCCAGAAACTCCTGGTTGCGCAGGAGATCCTTGAGCTCATCCCGGAAGCGCCGCAGGCGTTTGCGAAAAACCTCGATGCCCATCGCTGGCGCCGAGTCGGCCTCCGGCCCGAGCTCGGCCCAACCGGGAATCTCGCGGGCCAGGTCGTTGACCCAGTAGATGCGCCCCATGTCGCGGAAATCGAGATATCGCAGCTCCTGCCGACCCTCGATCCGGATCGTGAACACCTCGGTCGCCGGAGCCGGTGTGCTGCCGTCCACCATCTGGAAGCGCCCGCCCAGCATCGGGTTGATCACCAGCCACCGTTCATCTCCGCCACCGCCGAGCTCAGTCGCAAAGACAAGGTGCTTGCCTCGCCTGGTAAGTGAGACGATGCGACGAGCGGGCAGTTCGTCGGCGAAGTGTTCGACGGGGTAGCGGAGCATGTGCGCCTTCTTGGGGACGACCGCGGCAGCCGTTATCAGCTTGCCCTCGAGGCGAGGGCCAAGGCGTATTCGCACCGCTTCCAGCTCGGGCAGCTCGGGCATGGACCCAAGATACCGGCCGCCGGTTTGACGACCGAAGACCGGGGGTAGCAAAAAAGCATGAGGTTGGAAAAGTTCACGGAAAAGGCCCAGGAGGCTCTGCAGGAGGCTGCGGCTCTGGCGCGCAGTCTCCGCCAGCAAGCCATCGAGCCCGAACACCTGATACTGGCGCTCATCAGCCAGGAGGGCGGCGTCGGCCGCACTCTGCTGGAGCGGGCGGGTGTGTCCGTCCAGGCCCTCGAGCCGGCGCTTGTTTCGGTCGTCGAGCGCTTGCCGAGGGTGAGTGGCGGCGGCCAGCCTTACCTGTCCGCCGAGCTACAAAAAGCACTGGACGAAGCCGAGCAGGAAGCCGAGAAACTCAAGGACGAGTACATCTCGACCGAGCATCTGTTGCTCGCGCTCGCCGGCACCAAGACATTGAAGGACGCGGGCGCCGGGCACGACGCCCTGCTTCGCGCGCTTCGCCAGATCCGCGGCAGCCAGCGCGTCACCGACCAGAACCCGGAGTCCAAGTACCAGGCTCTCGAGAAGTACGGCCGCGACCTGACCAAGCTTGCCGCTGAGGGCAAGCTCGACCCGGTCATCGGTCGAGACGAGGAGATCCGTCGTGTAATCCAGGTGCTGTCCCGCCGCACCAAGAACAACCCCGTCCTCATCGGCGAGCCCGGCGTCGGCAAGACCGCCATCGCCGAAGGGCTCGCCCAGCGGATCGCCGCCGGCGACGTGCCCGAAGGCCTGAAGGGCAAGCGCGTCATCGCCCTCGACCTGGGTGCACTCGTAGCGGGGACCAAGTACCGAGGCGAGTTCGAGGACCGGCTGAAGGCAGTGCTCAAGGAGATCGAGGCCTCCAATGGCCAGATCGTCCTGTTCATTGACGAGCTGCACACGCTGGTCGGCGCCGGCGCCGCCGAGGGCGCCATCGACGCAGCCAACCTGTTGAAGCCGATGCTTGCCCGCGGCGAGCTGCGCGCGATCGGCGCTACCACTCTCGACGAGTACCGCAAGCACATCGAAAAGGACGCCGCCCTCGAGCGTCGGTTCCAGCCGATCATGGTCAACGAGCCCACGGTCGAGGACACCATCAGCATCCTCCGCGGGTTGCGCGAGCGATACGAGATCCACCATGGCGTTCGCATCAAGGATTCCGCGATCGTTGCCGCGGCCGTGCTGTCGAACCGCTACATCACCGACCGCTTCCTGCCTGACAAGGCGATCGACCTCATCGACGAGGCCGCCGCACGGCTGCGCACCGAGATCGACTCCTTGCCTGCCGAGCTCGACGAGACCGAGCGGCAGATCCGCCAGCTCGAGATCGAGCGCCAGGCCTTGAAGAAGGAGACCGATAAGGTTTCCAAGGAGCGGCTTGCATCGCTCGAGAAGCAGCTGGCGGGCCTGTCGGAGAAGCGGACCTCGCTGCGCTCGCGCTGGGAGCAGGAGAAGGAGGTCATCGGCAAGATCCGCAGCCTCAAGGCGCAGCTCGAAGAGGTGCGCGCCGAGGCCGACCGGGCCGAGCGCGCCGCCGATTTCGCGAAGGCGGCGGAGCTCCGGTACGGAAAAGCGGTGGAGGTCGAAAAGCAGATCCAGGCCGCCCAGGCACGACTAACCGAGCTACAAGGTGGCCACGCGCTCCTCAAAGAAGAGGTAGACGAGGAGGACATCGCCGAGATCGTCGGCCGGTGGACCGGAATCCCGGTCTCGCGTTTGATGGAAGGCGAGATCGCCAAGCTCATCAAGATGGAGGAGCGTCTGCACGAACGGGTCATCGGGCAGGACGAGGCCGTGAGCGCGGTCGCCAATGCTGTGCGGCGGAATCGGTCTGGACTGTCAGATCCGAACCGGCCGGTGGGATCGTTCATCTTCCTCGGCCCGACCGGTGTCGGCAAGACTGAGCTGGCGCGTGCGCTGGCCGAGTTCTTGTTCGACAACGAGCAGGCCCTCATTCGGCTCGACATGTCCGAGTACCAGGAGAAGCACACGGTTGCGCGCCTGATCGGCGCTCCGCCCGGCTACGTCGGCTACGACGAAGGTGGACAGCTCACAGAGGCGGTTCGACGCCGTCCATACTCTGTCGTGCTCTTCGATGAGATCGAGAAGGCACACCCCGACGTCTTCAACGTCCTGCTGCAGATCCTCGACGACGGCCGTCTCACTGACGGTCAGGGCCGGACTGTCGACTTCCGCAACGCCGTGATCATCATGACCTCGAATCTGGGCGGCCAGACCATTCAAGAGATGTCCGGGCGGCCCTTTGACGAGGTGCGCGAGTCGGTCATGGCCGTGCTTCGCGACCACTTCCGGCCCGAGTTCCTGAACCGCGTCGACGAGGTCATCGTCTTCGGCCCACTCACAGAAGACCAGCTGACGGCAATCGTCGATATCCAGCTGCGGCGGCTCGAAAAGCGCCTGGCGGAGCGGCACATCCGGCTGGTGGTCACCGACGCGGCGCGCAAGCTGCTCGCCCAGCGAGGATGGGATCCGGTCTACGGCGCTCGCCCGCTGAAGCGTGCGATCCAGCGGCTGGTCCAGGACCCGCTTGCCATGATGCTGCTGGAGGGCAAGTTCTCCGACGGAAGCGCGGTCGAGGTCGACGGACGAAACGGCGAGCTGACGTTCAGCAAGGCCAAGGTCGCAGCCACAGTCGCCTGATCGGCGCCGGCTGCGCTACGAGCAGGTGGAGCCGTCGGCTGGAAGTTTCAGGCTGATCAGATAGGCGTCTTCGGCTTGCTGCGCGCATGTGCTGGCGAAGTACGAGACGTGGCCATTGCCGTTGCGTGTCAGGAGCACCGATCCAGCCAGCTTCTGATGCACCGACTGCGCCCACGCATATGGGGTGGCCGGGTCGCCGGTGCCGCCGACGAGCAGGATCGGAGGCGCGCCGTCCGCGGTGAGTGGGCCAGGCTGTCCGGTCGGCTTGACCGGCCAGTACGCGCAGGCCAGGTTCGAATACTGCGTCGCAGGCCCGAACAGGGCTGAGGCTTTCGCGAACGTTGCACCGAGTGCGTCATACGCTGCCACGTCGCTGGGCACTGGGCGGTCCAGGCAGTTGACCGCGTAGTTGGCGTCTCCTTCATTGTTGTAGGTTCCGTCCGCGTTCCGTCCCAGGTAGAGGTCGGCCAGCTGCAGGAGAATCGACCCGTTGCCGTCATCGGCCAGGGTGAGTGCGCGGTCAAGGTAAGTCCACGAGCTCTGGTCGTAGAGTGGCGTCAGCACACCGATAACCGCGAGCCCGCGCGTAAGCGATCGGTTGCCGACCGCGAGCGGCGTCGTGTCCAGCCGCTGCATGAGCGCATTGAGCTTGGTGGCGGGATCACCGGACTTCGCGAAGGCGCACGATGGCCGCGACTTGCAGTCCGACAAGAACGCCTGCAGGTTCTGCTCGAAACCGACCACCTGGGCGAGGAGGAGATCGTTGGCTGAAAGGTTCGGGTCGACGACGCCGTCGAGCGCGAGCGCGCGCACGTGAGTGGGGAAGAGGTGCGCGTAGGTCTGGCCGAGGAAGGTTCCATAGGAGAAGCCGAGGTACGTGAGTTTTTCGTCGCCGAGCGCTGCGCGGATCTCATCCATGTCGCGGGCCGCGTTCGGGGTGTCGACGAACGGTAGCAGTTTGGCGCTGCGCTGCTGGCATCCAGCGGCGAAGTCCTTGTCGGCCTGGATTGCAGTTTGCTTTTCGGTGGGGTCGTCGAGAACCGGATCCAGCGCGTTGAAGACGTCCTCCCCAGGACCGTCGAGACAGCGCACTGGCGCGCTGTCACCAATGCCCCGCGGGTCGAAGCCGATCAGGTCGAACCTGACGTTGAGTCCAGTCAGCGCGGTCGCGTTGCTGCGCAGGAACTCGACGCCGGACGCACCTGGTCCGCCGGGATTCGTCAGCAGCGAACCGATGCGGCCGGCCTGGGTGGTCGCCGGCTTCTTGATGAGTGCGATGCCGATGTCGCCGTTCGTTGGATGCGTGTAGTCGAGCGGGACCTGCACCGTCCCGCACTGGAAGCCGCCTCCGCAACTCGTCCAGGCGACTTTGCTCGGACTCGGCAGCGGGCTTGGGCTTGGGGTCGCTTTGGCCTGCGGACCGCTGCGTGTGCACGCGGTGAGCAGCAGGATGGCCGCGATCGCGACCGCCGTGATACGCGGACCCACAAATCGGAGTCTACCGATGTCGCTGATCACGCGATCTGATCCACAATCGATTTGCGATGACGGTCGGGTATGCGGCGTTCTGGATCTATTTGGCTGCTTGCTCCAATGCGGCCGGCATTACCGCCGTCGTCCTGGGGCTGATCGCGAGATTTGCGATGCGTCCGTTTGACACTGACTACCGGCTTGGATTTTTCTTAGGTCTGTTCGGAGTCGTTGTGTTGGTCGGTGTCGTCGCGTCCGCGCTGGCCTACAAGCTCGCGACTGATGCTGGGGCGTTTGCGACGCTCAGAGTCAGCAGCCTCATCGTGCCGCTGGTTGTCGGCATCGTCGTCTTCATCTGGGCGTCCGGCTTCCCTCTGTCACGGATCTTGCGGCGTCGCGGAAAATAGTTTTGAGCATCTGGGTTCTCCTCTCTTCGGGGTTTGACCCCTAACCTGTCGGCGTGTCAGAGAGGTCGGAAGACGCGGCGGCGGCGCTCTACGCGCAGGGCATGAAGCTCGCGAAGAATAACGACTGGCCCGAAGCTGAGGCGGCGTTTCGTCAAGCGGCGGAATTGGCGCCGAAGGCATCAGTGACATGGCTTTCTGTGGCGATCGCCTGCTGCCATCAGGGGCGATATGAGCAGGCCGTGCTCGCCATTGAGTGGGCGCTGCACGCCGCCATGCCGATCAGAGAAACGCCGGAAAGCGTGCTCGGAGTTGCCAGGTGGGAAGCTGCGGACTGGCGGGGCGTGGAAGAAGCGTTTCGCCGACTCTTGCAAAAGGAGCCGATCGACTCCCCCACCCACCTCTTCCTCGCGATCGCGTTGATCAGTCAGAACCGGGTTCAAGAAGGCGTCGATGAATTGATGGCCGGATACCGGATGGAGATCGCGGAGTCCGAATCCTGACCGATGACCGCAAATGCCGGCAGCCGCCGATTTCGAGCGCATTTCAAACCCGCCGCAGTGTGAACTGGCGTGTGTCCTGAGACATGACAAAGCGGGAAGGGAGAGATTCGAACTCTCGAGGGAGCTTTACACCCCCTACCCGCTTAGCAGGCGGGTGCTTTCGGCCACTCAGCCACCTCCCCGGCGATTCCGGATTATCGTTCGATTCTATCCGCCACGGTGCCCTTTCATACTTAGCACCGAATGGAGGCACCAGGCGGTCCAGGCGCGCCCCCGATGTGGGGTCCGGGGCGCAAGATGGCATTCGGCGCTGCGCCTGGCCCGCGGAGCAAGCTCTGGTACACGCTCGCCGATGGCGCCCTCAGCGAAGTCTTCTTTCCCACCATCGACCGCGTGGCCCTGCATGAGTTGCGCTTCTTCGCGTCAGCCGGTGGCGCGCCTCCGGTCGATGACTCGGGTGACGGTCAGCACCGCGTCACCTGGCTCGCGCCCGGCATCCCTGCGTTCACAGTCGACAGCACTCACCACGAATATCGCCTGACCAAAGAGATCTTCTCCGACCCCGACGAAAACGCCTTGCTCATCGCGGCTACATTCACGCCCGAGCTACCCGACGTGCGCCTCTACATGCAGGTTTCAGCTCACTGGCAGCCGGGCAGCGAGGGCAATTTCGGACAGGTTCTGGAGACGCACCCGCCCGCTCTGCTCCTGCGTCAGCAAGACGTTTGGATCTGCATCGTCGGTCCATTCAGCCGAGCAACCGTCGGCTATTACCGCAGCTCAGACCTGCAGATCGACCTCCACGACGGCGACGGCTACCTCACAAGCACGTATGAGCGCGCGGGCCCCGGCAACGTCGCCGCGGGCGCCGAGATCGGAATTCGCGCCGGCTCGTTTCAGATCGCGGTCGGGTTTGCTCACACAAGAGCGGACGCCGAAGAGGTGGCGCGTACCGCGTTGCAGAAAGGAGCGGGCAACGTCCGCCACTCATTCGAGCGCGCATGGCGATCACTCCCCGATCTGCCGCCCGCGCTCGCCAAAGTCAGCGGGGACGAAGGCTCGCTCGCCCAAGCCTCGCTGGCGGTGCTGCGCTGTCTCGAAGACAAGTCGCACGCGGGCGCGTTCATCGCCTCGCCCGCTGCGCCATGGGGTGAGTCGAATCACAACGGCAACCAGATCTACCACCTGGTCTGGCCGCGCGACCTTTGTCGCATCGCCACCGCTCTGCTCGACGCCGGCGATCAGGCCGCCGCGCTGCGCGCGTTCCGCCACTTGCAGTCTCGTCAGCGCGCGGATGGGGCGTGGTTCCAGAACTGGTTCATGGACGGAACCCCGCACTGGACTTCGACCGAGCTCGACCAGGTGGCGCTTCCCATCCTGCTTGCGTGGCGGTTGGGCGTCGCGGGCTGCCTCGACCACGACCCATACCCGGTCATGGTCCGCCCGGCCGCACAGTTCATCATCCGCGAAGGTCCGCTCACGCAGCTAGACCGCTGGGAGGACCTCGGCGGCCTTTCGCCCTCCACATTGGCAGCATGCATCGCCGCCCTCATCGTCTCTGCCGAGTTTGCTCACGAGGCCGGCGAACACGTCGCCGCCAGCCACCTTCGTGCGGTTGCGGACTACTGGAACGATCGCGTCGAGATCTGGTGCTCGACGCCCGGCGGCCAGTACGTGCGCCTCGCCGGCGACCCCGACCACCGCCCCACCGAAGGGGCGATCGCGCCCGAGTTTCTCGAGCTGGTCAGATACGGGCTGCGCCGGCCGAAGGACGAGCGCATCCTGCGCAGCCTTCAGGGCGTCGACGCGAACCTCAAGGCCGGCCTGCCCGCCGGACCCTCGTGGCGCAGATACGTCGGCGACCGTTATGGAGAGAACGACGACGGATCGCCGTGGGATGGAAGCGGGAAAGGCCGACCGTGGCCCGTGCTCACCGGCGAACGCGCACGTCACTTCTTCTCCATGGGCCTGCCCGCGGCCGAGATGGTGCGGACGCTGGAAGGCTTCGCGGGTCCCGGCTTGATGCTCCCAGAACAGGTGTGGGACGGCCCCGACATCCCCAGCCGCGGGCTGATCTCTGGAAAGGCGACCGGGTCGGTGTCGCCCTTGGGCTGGGCCCACGCCGAGTACCTGGAACTGCTCGTGACCATCGCGCTAGCCGGCTTCCCCGACATCGTCCTGCCCGCGCGCCGCCGCTACACGGAAGGCTCGGCGCAGGAGCCCGCCTTTGTGTGGTCACACAAGCACCAGATCACCCACATCGCCGGCGGCCGCAGGCTGCGCGTTCAGCTGCCGAGACCGGGGTCGGTGCACTACACGTTTGACGACTGGAAGACATTCGCCGAGGCCGACGCCATCGATACGACGCTAGGCGTGTGGGTCGCCGAGATCCCCTCCAACAAGCTCGCGTCCGGCTCGCAGCTCGCCTGGACGGCGCACTACGTCACCGGATGGGAAGGCAAGAACTACGACCTGACCGTCGACTGATCAGCGTTCGTCGGGCGGTTCGAGGTCGTCGAGTCGGAGCTCCTTGCCCGCGTCTTCGTCGAACTGACTGTGCAGCTCGCCGCAGTCGGCGCAGCGGTAGTACTCACCGACGAAGCCCTTGTGCCACACCGCGTAGCTCACGACTCCGGGCTCCTCGACCAGAATCTCTTGCTCGAGCCGGTAGATGACCTGCTCCCAGCCGCCCGCCTCGATGGCGTCGTCGAGGATGACCAGGCAGTACGGGTGCGGCTCACCCCAAACCACCGTGACCTCACCTCGCCGCTCGTCGTCGGCGTTCACGATCGACCAGGCCTCGGCGGCCTGTCCGCGGGTGCTGCGCACGAGCCGGAGCGGAGCCCAGAACCGCTCCGCCGACTCCCGTTCCGCCTTGTCGTGCTCGGCCTGGGCCTCCTGGAACGCGCTCCACATCCGCAGCAGGTGGTTGCGGAAGCGGTGGTAGGTGGGGAGGAGCTTGGGCTGCTGCTTGGACGAGCCGATGAGCTGCTCGAAGGCGTGCTCGAAAGCCGATTCCACGCGTTCCTGCCGATCGGCGACATCGGGCGCCCAGGCCTCGTCCTCCGAGAGCCGCATGCTTTCGTTGAGCACGATCTCGAAGTCCAGCCAGTCGTCTCCGAACTCGGGCACGAACACGCTCTCGACCAGGTCGGCGAGCCGGTGCTCCTCCAGCAGGGCGGGCGTCACCTTGCCGCGCGCCTCGGGCCATCCCTTCCAGCCCATGACGTTGTGGATCCAGTAGTCGAAGACCGTCACGGCGTACTGCAGCGCCGCGGGAGAGCTCCAGATGCCGGTTGGCCAGGTCCGCTTGCCGGTGCGGACCTTGTTGTACAGGGCGATCACCTGTTCTTCGTCGAGATATTCAGTTTCCACGGGCTCTCCACTATAGGAATAACCGCAGAGGGACCCTGGGTATAGTGAGTTGCAAATGGCCCAGGCAAAGAGTTTCACGCCCGATCAGGTCGCCCGCTACGCCCGGCACCTCATCCTGCCCGAGGTTGGGGGCGCGGGCCAGCGCAAGCTACTGTCGTCCAGCGTCCTGCTTCTCGGCGCCGGCGGCCTCGGCTCTCCGGCGGGCATGTACCTGGCCGCGGCCGGCGTGGGCAAGATCGGGGTCGTGGACTTCGACCGCGTCGACGCCTCCAACCTCCAGCGCCAGCTCCTCCATGGGACCGACGACATCGGGCGCTTGAAGGTCGAGTCGGCGGCCGACACTTTGCGCAGCCTCAACCCCGACGTCGAGGTGGTACCGATCGAGGAGCACCTCAACTCCGAGACGGCGATGCGCATCTTCGCGCCCTACGACATCATCGTCGACGGCACCGACAACTTCCCCACGCGCTACCTCGCCAACGACGCGGCTCACTTCCTGGCCAAGCCGCTGGTGCACGGCAGCATCCTTCGCTTCGAAGGCCGGCTCGCGCTGTTCGATTCCGCCAAGGGCACGGGCTGCTACCGCTGCTTGTTCCCGGAGCCGCCGCCGCCGGGCGAGGTGCAGAGCTGCGCGGAAGCGGGGGTTTTCGGCGTCCTGCCCGGGATCATCGGCAGCATGATGGCCTTCGAGACGATCAAGTACCTGCTGAACATCGGCCGGCCGATGATCGGCCGCTACCTGCTGTTCGAGGGCGAGGACATGAGCTTCCGCGAGCTCAAGCTGCCCCACAGCAAGAGCTGCCCGCTCTGCGGCGACAACCCGACCGTGCACGAGCTCATCGACTACGAAGCCTGGTGTGGCACGGCCGCGATGGAACCCTCGGAAGCCCAGGCGGTCTAATCTTCGAAGCTGGAAATGATCCAGCTCGATCGGCACGACGCGAACAAGGTTGAAAGCGCGCGCGCCATCGTGCGCGACCTCTCCTCGGTCCTGGTGGCTTACTCGGGCGGCGTCGATTCTTCGCTGCTGCTGAAGCTGGCGCTGGACGAGCTCGGCGATCGCGCGGTGGCCGTGCTTGCGAGCTCGCCGGCTTACCCCGAGTCGGAGCAGGAGGAGGCGCGCGACTTCGCCCGGCGGCTGGGGGCCCGACTGGTCGAGTGTTCGACCAGCGAGGTCGAGCTCGACGCCTACAGGCGCAACAACCCGGACCGCTGCTTCCACTGCAAGGAAGAGCTGTTCGAAACGCTCGAGCCCATACGGCTCGACCTCGGTCTCGACCACATCGCTTACGGTGCGACCGCCGACGACGCAGGCGACCACCGTCCAGGCCACGGTTCGGCCGTGCGGCGCGGGGTCCGCTTCCCGCTGCTCGAGGCCGGCATGGGAAAGGCGGAGGTCCGCGCGGCCGCGCGCCGTCTCGGACTGCCGAACTGGAACAAGGCCTCGTTTGCATGCCTCTCTTCGCGGATCCCCCACGGGACCGAGGTGACGGTCGAAGCCTTGCGTCAGATCGAGTCGGCCGAGGCCGCGATCAAAGCCCTCGGATTCAGGCAGGTTCGGGTGCGCCACCACGGCGATGTCGCCCGCATCGAGGTCGAGCCCGCGGAGATCGGCCGCCTGGTCTCGGAACGCGAAAAGGTCGTCGACGCGCTGCGCGCGGCGGGCTACAACTTCGTCTCGCTCGACCTCGAGGGGTACGCGACCGGAAGCCTGAACCGGACCTGGAAACCCGCCGCCAAATAAGTGGCTGATCGCCGGGTCGTTCTCAGCCTCGACGAGGGGACGACCGGCGCCACCTCCATAGCCGTCGGCATGGACGGCAGTGTGGTCGGCAAGGGATACAAGGAGATCGCCCAGCACTACCCGCAGCCGGGCTGGGTGGAGCACGACGCTGACGAGATCTGGGCGGCCGTGCAGGACAGCGCGCGTCAGGCGCTCGCCGCCGCGAGCGCGGAACCTCGGGACGTGCTCGCGATCGGGATCACCAACCAGCGGGAGACGCTCGTGGTCTGGGATCGGCGCACGCTGAAGCCGCTCGCTCGCGCGATCGTCTGGCAGGATCGCCGCACCGCCGCCGATTGCGTGCGGCTGCGCGAGGCCGGTCATGAAGACCGCGTGCGCGCGGTCACCGGGCTGGTCATCGACCCGTACTTCACCGCCACCAAGCTGGCCTGGGTGCTTCGCCACGTCCCTGGCGCGAAGGACGCCGCGGTGGGCACTGTTGACAGCTGGCTGGTCGCGCGCCTGTCCGCCGGTCGCGATCACGTGACCGACGCTTCGAACGCCTCGCGCACACTGCTTTTCGACATCGGGCGCGGAGCGTGGAGCGAGGAGATGGCCGAACTCTTCGGTGTCTCCCTCACCAACCTCCCCGAGGTGCGCGACTCGACTGGGCCGATCTCCGCGAGCGTTCCCGAAGCATTCGGGGGAATCGAAGCGCCCATCACCGGGATCGCCGGTGACCAGCAAGCCGCGCTGTTCGGCCAGGCGTGCACCGCCGTCGGCATGGCCAAGAACACATATGGCACGGGATCCTTCGTGCTTGCGCAAACGGGCGCGGACCGTGTGCCCTCGAAGTCCGGGATGCTGACGACAGTCGCGTGGCGCCGGTCGGGACGCCTCAGCTACGCGCTCGAGGGCGCCATCTTCATCACCGGAGCGGCCCTCCAGTGGCTGCGGGACGGCCTCAGGATCATCGAAAGTGCCGCTGAAGCGGGGCCCCTCGCCTCCTCCGTTCCGGACGCCGGCGGGGTGTTCCTGGTTCCGGCCTTTGTCGGCCTCGGTGCGCCGTACTGGGACCCGTTCGCGCGCGGCACGATCGTGGGACTCACCAGGGGCAGCGGGCGCGCACAGCTCGTGCGCGCTGCCGTGGAAGCGATGGCGTATCAGACTCGCGACGTCGTCGAGGCGATGCAGGGCGACACCGGCAAGGCGCTCACCGAGCTCCGCGTCGACGGCGGCGCCGCGGTCATGGACGTACTTTGCCAGTTCCAGGCCGACCTGCTGGGCATCCCGGTGAGGCGGCCGCGGCAAACCGAGACCACCGCGCTGGGCGCCGCGTTTCTCGCCGGGCTTGGCGCGCGAGTGTGGAGCGACGCCGACCTCGAGGGCTTATGGAAGCTCGACCGGGAGTTCGAGCCGGCGATCTCCAGAGACCAGGCCGCGTTGCTGCAATCGCAGTGGAGGCGGGCGGTAGAACGGAGTCGCAGCTGGTCGCTACCCGATAATCAGTAGCTTGAGCTCCAACGGGGCACGGCCAGTCAAGGGACGGCAGCGGATCCTCTACGCCGAGGAGTTGTGGCGCTGGCAGCGGTTTTACGCCGGCCTGCTGGTCGCGGTGGGGGTCGTCGCGATCGGGGTTGTCCTCTATTCGCATCAGCCCATCAACCAGGGCAACATCATCTGGCTCTTCTACGCGCCGGTCGGTCTGCTCCTCGGCGGAGCGTTCCTGATCTATCGATGGCGCAGCTTCGTCGAGCCGCTGGATTCCGGACTCAAGGTCTCGACGCTGTTCTCTAACGTGTTGATCGAGTACGAAAACATCCGCATGGTGAAGGTGCAGCCGCTCAAGGTCGCCTTCCAGGATTCCCGGCGATCGAAAGTGGCGCGGATCATGAAACCGCTGCTCGAGAAGCCGGCACTTTTCGTTCGGGTTCGCGGAGATGACGAACAGCTCGCGGCCATCAAGAAGCGCCTTGGCTCGCGCCTGTTCTACGAAGACACGATCGCGATGCCCATACCCGATGCCGACGCGGCTTCGTGGGAGATCACCGCGAAGCTGCCATATCGGATGGGACAGAACCTAGGTGGAGGCCGGCGTCGAAAGCGGCGCCGCTGAGTGAAGAGCGGGTCGAGGTCCTAGATCGGAGCCGACCGGCGTCAGCGGAGGCGATCAGTCCGGCGCAGCCCGTGTACTTCGATCGCTGGGACGCGATTGCGATGCTCGCGTTCACGGTGGTGGCGTTCGTTCTTCGTTTTTACAGCCCGATCATGCCCGACTTCTTCCTTCATCCATTCCAGGGCCCACTCGTCTCGAACTGCGTTGCCAACACGCCGATCGACCCCAAGGGGGATCCCGGGACGCTTTGCGGACTCGCGTATCCCTTCAACCGCGGGTACGCGGACAACAACGGCCAGCTCTCACCGCCCAACGGGCAGGTCTTCGACGAGATCTACTTCCCGGTCGACGCGTACGACGACTTCAAGAACGTGCAGTGCCATCCCCACAACCTGTACTGCCCATACTTCGACCCTGAGCCGCCCCTTTCGAAGCTGATCATCGGTGCCGGGGAGTGGGGTTATGGGTGGTACCGTGCCCAATTCCAGGGCGCCACCGGCGCTTACATCGACCTCGGCTTCAACACGTTCGGCTGGCGCATCGCGGTCTGCATCTTCGGAACGCTGTGCGTCCCTCTGATGTACCTCTTCGCGAGACGCCTGTGGCCGAATCGCCTTTTCGCACTGGCGGCAGCGACGCTCGTGTGCTTCGACGGGATGTTCTTCTTGCAATCCCGAATCGGCATGATCGACATCTTTCCGATCTTCTTGATCCTACTCGGGTACACGCTGTACCTCGTCCACATCCAGAGTCGAACGCCGCGCGCCTCGATCGTGACCCTGTTTCTGCTCGGCATCGTGCTTGGGCTTGGCATCGCGTCGAAATGGATCGTCCTGGCAGCGTGGGCAAGCATCGTCTTCCTGCTCGTGGCCAGGGCCATCAGGCGGCATGTGGACGTTCGCATCGGCCCGCAAGACGATCCGATCTGGACGTGGGAGCGTGGGGAAGGGCCGGCAGTTGCCGGCGGCGCCCGCGCCGACGTGTATGTGCTGCTCGCGCTCGTCGCCCTGGTGGCGATCCCGCTCGCGATTTACTACGCGTCGTGGTACCCATTCTTCCTTCGCGGCCAATTCCAGAACCTGGCCGATCTCATCGAATACCAGCGGCAGTCGTACATCTATCACGCGACGCTGACGGCAACGCATCCCTACGGCTCACCGTGGTGGTCGTGGCCGTTCCTGTCGAGGCCGGTCCTTTACTACGCGGAGTACACGAACCTGGGCATCGACCACTGGACCGGACAGGCGCTCATCTCACGCATCGAGGACCTCGGCAATCCATGGATCTGGTGGACGAGCCTGCCGTGCGTACTCGCCCTGCCGTACTTCATCGTTCGCCACCGCAGCTTCCCGGCGACCGTGATCCTGATGGGATTCGTCACCCAGTACCTACCGTGGTCGCACATCAGCCGTGTGCTCTTTCTGTACCACATGTTCGGCGGGCTGATTTTCATGGTCCTCGCGCTCGCGTTTGTGCTCGCCCATGTCGCCACGCATATGCCGTCCGTCGGCCGCCGTGTGCTCATCGCACACCTCGGCCTTACGGTCGCGTTCTTTTTCTACTTCTATCCCTTGTGGACCGGGCTCCCGATCTCGATCGGCGCGAACGATCCAGGCCCGGGCACGCCCATCTGGGGCCCCAAGATGTGGCTCGTCAACTGCAAGCCGAACCTCCCGGCTTCGCAGCCGCAGCTGTGGTGCTGGAGCTGAAGGAAATCTAGATGGCCGAGGGCGCAGCTCGCCCGGCCGCGATGCCTTCGATCGGCCTGGCCGGTCGCTGGATCGGCGTTGGCGTCGTGCTGGTCTTGCTGCTCATCCTTGGACTGCTGTTCGGTGCGGCCGCGATCCTGCTGGTCGGCTGCGTGGTGGCGGGGTTTGGCATCACCTATCTGAGCAGCCTCGCTCTGAGCTTCGAAGAGCGCTTCGCTTCCGCCATCGCGAACCGCGCTCAAGCGACCGCGGACCTTCTGGACGCGATCGCGCGCTGGAGCTCGTCGCCGCGGACCGCGGGCCATCCGTGGCCGCTCGCGGCCATCTTTCTGGCGTGCGGCGCGTGGACGGTCCACTTCCTGCACCAGGCATACATCTTCAAACCCGAAGGACTGTGGGCCGGCTATATCAACATCTGGGGCGACTGGGCGGCACACCTCACCTTCGCGGGCTCCTTCGCGTACGGGCACAACTTCCCACCGCAGTATCCGATCGACCCGGGCAACAACCTCGGCTACCCGTTCATGATCGACTTCCTCGCCGCCAACCTCGTCCCGCTCGGCAGCTCGTTGCCTTCTGCGCTCGTGCTCACCTCCGGCTTGCTGGGCCTTGCGTTTCCGGCCGTCCTGTACCTTGCCGCCGCGCGATTCGCAGGCGGCCGCGCGGCAGCCGCGATTGCGGTCTTCGTTTTCCTGCTCAGCGGCGGACTGGGCTTCGTCTACCTGATCATCGACGTGGGCCACAACGGTCTCGGGGTGCTGGCGCATCTGCCCCGCGAGTACACGCTCGACCGCGACCTCAACTTCCAGTGGCTGAACCCGGTGCTCGCTTACCTCGTCCCTCAGCGCTCGACGCTGTTCGGCTTCAGCCTGGCGCTGATCGTCCTGGTGGTTGTGTGGCTTGCTGTTCGCGAGCGCCGCGGTTGGCAGGCGTTCCTATTTCCCGGTGTTGTGGCGGGCCTCATGCCGGCCTTCCACGTTCATGCGTACGGAACGGTCGTCGCGCTCGCCGCGTTCTGGGCAGCGTTCCACTGGCGGCGCGAGTGGCTCGCCTACTTCATTCCAGCCCTCGCGCTTGCCATTCCGGTCTTGATCTGGATGTGGCCGCCGGTCAACAACAATGCGTGCGGCGGCGGGTCCGCCGTCGGTGGTTACTGCCTGGAGGTGGGCTGGCTCTCGTATACGGATTGGCAGCGCGATGGCGTCCTCTACTTCCCGGTGGACTTCGCCTGGTTCTGGATCAAGAACCTGTCTGTGTTCATCCCCCTTCTCCTTGCCGCCCATCTCGCGCGGCGCCGGTTTCCTGACGCATTCGCGAAATGGTTTGCCCCGATGTGGCTGTGGTTCCTGGTCCCCAACGTGGTCGTCCTTCAGCCGTGGGACTGGGACAACACCAAGTTCTTCATCTTCTGGGCGCTGCTGGGCAGCATCGTGGTCGGCGGCCTGATCGCCGGGATCTTCCGGCGCGGGCCGGCCGGTATCGCGGTGGCGTCGGCGTTGCTGATTGTGCTTGGTCTCGCGGGCGCTCTTGACCTCGCCCGCGCCTCCGATGCCAGCGTCAGCTCATACGAGTTCACAGACACGAAAGGGCTGCAAGTCGCGGAGTGGGCGCGGCAGAACACCCGATTCGACGCGGTATTCGCGGTCGCGGACGAGCACAACAGCCCGATTCCGACCCTCGGGGGGAGGCGGGTCATGAGCGGTTATCCCGGCTGGCTGTGGACGTATGGGCTGCGCGACTACGTACGGAAGCAGGCGGACGAGGCGGCGATTCTTCGTGGGGACCAGAGCACGGCTGACCTGGTCGACCGGTATGGCGTCGGCTATGTGCTCATCGGTCCGCAGGAGCTGGCGCCCGCGCGGGCGGCGAGCCAGACGTACTGGCAGCAGCATGGGACGCTCGTGTATTCGAACGGCGAGTATTTCGTTTACAGGGTCTGATCCCGGGCCCGGAGTAGGCTGTCGGGCGTGCCCGACCCGCTCTCCGATCGCGCCAACCTGGCCGCAGCCCTCGACCTCGTCGCGCGCGAGGCCAAGGCGTATCTGGACGGCATCGATGAGGCGCTGGTCCGGCCGCACCGCAATGTCGCAATGCCCGACACGCATCTTCCCGAACAGGGCGTCGGGTCGCTTGCGGCGCTTTCCGAGCTGATCGAGGCGGCGAACGAAAGCAGCACCCGATCCGGTGGTCCGCGCTTCTTCCATTTCGTGATGGGTGGAGGAACGCCCGCGGCGCTGGCGGCAGACTGGCTGACGTCCGCGCTGGACCAGAGCGCTTACAACTGGGTCAGCTCGGCCTTCGCGTCGAGGTTGGAGCAGGTCAGCATCGGGTGGCTCAAGGACCTCTTCGGACTGCCGCCCGTGTGGACTGGCGTGATCACGACCGGCGCCACGATGGCGAACTTCGCGGGCCTCGCGGCGGCGCGCCGATGGTGGGGACTAGAGCAAGGCGTCGACGTCGAGGCGGCGGGGTTGAGTGGATTGCCTCCGATGACGATCCTGTCGAGCGGGTACGTACATGTAAGTGCGCTCAAGGCGATCGCGATGCTTGGGCTCGGTCGGGAGCGGGTGCGGACGCTCTCGCGCGACGGCGCCGGCCGCATCGACCTCGATGCGCTGGGGTCTGTGCTGCAAGAGCGGGACTCCGAACCCGTCGTGATCATCGCCAACGCGGGCGATGTCAACACAGGTGATTTCGATCCGATCGCCGACATCGTGGCGCTGGCGCGCAAGCATCGAGCTTGGGTGCATGTCGACGGCGCGTTCGGATTGTTTGCCGCGGTGTCACCGGCCACACGTCATCTCGTCGAAGGTCTGGAGCACGCGGACTCGGTGGGTGTGGACGGCCACAAATGGCTCAACGTGCCGTACGACTCGGGCTATGCATTCGTTCGCGACCCGGCGTTTCTCGCCGGCGCGTTCGGCGCTAGCGCGTCCTATCTCGGTGCTGAGGCGTCGGCGCGGCCGGTCTTTGGCAACCTTGGCCCCGAGATGTCGCGGCGCGCGCGCTCACTTGCGGTATGGGCGACGCTACGCGCTTACGGTCGCGAGGGCTACCGAGAGATGGTCGAGCGACACCTGCGACTTGCGCAGCGGGTCGCCGAACAGGTGGATGCCGCGCCTGACCTGGAACGCCTGGCGGACGTTTCCTTGAATGTAGTCTGCTTTCGCTACCACCCGGCCGGCGTTCCGGACGACCAGCTCGACGACCTCAACCGCCGCCTCGGCGAGCTCGTGCTCGAGGACGGCCGGGTTTACTTCGGGACCACCGTGTACGGCGGCACGGTTGCGTTCCGGCCCGCGATCGTCAACTGGCGGACGGGCGAGGAAGACGCGGACCTGATCGTTTCGACGGTCAGGGAGTTGGGAGCCCGAGCGGTCGCTCAGACTGAGGCGTCGCGGGCGTAGGGCTCGGGGCCGGCGCCGGCGATGTCGGGGCTTGCGGGACCTGCGGGGCCTGCGGGGCCTGCGGAGGCCGCGAAGTCTCAGGGCTAGGCTCCAGCACCTGCTCGATCCTGCGCGCCAACCTCTTCATCTCGCGATCGCCTCGGTCGAGGCGATTGACGATCTGCAGCAGGATCTCGTCCTGGTGCATGAGGTGGTTCATCAACGCCTTCAGCTCCTCTTCGGCTTTGACGTTGAGCTCGTATTCGTTTTGGGCGCGCATGCGGTCGCGGTCGGCCATGCTGTTCAAAGTCATGAGCACGACCGAGACCCAGATGGCGGCCTCGAGGCTGAAGACGAAATTGAGGAACAAGAACGGATACGGATCCCAGTGGCGGAGGAGGCCGATGGCGTTGAGCAGGACCCAAAGCAACATCAGGCCGACCTGGGCGAGCACGAAGATCCAGCTGCCGATGAGGCGCGCGAAATCGGAGGCGACGCGGTCGGCGAAGGTGAGCTTGCGGTCGACGTCGCGGTTGAGGTCGCGGACGGGGGGATGGTCGTGCTGGTGCTTGATCAGGTCCCGCGCGATGTCTTCGATTTCTCTTCCGATTGACATTTGGTCTTCCTTCTAGGGGGTTGCTGTGTCGCGTGGTGTGGCGCTCTAATTCGATAGCTTGGCTCAAAAGACCCTTGTCTGGCTACTGAAAGTAGGTTTTCAGCGGTAGTCGTGGGATCGTTGTTGGGGCCGCGGAACACCTTGTAGAGCCTGGATTTGGGTGGCCAGCACCGACCAGACTCCGTCCTGGCGCTGCATCACGCCGTCGATGACGAGGATCGGCTGGCGGTTGGCGACCTGTCGATAGCGGTCGTAGACGTCGGGTTTGATGGTCACGTTGACCTGCCCGAATTCGTCCTCGAGGGTGAAGAAGCGAATCTTCTTCGCTGTCGACGGAGCCTGGCGGGTGATGACGAGGCCTGCGACCCGGACCCTTCTGCCGCTCGGGATCGATGGGAGCTTGTTGCTTTCGAGCGCACCGAGCTGTTTCAACCGGTCTCTGCAGAAATGAATGAGGTGGTGGCCGGTCGAGAGATCGGAGATGCGGTACTCGAGCTGGTTGATGTCGAAGTCGTCGAGCTCGGGCAGGTTGGGCGCTGCAGCCTTCAGCTTCAGCTCGGATTGGGATTGGATGCCCTTGCGCAAGCCATGGCCATGCCATCGCTCCTGCCAGCCCCAGAGCAGTTCTCTCCGCGTGTGGCCAAGTCCGTCAAACGCTCCGACCATCACCAGGTTGCGCACGGCGCGTGGGCCGATGGGGCGGCCGCGGAGGCGGTCGATGAAATTGTCGAATGAGGTGTAGGCGCCGCCGTTGACGCGTTCGGCGACGATCGCCTTGCGTCCATCCTCGCCAAGGTCGCGAACGTAGTTGAATCCGATGCGCATCGCGTGGGTGTTCTTAACAGGCAGGGTTGTGGGGGTTTCGAAATTTCCATACCCTGGCCGCAGGTCGGCCGGTTGGGGGAGGAAACCGGACAGAAGGGAGGGCCCCGCAGGGGTCTGTCGATTTTTGCCGGCGGCGCCAAGTAGCTCCGGAAGGCATCGGACGTCGGAGCGGTTGACGTCCACCGGCAGCACCGTCACCCCATGCCGCTTCAAATCCTCGACCAGCACGCTCGGGTGATAGAAGCCCATCGGCTGGTTGTTGAGGAGGCCGCAGCCAAACTCGACCGCGTGATTCAGCTTCAGCCACGCAGTCTCATATGCGGTGCGCGCGAAGGCGGCAGCGTGCGACCGGCAGAATCCATACACCGCGAAGCCCTGGACGGCGGCAAACAGCATGTCCGCGACCTCGCGTGGAACCCCGTTGGCGAGGCAGCCGGCGATGAAGTCTCCCTCCAGCGATGACATCTCCACATGGTTGAGATGGCGGGTCATCGCCCGCCGGAACCCGTCCGCCCCGCTCGGTGTCATGCCAGCGACCCGCATCGCGATCTCGATGATCTGTTCCTGGTAGAGGATCACACCCATCGTGTCCGC
Source organism: Chloroflexota bacterium (assembly GCA_005883585.1). GTDB lineage: Bacteria > Chloroflexota > Dormibacteria > Dormibacterales > Dormibacteraceae > UBA10449. The sequence continues at coordinate 26,661 of VBFD01000020.1, forward strand.
GAGGATCGGCTCCAGCAGCGGATGCGCATATGTGACCGGCTCCCGACCCTGCTTGCGGCGGATGTACGGATGGACCGCGTTCCCCTGGATCGGTCCTGGCCGGATGATCGCCACCTCGACCACCAGGTCGTTGAAGCTCTTCGGTCGGGTGCGGGGAAGCGTCTGCATCTGCGCGCGTGACTCGATCTGGAACACACCGATCGTGTCGGCCTCGCTGCACATCTCGAAGACCTGCGGGTCGTTGAGCGGCAGCTGGTCGAGGTCGGGGCGGACGCCGGTCCGATCGCGGATCAGGTCGAGAGCCTCCGCCACAACCGACAGCGTGCGCAGCCCGAGCATGTCCATCTTGATCAGGCCCAGATCCTCGACGTCGTCCTTGTTGAACTGGACCACCCGACGGCCCTCCATCGTCGCCGGCTCGACCGGTGCGATGTCCACGAGCGGCTCGCCCGTGACCAGCATCCCGCCGTTGTGGATGGAGAGGTGGCGCGGGAAGTCCTGAACCTCGCGGCACAGCTCGAGGAACTGCTGCCAGCTCTGCGGCCTCATGTCCGGCGGCGGCACGGCGCCGGTCATCGAGTCCTCGACGTCCTCGGTGAACCAGCGGTCCACGCCCTTGGCCAATCGATCGACCAGCTCGGCTGAAAATCCCAGTGCCTTGCCGACCTGCCGTATCGCCATGCGTGGCTGGAAGGTGACGACGTTGCAAACCATCCCCGTTCGCTCCCACCCGTACTTGTCGTACACGTACTGGATCACCTGTTCGCGATGCTCGGTGGAGAAATCGATGTCGATGTCGGGCGTGCTCGTCATCTCCTCGTGCAGGAAGCGCTCGAAGAGCAGGTTGTGCTCGATGGGGTCGACGCGGGTGATGCCGAGCACGTAAGCGACGATCGAGTCGGCCGCCGAGCCCCGACCCTGGCCGGGCACGCCGTGCTCGCGCGCGAAGCGCATCAGGTCCCAGTTGATGAGAAAGAACTCGGCCAGCCCGGTCTTCTCGATCACCTCCAGCTCGCGCTGGAGCCTTTGGGTGACTGCGAGCGTGATCGGCCGGTACCGCTCTCGGACGCCCTCGAAGCAGAGCTTGTACAGGAATGAAAACGGTGTCTCACCCTCAGGCACGGGGTAGCCGGGAAAGCGGACCTTCCTAAAGTCGAGGTCGAGGTCGCACTCCTGGGCGATGTCCCATGGCGTCGCCAGTGCCTCAGCGTGCCCTTTGAACAGCGAGCGCATCTCGTCGCCGCCTTTCAGACAATGCTCGCTGTTGGGAAACAGATGTGCCCGCGCCTCCTTCAGGGTGGCGCGGTGACGGATGGCGACAAGCGCGTCGTGCAATCGGCGCCGCTGGCGGACGTGGTAGTGCACCTCGTTCGTGGCCACCGCCGGCGCGCCGCATCGCTTGGCCATCGCCGCCCGCCCTTCCAGCACCCACGAATCCTCGATTCCGGTCCGCGCCTCACCTTTAGGCTGATCGACGTGGGCCAGGCTGATCAGCCGGCAGAGGTTGGAGTAGCCACGCAGGTTGCGGGCGATCAGCAGCAGCTCGGCTCCATCGACCTCGAGAGCGGCGCCGATCAACGGCTTGACGCCTACCTTGCGGCAGGCCTGCAAGAACTTGACCGCCCCATACACGCCGGCGCGGTCGGTGATCGCGAGGGCGGGCATCTCCAGCTCGGCCGCCCGCATCGCAAGCTCGGCGGGATGCGATCCTCCGTCGAGGAACGAGAAGTTGGAGTGGCAGTGGAGCTCGACGTAAGGCGTCACCTTTGCCGCCGATTACTCGGCTACCACGTCATGGTGCTGCTCTAGTCATAGATCCGCTCCACGAACCACAGGTCGCGATCCAGGTCGTGATACAGCTCGCACAGCAGCTCACTGCCCAGCAGCACCTTCCAGTACTCGCGCACGACCAGTCGGTTCCACCACTCCGTCTCCACCTTCCATCGCGCAATAGGGTCGAGAGCGCCGTTGAGCGCTCCACATACGAAGGCGGGTGACCCGTCGGCGGCGAGCGTGAGCTCGACGGCGGCGGGTGGCGAGAGCAAGCGGGTCATCACGAAACCCAGTCGAATCGCTGCGTGGGGAGCGGGGAGGAGAGCAGAGACGGACGCGGCCTGCGCACGACATCGTCGCCGTGGCGTTCCTGCAGGCGCTCGAACGCGGCGATAACCTCTTCGCTCGTTCCGTCGTTGCCCGACCACAATCGCAATTGCCTGCGCCCCGCGGCCTCGAGCACCGGAAGCTCGATCCACAGCTCGGTGATCGGCGCGCGAGGCTGCCATTCCTTGACCCATCCACCGATCAGTCCGAACAGCTCGGCCGCGCTCGAAAGCGGATGGCGCACGGTGGAGAGCCGCTCATCAGGCTCGTCTGATTCGTAGACGAGCCGCACGCGCACTCGTTTCGCGCCAGCGCCACGAAGGCCAAGTTCAGCGGCGAGGTCGTCGCACAGCGCGCGCGAGACGAAGAGCAGCGCCTCACGATCTTCCACCGGCGGCTCGAACTGGCGATGCGCGCTCGTGAACTGCGGCGGGCGCCAGGGGATGAGCTCATTCGGCTCCGCGCCACGAGCGAGAAGGACAGCGCGCCGGCCTTCGCGACCGAGCTGGCTCTCAAGCTCGCGCGGGCCGATGGCCGCCACCGCACCCAGAGTGCGAAGGCCGAGCAGGTCCAGGCGTTCCAGCTGCTCTTCATCGAGTGGAAGCTCGCGCGAGGCGAGGGGAGCGAGGAAAGTACGCGCGTCCTCGACTTGCACGAGACGGCCGGGTCGCGCGCGAGCCGCCGCCACTCGCGCCGAAAAAGGTCCGGGCGCCAAACCGAGGCGCGGCTCGCGGCCGATCGCGGCGCGGAGCCGGCGCCGCGCCTCGCGGATTGATTCGCCGGGCTTGACGACGCCGCTCACGTCCAGCCACGCGATGCCCTCGACCCGCACTTCGACCACGGGTGCGAGGTCGTAGAGCGCGATTGAGATGAGCTCACGCAGTCGCGCGGCTGCAATCGGGTCACGAGCGATGAAAGTCGCCTGTGGACAGAGATGCTCGGCCTGTCGCAGCGGCATCCCCGGCGTAACACCGAACGGCAGCGCTTCTTCGGATGCTGCGATGACGTGTTCTGATTTATCGATGGGGGACTCCCCCCCGCCCCCTGCACCGACGACGACCGGGCCACCATAGAGGTCGGGGCGTTTCGCCAGCTCGAGATGATTGGTCAGACCGCAGCAGACACGCATTGCGACTCAGCCTTTTCAATCGGCACCTCGATGACTGGCCGAACGAATGGAAGCTGCGGCCCGATCGGGTAGCGGATCTCGAGCTCAGACTCTCCGAGAGGCGGGGCGACTCGATTCTTGAGACAGCGCGCGATCGTTCGCAGGCCAACGAGCTGACCTCGCTCCCAAACCCAATCAGTGCGCGTGAAGCCGAGGCTCAGGCTCGACGCGTGCGCGAACGCGCGCCCGGGAGCATCGACCACCCCGACCATCACCGACCCCGAGCGGTTGGCCCCTGCCTCCATGGGTCCGAGCCACTGCTCTGGGACCTCACCCATTAAAAGGATGAAGCCCGCGCCGGCTCGCGCCAGCGCCGTCGCCGCTTCTCCAGACGAATCGCGATCGAGCCGCACCACCGTCAGCGAGCTCAGCTCCGGATCGAAGGGAAGAAGCGCCCATGGATCGAAATCGCCGCGCGGATCGATCACCACCGCGTGCGCAAACTCGCGCGTGGCGGCGGCGAGCAGCCCCAACGCGAGTGTGAGCTTGCCGCAAGTTCCACTCCCGGTCAGGAGCGCGAGCCGCCCACGGGGCAGGCCCGCAATTCCGGTCAGGCGATCGAGCGGCGTATGGCTGGGCCAGGGCTGCGGGGGCGGCAATTCCGCCGCCCTCGTCAGCGCCTGGCTGCCAAAGCGGACCCGAATCGTATTGATGGCGTGTTCGAGCTGCTGCATTTCCTGCATCTTTCATTGCGGGCCTCTGAGAGCAAGACGCAGGCGAGAAGCGGAGGTGGCTACAGACTAACGAACATCTGTTCGCTAGTCAAGCCTCTTCCTTTCTTTATGCCGACATGGCATTGGCGGCCGGGTTTATCCCGGCCGCAACTTTGTTTCTACCTCACCAGCGTCGCGAGGAGGGAGGGTGAGCATGAGAGGGGACCCGTGGGTCCCCTTTCATAAATAGAGCGCCGGGGCTCCACAGAACCCCGGCGCGTTAACGAACGAACTTAGGTAACTACGAAAGAAGAAGTTGTTACTTCTTCTTCTTGGCGGCCTTCTTCTTGGCTGCCGGCTTCTTGGCTGCCTTCTTCTTAGCCATCATTCTTTACCTCCTTCGCTAGTGATACGGACCCGAGGTTCCATGGTTTGGCGGGCATGATTCTCTTGTAAGACGTCATGGACGATTTTTTCTGCACGTACCTCCTCTGTAACCAAACGGGTTTCGCCTCGAAGCCTCATCGATGAGGTCTTCGTGACATCGGCGGTTGTGCGAAATGGGCCGCTGACTCGCGTCGGGTCCGTCGCCTCTGTGGTGGCAACCACGAGCAGCATCGCCATACAAGTTGTGTTGATACATCGATTGCATCCCCCACGTCAAGAGATCGCTAAGATTTTTTTTCGTGCGATGCCCGGTGAAATGCTTGGAATGCGGCACATTCACGATGTCTCTCGACCTTTCGAAGGACCATCAGCACATCGCATGCGAGAAATGCGAAAGAGTGTGGTGCGCGGTGTGTGTCGCGCGCATCGAGGTGAAAATTTCGCCAGAGTGGTTGAAGCAACAGCGCATGGCTGAGCTCAACTGATGCGCGTAGTCCTCGGTCACGGCGCATCGGGCGACGCAGCGTCGATGAAGCCTTACGTCGTCGGCTTCAAGCGTCGCGGCATCGATGCGATCGCCGTCGATTTGCCCCGCGGAGGCGCTGAGCGAGCCGTGCCCGTCTTCATCAAGACCTCGGGCCGCGGTCACGACGTGATCGGCGGAGGCCAGTCGTTCGGTGGTCGCGTCTCGAGCATGGCCGCCATCGAGGCGGACTTCGGCGGCCTCGTCCTCTTCTCCTATCCGCTGCACCGTCCGGGATTCCCCGACCAGCTCCGCACCGAACACTTCGCGCGCATCAAGTGCCCGACCCTCTTCATGAGCGGCGATCGGGATCCCTTCGCGCGCATCGACTTGTTGAAAGAAAAGATCCAGCTCATTCCCAACTCTCGACTGGAGATCTTCAAGGGCCAGGGCCACGGCTTGCTCGCGGTGCTCGACCAGGCCCTCGACGTCGCCGCCGACTTCATAAAGCAAATCAAGTGACCGCGAGCCAGCACATGGTGCGGGCGAACCGCCTGAGGTTTCGAACCATGGTCGACGGCCCGCCGGCCGGTGAGATGTTCATCCTCTTGCACGGTTTCCCTGAAGGGGCGGAATCGTGGTCGCGCCAGGTCGATGCGCTTGCCAAAGCGGGACATCTCGCGGTCGCGCCGGACCTCCGCGGCTACGGACTCACCGATGCTCCTGTGGAAAAGGAGAGCTACGCCATCGGCCACCTGGTCGACGATGTCGCCGGGCTCATCAAAGCGTTCGGGCGAGAGTCGGCGCACGTCGCCGGCCACGATTGGGGCGCGATCGTCGCCTGGTTCTTCGCGGCGCGGCATCCCGAGATGACGAAGACGCTGACGGCGCTCGCCGTCGGACATCCCGCCGCGGTCGCGGCCGCCAGCCGCGAGGACGACGACCAGAAGGCGCGCTCCAGCTACATCCGGCTGTTCCTCATGGAAGGCAAGGCCGAGGAGGTGCTGTCCGAGGACGACCACCGCCGGCTGCGCCTGATGTTCTCGATCGGTCCCAACCCGGAGTCGGTGCCGAAGTCCGTTATCGATCACTTCACCAGGTCGTTGACCAGGCCTGGCCGTTTGACCGCTGCCCTCAACTATTACCGCGCCAACCTCAGCTCCGGCGGCGCGGCTTGGGAGCGGCTCGCGAACATAGGTCCCGTCAACGTGCCCACTGCGCTGTTGTGGGGCGACCAGGATCCCGCCCTCGGCCGGCGCGGTGCCGAGGCCACGGCCGCATACGTCGAAGCGGACTACAGGTTCGTTGTCCTGGAGGGCGCCGGGCACTGGCTGCAGTTCGAGCGACCGGCCGAGGTCAGCCGCTCCCTGACCGAGGCCGCAACTCGATAAGCTGTCACCCATGCTCCAACGCGGGGATGACAAGGAGCGCCGTTCGAGCCTGCGCCGGCTCGATGACATCCTGGATGCCCTCGAGCAGCTCAACCTTCACGACCGGACCGAGCTGACCGAAAGCCTGGCCGAGAGCCTGGTCTTGCTCGGGGTCGACGACCCGTACGGTCTTCCCATACCGCAACTCATCGAGAAGGTATGGGCCATGCAACAGCCGTACCTCATCACCATCGTGGTCGAGCGCAGGCGCCGCCGCCGCCGGAAGATCGATCCCAAGTTTTCGAGCGGCTCCGGCCTTGCATAAGATCTGAAGACCGCCGACTGGCTCGACGTCTTCCTGCGCATCGGGTCGCGCGTACGCGAAACGGTGCTACCACTCGCGGGCACCGAGTCGGGAAGAGCACAGCTGACGATCGGCGCGGGTGGCGATCGCACCATGGAGCTCGATCGCGCCGCTGAGGCCGACGTCTTCTCTGAGCTCGAGCAGCTCGCGTCAAGGGGTGAGCGATTTTCGGTCCTCTCCGAGGAGGTTGGGCTTCGCAGCTTCGGGGCCGATTACCCACTCGTGCTGGTGGATCCGGTCGACGGCAGCCTCAACGCCAAGCAGGGCATACCGTTCTTCGCTGTGATGCTCGCGCTTGTCGATGGACCCCACATCGGTGACACCGTGGCCGGCTGCGTAGTCAACCTGGTCAACGGCGAGGCCTGGACCGCGGTTCGCAAACAGGGCGCGTGGCGCGGCGGCATCGCGATCGCACCCATGCCCCGAACCGATCGCGATCGCATCGAGCTGATCGCGCTCGAGAGCCTGCCGAGCGCGCTGCTCAAAGCACGTGGTCTCCTCGAGCAAGCGCACAAGATTCGCATCCTCGGGTCGATGGCCTTGGCGATCGCGCACACTGCTGCGGGCAGCTTCGACGCTTTCTGCGCGCCGATCCCCGTGCGCGTGTTCGACATGGCGGCGAGCCTCCTCATCGTCTCCGAGGCCGGCGGCGTGGCGACCGACGTCAAAGGCAATTCGCTGGCGACCCTTCCGTGCACCCTCGAAACGCGGACGACGCTTGTCTGCGCTCCCACCGCGGATCTGCATGCGATCGCGCTCCGCGCCCTCATCGACGACGGGTGATGGTCTTCGAGCCGCAGCGGACGGTCTTCGTGATCCTCAGCTTCGAAGGTCCGGACGTCTACAGCCAGGCCGGCGGTCTCGGAGTCCGTGTCAAAGGCCTGGCCAGAACGCTCGCCCAGCTCGGTTTCCAGACATACCTCTACTTCTGCGGCGACCCCGACCTCCCGGGCGAGGAGAGCCACGAGTCCGGCCGGCTCGTCTACCGCCGGTGGTGCCAGTGGATCTCGACGCGCCACCGAGGGGGCGTGTATGACGGCGAGGAGGAGAAGATCCGCGACTGGAACTCGAGCCTACCCCCCAGCCTCATCGACGTCGTGATCAAGCCCGCGGTCGAGTCCGGTCGCAACGTGGTCGTGATGGGGGAGGAGTGGCACACGTCGTGGTCGATGAATCTCCTTTCCGAGTCGCTCTACTACCGCGGCCTGCGCGATCGCGTGGTCATGCTCTGGAACGCCAACAACACGTTTGGCTTTCACCGCATCAGCTGGCCCGCCCTCGCGCTCGCAGCCACGATCACCACGGTCAGCCGCTATATGAAGTTCAAGGTATGGGAGCGCGGCATCAACCCGATCGTCATCCCCAACGGCATCCCGCGCGCGTCGATCCAGGATGCCGACCCCGATGCCGTGGCCGATCTCAAATCGGCCGCCGCGGCCGACCATTTCTGCTTCAAGATCGGCCGCTTCGATCCGGACAAGCGCTGGCTCATGGCCGTTTCTGCCGTCGCCTACATCAAGCGCCGCGGAAAGCGGGTGCGGCTGTTGATGCGTGGCGGTCGAGAGTCGCATGGTGGTGAGGTGATCAGCCACGCCCAGCACCAGGGCCTCAACGTCGTCCACGTCAACGCCCCCGCCGAAACGGCGGGCCTGTCCGCCGTCCTTCGCCAGTACCCGGTGGCCGACGTGGTCAACCTCACGAGCTTCGTCAGCGACCCGATGCTGGGCGTGATCTACCCGGCCTGCGACGCGGTGCTCGCCAACTCCGGCCACGAGCCATTCGGCCTCGTCGGCCTCGAGGTGATGGCTGCAGGCGGGCTCGCCGTCACCGGCGCGACTGGCGAGGACTACGCGGACGCGTATCGCAACGCGCTCGTCGTGGAGACGGATGAAGCGATCGAGCTCGTCACCGGGCTGAACCTGATCCAGCAGCGGCCCCGTCTCGCCGCGGCAATCCGGCGCCGTGGCCGCGTGACCGCCCGCGCCTACACCTGGGAGAAGGTGATCGAGCAGCTCCTGCTGAGAATCGAGTTCGCTGCCGCTCAGCAGGCGGTGACGCTGCCCAACGGCGCCCCGGAAAACGCAAAGACCCCCCTGCGCAGGATTCGCAAAGGAGAGTCGCCGCTTGGCTGAGAACTTCGTCGTCTACATGGTCGTCCACCAGCCGCGCCGTCTCAGGCTGCCGGCCCAGGTTGTCCCGGCCAAGACGGCGCCTGAGGCGATCCCGGATTTTCTATTCGACGACGCCCTCGACCGGCATTACTTCGAGCAGGTGGCCGCGAGCTCGTACCTTCCCGCGGCGGCGATGTTCACCGACCTCGCCAGGCGCGGCTGGAGGATGTCGATCGGCTTCAGCGACTCGTTTCTGCTTCAGGCGGAGCGCTGGGGACCCCAGGTGCTCGACGCCTTCAAGAAGCTGTGTGCGGGGCCGAACGTCGAGGTCGTCAACGTCGAGCCCTATCACTCGTGGCTGCTCTATCTCGACATCGTGGCGTTCAAGGAGGCCATGCTCGCGGGCCGCCGGCGGCTGCAGGAGCTATTTCAAAAACCGATCTCGGTCACGGACACGACCGAGATGTTCATGTCCAACGACGTCTACTTCGCGCTTCAGCAGTGCGGCTTCGACGCCGCGTTCATGGAGGGCCGCGCCTGGCAGCTGGGCTGGCGCGAGCCGACCCATGTCTATCAGCACCCCATGCAGCGCCTCAAGCTTCTCGTCCGCCACCACGACCTGTCCGACGACGTCGGCTATCGGTTCTCGAACCGCTATTGGAATCACTGGCCGCTGATGGCCGGCACATATGCGGGATGGGTGCGCGAGACGTGGGGCGAGCTCGTGGCCGTGGGTTGGGACTTTGAGACCTTCGGCGAGCACCATCGCCGCGACACTGGGATCTTCGAGTTCACTCGCGCGCTCGCCAAGGAGCTGAAGAAGCGAAAAGTCCGGATGATGCTGCCGTCGGAGGCGGTCGCCGAGTTCGGCGCTCGACATCTGGAGGTGCCGGTCAACGAATATGGGACCACATGGGCAGGCGAAGGCGGCATGGAGTTCTTCCTGGGCAACGAGGCTCAGCAGGGCCTTTTTCGGCTCATGCATCACGCTTATTCAAAGGCGAGGCTGACCGGCGACCCGCGCCTGGTGGAGATCGCGAAGTGGCTTCTCCAGTCGGACAACCTCCATCTCATCCAGTGGTTCGGGCGATGGGGAGCCGAGGCTGAGGTGAGCGCTTACTTCACGCCCGACGAATGGTGGGAGCTGCACCAGCCCTACTACAAGGACGACCTCACCAACACGTACCTGCTGCCCTGGGTGCGACTGCGCTCCGCCAAGGACTACTTCAAGATGCCGGCGCTGCTCGACGCCTACCCGAAGGTACGCGCCACCTTCAACCTCGTCCCTTCGCTCCTGGCCCAGATCGAGGACTACGGGAAAGAGGACTCGGTCGATCTGTTCCTCAACATCAGCAAGCGCGACGCTGCCGAGCTTTCGTCAGAGGAGCGCGCCTTCGTCATCCGGTGGATGCGCGAGTCGCCTCGCGCGCTCAGGGTTCAGCAGTCGCCGCGATACCTCGAGCTTGCCTCACGCACAGCGGACGCCCAGTTCACAACCCAGGACATGCGCGACCTCCAGATCTGGTTCAACCTCGCGTGGTGCGACCCGGCATGGGCCGAGTCCGATCCGCGGCTCGCGGAGCTGAAGCGGAAGGACCGCGACTACTCCGAACCGGACAAAGAACCTCTCTTCGAGGCGCAGATGGAGATGATGCAGAAGGTCATCCCGAAGTACAGAGAGCTGGCTGATCGCGGCCAGGCCGAGCTGACCTTCTCGCCCTACTACCACCCGATCCTCCCACTTCTGGTCCATGTCGATTCGGCCCGCACCGCCAATCCGCAGATCCAGCTTCCCGAGCGGCACTTCTCGCATCGCGAGGACGCGGAGCGGCAGATCGAGCTCGGCCAGGGGCTGTTCCAGCGCCTGCTGGGGCGACGCCCGACAGGCATGTGGCCCTCGGAGATGGCGGTGGGCGAAAGCGTGATCGGCCTGGCGACGCACGCAAACCTCGACTGGATGATCAGCGACGAGGAGGTGCTTTCACGCTCGCTCGACACGGACTTCCATCGCGACAACGAAGGCCGTGTCAACGCGCCCGACCAGCTCTACAGGCCGTTCCAGGTGGAACGGGAAGGGCGGTCGGTGGCGATGGTCTTCCGCGACTCCGCGATCTCGAACTCGATCGGCTTCGACTACCAGCGGATGTCGTCGGTGGACGCCGCGCGCAACCTCGTCGGGCGCATGAAGCGCATTCGCGAGCAGCAGGGCGACAAGGACTACCTGGCCGTTATCGCCCTCGACGGCGAGAACGCATGGGAGTTTTACCCGCGCGACGGCCACGACTTCCTCAATGCGCTTTACACGGAGCTCGAGGCGTCACCCGAGATCGTCACCACTACGGTCTCCGACTTCATCAAGGAGCATCCGCCGGAGCAAAACCTTCACCACCTGCATACGGGCAGCTGGATCGGCGCCAGCCTCGACACGTGGATCGGGGATCCCGAGCACAACATCGCCTGGGAGCTCCTCGCCGACACGCGGTCCTGGCTCGAGGAGCAGTCGCGGCAGCGGCCGCAGCTGTCAGACGCAGCCGCGCTCGGATGGCGCGAGATCCTGATCACGGAGGGGAGCGACTGGTTCTGGTGGTTCAGCCGCAAGCACGACTCGGGCATGGACACGATCTGGGACAACCAGTTCCGCCTTCACCTGCGCAACGTCTACAAGCTGATGGGGCAGCGAGCGCCGGCGCGCCTCTACCAGCCGATCATCCAGCGTGCGCCTACGCCCGAGCGCAAGGTGCCGGCCGAGAGCATCAGCCCCAAGTCGCGGAGCGACTCGGCGTGGGGGAAAGCAGGGTACTTCCTCGTCGGCTCTGGCTTCGGCGCACTGCACAGGCCGGCCGGGATCGTCGAGCGTGTCCTGTACGGCGGCGACGCTGAGCGCGTCTACATCCGCATCGACAGCCCGCGCTCGCCGTCGGAGCTCGAGTTGCAAAAGATCCAGTTCTGGTTGTACTGCTCAGGCGTTCCCGCCGACGAGCCCGGCGGCAAGCTGGAGCTGCCGCTGCAGGTCACCGCCGCCGCCGACTTCGGGTTCGACGCGGCTTACGTGGTCCGCATCGTTCCGCACGCGCGCGGCGCTTCATTGACCATCGCCCGGGTGGATCAGGAGCAGGCCAGGGCTGAGCCATTGGCCGAGCTGGACGAGCCCGACGCGCTCTTCGTCTCGATCCCGCTGCGCCTGCTTGGCCGTCGCGGGGGCGACACGATGGAGATGGCGCTGGTGGTGACTCGCGACGGCGGCGACGTAGAGCAGGTGCCCCCGTCGGGCTCACTCGGACTGCGCATCCCCGGCAACCCCGGCCCGGCCGCCGCGCCCGGGCCCAAGCAGCTGAAGGTGCTCGTCGCGACGTCGGAGCTCGCTCCATTCGCCAAGTCGGGCGGTGTGGCCGATGTCGCCGCTTCGCTTTCGAAGGAGCTCCGGCACCTCGGCCACGACGTGCGGGTGGTGATGCCCCGCTACCGGCAGGTCGACATCGGCAAGTACGGCCTGAAGCCGGTGGTCCGCGACCTGCAGGTGCAGCTAGGCGCGCAGACGATGCCCGCGACCATCTTCGAGGGCCGCCTCGGGGACGTGATCGTCTATTTCGTCGACTGCCCTGCCCTCTACGACCGCGACGGCATGTACGGGTTCGGGGACGACGACGCCCGCTCCGTTTACTTCTCGCGAACGCTGCTGGAGATGCTGCCGGCGCTCCAGTTTTCTCCCGACGTGATCCACATCCACGACTGGTACGCGGCGCTCGTGCCCAACCTCATCGATCGCGTCTACACCGAGGGCCCGACCGCCGAGGTCGCGACCGTGCTCACGATCCACAACCTCGCCGCCCAGGGTGTGTTCGGGTTTGGCGCGCTGACGCTGGCGGGCCTCGACAAGTGGGGCCTGATCCGGGTCGGTATTCCCGGCCTGGACAACGTGGTCAACGTTCTCGGCCGCGGCATTCACTTCGCGGACGTCGTCAACACCGTCAGCGAGCGTTACGCGGCCGAGATCCAGACGCCCGAATTTGGAGAGGGCCTCGACGAGCTCATCCGCTCGCACGCGCACAAGCTGCACGGGATCGTCAATGGCATCGACTACGAGATCTTCGACCCCCATCGCGATCCGAACATCCCGCATCACTACACGTCGTCGGCGACCGAGCCCAAAGCGCTGTGCCGCGCCGAGCTACGCAGCGAGCTGGGGCTTGAGCAGTCCGACCGTCCGCTCGCGGCGATGGTCTCGAGGCTGTACGACGTCAAGGGCCTTGACCTCGTCGAGCAGGCCATGCCGGCGCTGATGCAGTTCGGCATCCAGGTCGTGGTCATCGGCACCGGCGACCGCCGCTACGAGGACATGTTCCGGCGCTACGCCGCGGAGCGGCCAGAACAGGTTGCGGCCGCGATCGGGTTCGACGCCCCTCTCGCGCAGCGGATCTACGCCGGGGCGGACATGCTGTGGATGCCCTCTCGCTACGAGCCCGGCGGCCTTGCGCAGCTGATCGCGCTCCGCTACGGCACGATCCCCGTGGTCCGGGCGACGGGCGGTCTGGCGGACACGATCAAGGACTACGACCCGGTGGCGTCGAAGGGCAACGGATTCACGTTCGCGGCATACGACCCGTGGCAGTTCTACGGCGCGGTGGTGCGGGCGGCCGAGACGTACCGCCATCCGACGCTGTGGACGTGGCTCATCAGCCGGGCCATGAGCGAGGACGTGTCGTGGTCGCGATCGGCGCAGCGCTACGTGCAGCTCTTCCAGGCGGGGATCGCCGCGAGCCGAGAGCGCCGCGGAGTCGTCGCCACTGTCCCCGACTGATCCTTTGATTCGCGCCGCTTGATCAAAACGCGCGGAATTCGCGCTGGTGATGCGCGCGCTTTGATCAAAACGTGCGGAATCACCCACCCCAGTCGGGAAGGAGGCGAAGCTGCTCCACGCGGCGCGCCGCGGGGGCATACGCGGTGTCGAAGTAGTCGACGACCATCCGGCGCGCGGAGAAGTCCGTCGCGACGTACCGGATCGACGCCCGCATCATCTCCACCCAGCGCTGCGGGATCCCGTTGGCGTCGCGGTCGTAGAACGCCGGCACCACCTCACGCTCTAGCAGCCGGAAAAGACCTTCGGCCTCGGCCTGGTCGTCCACTGCGGGCCGGTCTAGTGTCGCGCCCGACGGAATCGCCCAACCCAGCTCGGGCCGGTATGCCTCGTCCCACCAGCCGTCGAGCACGCTGACGTTCAGCACGCCGTTGGCGCCGGCCTTCATGCCGCTCGTCCCGCTCGCCTCGAGAAACCGCTGGGGATTGTTCAGCCAGACATCGGCGCCATGGACGAGGTGACGAGCGATCGCGAGGTCGTAGTCCTTGAGGAACGCGACGCACGGCTCCTCGCGCGCCAGCCTCACCACCCCGGCGATGATTTCCTTACCCGCCTGGTCGGCGGGATGCGCCTTCCCGGCGAAAAGCATCTGCACGGGCCGTTTGCTGTTGTGCAGCAGCTTGGTCAGGCGGGCGCGATCCTGAAGGAGGAGGTTGGCGCGTTTGTAAGGCGCGAAGCGCCGCGCGAAACCGAACGTGAGCGAATGCTCGTCCATGCCCTCGGCCTCGATCGACCTGGCCTTCGCGACAGCGAACAGCTTCTTCTTCAATTCCAGATGAACAGCCCACAGTTCTGCGGCCGGGATCTCGAACACGGCCTGCCAGCGCCCGTCCTCGCCATCCAGGTCCCACCAGTCGGGCCCGACGAAGCGCCGGAGCAACGCCGCGATCTCCGGCGCCACCCACGTTGGCATGTGGACGCCGTTCGTCACCGACCCGATCGGAACCTGCGACTCGGGGAGGCCGCGCCATGCGTCCTTCCACAACCGGCGGGAGACGGCGCCATGGAGACGGCTCACACCAACCGCCTGGTCGGCCAGCCGCAGCGCGGCGTACGTGGTCACCAGCCGGTCGCGCGGATCGCCGGGCCGCTGGCGGCCGAGGTCCATGAACCGGTCGAATGAGATGCCGACCTCGGTCAGGTAGGGATGGAGCAGGTCCCACACCAGGCCGGGCTCGAAATAGTCGCTGCCGGCGGCGATCGGCGTGTGCGTGGTGAACACGATTCCGGCTCGAGCGACCAGCCTCGCCTCCTCGAGAGTCATCTGTCGAGAGGCACGCAGCTCGCGGATCCGCTCGATCGCGCACAGGAAACTGTGTCCCTCGTTGAGATGGAACACGCCCGCCACCATGCCCAGCGCGCGCAGGGCCCGCACGCCGCCGATCCCCAGCACGATCTCCTGGCGCAGCCGGCGGTCAGGCTCCGGCACGTACAGGCGATCCGTGATCGTGCGCAGGTCGGGCGGGTTGGATTCCAGGTCGGTGTCGAGAAGGAACAGCGGCACGCGGCCGACCTGGGCGCGCCAGACGCCGATCTTCACCTTGCGGTCGCCGATCGGCGCGTCGACCTCGACGCCTTCCACTCTTCGCACGGGCAGCTCTTCGCCGCGGTTCTCGAAATACACCTCGACCTGCCGGCCCTCCGCGTTGATCTCCTGACGGCCGAAGCCCTGCTTGTAGAAGAGGCCGACGGCGACCAGGGGCAGGCCCAGGTCGCTCGTGGCCTTCAGGTGATCGCCGGCCAGGACGCCGAGGCCGCCTGAGTAGATCGGCAGGCACTCGGCCAATCCGAACTCGAGCGAGAAGTACGCGATGACCATCGGGGCGCGCGCGTCCATGAACGGCGGACGGCGGTCGTAGTACTCGCGATAGGCGGCGCGAGCGTCCTCGAGCGCGCGTTTGACCTCATCACGGTTGAGAGCCTCCGCGACCCCCGCGTCGCCGAGCTGCGTGAGCAGCAGCACCGGATTCTGGCGCGTCGACTCCCACAGCTCAGGGCTGAGCGCTTGAAACAGGCCTTCGATGCGCGGCTCCCACGTCCAGAGCAGGTCGTTGCCGAATTGGTTCAGTTCGTCATGCAAGACCTACGATGGTATCGAGTAGAGGGGAGGGGACATGAAAGCCGTGGTGATGGCGGGCGGCGAGGGCTCTCGTCTGCGGCCCTTGACGAGCAGGCAGCCGAAGCCGCTGGTGCCGGTCGCCGGGCGGCCGATCATGGAGCACATCCTGCTGCACCTGCGTCGCCATCAGATGCGCGACGTGATCGCCACCGTGCAGTACCTCGGCGCCTCGATCCGCAACTACTTCGGCGACGGCTCCGAGCAGGGCGTGGCGCTGACGTACTCGGTGGAGGACTCTCCGCTCGGCACCGCGGGCTCGGTCATGCTGGCGCGCCAGCAGCTGAACGAGCCGTTCCTCGTCATCTCCGGTGATGCGCTCACCGATGTCGACCTCGGTGCCGCGGTCCGCTTCCATCGCGAGCATCGCGCGCTCGCCACGATCGTGCTCAAGCCCGTGCCGAATCCGCTCGAGTACGGCGTGGTCGTCGTCGATGAAGGCGGCGCCGTCCAGCGATTCATAGAGAAGCCCAGTTGGGGCGAGGTCATCTCCGACCTCGCCAACACCGGGATCTACGTGCTCGACCCCGCGGTGTTCGACTTCTTTCGGCCAGGCGAGGTGACTGACTGGTCCGGCGACGTCTTTCCAAAGCTTCTCAAGCAGGGCGAGGCCGTGTTCGGTTGGGTGACGTCGGGCTACTGGGAGGACGTTGGCAGCCACGCCGCCTACGTCAAGGCCAACTTCGACTGCCTCGAAGGCCGCGTCAAGGTCGACATCCCGGGCGTTCGCAAGGGTGAGGGGATCTGGATCCACGAGGAGGCCGACATCTCCGACGGCGCCCGCATCGACGGACCGGCGCTGATCGGCGCTGGCGCGAAGGTCCGCTCGGGGGCCTGGGTCAACGGGCCGGCCGTGATCGGCGGCTACACGACCATCGACTCGGGCGCGAAGGTTTCCAACTCGATTCTCTGGGACCACTCGTATGTCGGCCTCAACTCGCGCTTACGTGGCACGGTGGTCTGCCGCTCGGTCACGGTCAAGAACGGCTGCCTGCTCGAGGAGGGCAGCGTCATCGGCAGCGAGGTCGTTCTCGGCGCCGGCGTGACCGTGAACGCGAACGTCCGCATCTGGCCGAACAAAGAGGTCGAGCCGGGCGCGGTCGTGCACGACTCGATCATCTGGGCGGGCTCCTGGAAGCGCGGACTCTTCACCTCCTATGGGTTGAGCGGCCTGACCAACGTGGAGTTCACGCCGGAGTTTGCGTCGCGGTTTGGGGCCGCCGTGGGAGCGCTGAGCCCAAAGGGGACCGAGATCGCCATCTCGCGCGACTACACGCGCGCGGCCCGCATGCTCCACCGCGCGCTCATCTCCGGAATGATCTCGTCCGGCGCCGACGTCACCGACCTTTCAGTCCTACCGGCCCCGGTCGCCCGCTACTGGGCGGGCCACAACCACGTTTCGGCCATCCACGTGCAGACGTCACCGGTCGACCCGCGCTCCGTCGACATCCGTATGTTCGACGACCACGGCCTCGACATCGACAGCCGCACCGAACGCAAGCTCGAGGGCCTGTACTTCCGCGAGGACATCCGCCGCGTGCTGCATTACGAGATGGGCCGCATTGAGCGGCGCGACAGTCAGACCGAGCGCTACGTCGAAGACATGCTGGCGAAGACCGACCTGGAAACCGTGCGCGCCGCGGCGCCCAAGGTCCTCATCGACTACAACAACGGCGCGGCGGCGGTGGTGCTGCCGCGGGTGCTCCAGGAGATGAACTGCACCGTCATTCCGCTCAACGCCTCGCCGGCCGAGATCGTGGTCGAGCAGGACGAGGAGACCTTTCGCGGCCATCTGGCGGAGATGGGCGTCATCGCCTCCGCCGTCAAATCGAAGCTCGGTATCTTCGTCGACTCGCCCGGCGAGCGCTGCTTCATCGTCGACGAGACGGGCGAGGTCCTCGACCACGACACCGCCTTCGCCGTGCTGAGTCAGCTCGCGCTGGCCGCCAAGCCTGGCCTGCTGCTGGGCCCGGCCTCGTCGTCGCTGGCCTTCTCGATGATCGCCGAACAGATGAACAGCCGCTTCGTGCCCACGAAGATCACGCCTGGCGCGGTGCTGCGAGCCGCGCAGCATGCCGATTCCGTGCTCGCATCGGACGGCGCCGGCGGCTACTGCTGGCCCGACTTCGCGATCGCGTTCGACGCCATCTTCACGACCGTGCGAGTCCTCGAGCTGCTCGCCCAGAGCGGTGGCTCGATTGCGGCTTTGAAGAAGAAGATCCCGCCGGTTGCGCACAAGAAGGCGGTCGAGTTCTGCCCATGGGACGTCAAAGGCCGCGTGATGCGGACGATGATGGAGAAGCACCTCAAGGATCGGGTCGACCTGACCGACGGGGTGAAGCTGTTCGTCGACGGGGGTTGGGTGCTGGTCGTGCCCGATGCGGATCGGCCCGAGTACCACATAATCGCGTCGACGCTCGATCCCGTTCGTTCGGCCGCGCTGGTGGAGGAGTATTCGGCGCTGGTGCGCTCGGTCGTCGCGGAAGCCGCCCCCGAATCGGAGGGAGTGGTCGAAAAAACGTGAACGCCTAGAATCTGAAGCCGCACGAGCGGGCGTAGCTCACCTGGTAGAGCGCAACCTTCCCAAGGTTGAGGTAGCCGGTTCGAGGCCGGTCGCCCGCTCCATTCGCTTTCGCTGCGCTCAAGCTCATGTCGCGGGCGACCGGCACGCCTGTCGATTTGTCCGGGCGCCAAGGCGCCCGGGCGCTCCATTCGCTTTCGCTGCGCTCAAGCTCATGTCGCGGGCGACCGGCACGCCTGTCGATTTGTCCGGGCGC
>VBFD01000020.1:45069-50849 GCA_005883585.1 Chloroflexota bacterium
GCTCCAAATTGCTTCTTAAGCTTTTGTCGCTTATATTTCGAAGAACTTCGAGGGGTGCTGGCGGCTTGTCTCCATTCAGGGGGATTCGTATGAGAAGGCTCAAGCTGATCTCGGTTGCAATTCCCGCGATCTTGGTCGCGTCGTTTTCGATCACTCCGGCATCGTCTGCCGGGCCCGGGACACAGATGGACAGCGCGTATGCGCAGAGCTATGCCGCCAACGGTGTGACGAACGTATTCGCGACCACGCAGCGGGTCAGCTGCTATCGACCTGAGGTCCCGTTTGCGGTCAACGCAGGTCCCAACGACGGCTTCAGCGGAGAGACCGCATGCCCGGGCGCGACGACCGGCGAGGACATCGGCGCCGGTGGATATGCGACCCAGGCCGGCAGCAACGCCGGCTTTCCTGCCGGTCAACCGATGCTGGTCAAAAACCACTCCGAGTCCGACATTCGGGTCGATCCGACCAACCCGAGGCACCTGATCGGCTCCGTCAAGTGGTTTGCCAGTGCCGAGGGCTACAACCACGTGCTCGGCTTCTACGAGTCATTTGACGGTGGCGCGAGCTGGCCGGTCCAGGGCCATATTCCGGGCTACGAGGGCTGGACCGACGACACCGACCCGGTGGGCGCCTTTGACGGGTTCGGCAACTATTACGAGCTGATCCTGCCGTACCAGTTCTTTTACAACGCAGACGGCTCCCATAACTTCCAGACCAACCCCAACAAGGAACCGAATCCATCCCAGCCGGCGGAGGTGATCTCGATCGCGGTGCGGCCGCACGGCGCCACCACGGCGACACAGTGGTTCACCTCGCACCGAAACGCCGCGGGCGCCACCGGCCCTGACTTTGTTGCGCCGTACGCCGCCAAGGGTCAGGAGCCTGACAAACAATGGATCACCATCGACACCAACCCGAGCAGCTCCTTCTACAACACGATCTACGCCATGTGGGTGGTCTTTGATGGAATCAACAGCAAGCCGTTCGTGTCCACCGCGCTGGCGAAAGCCGACGGCACGCACACAGATTGGTCGACGCCTCACCTTCTGCCAACGGTCAACAACACCGCCAGCGACAGCTACCTGCTGCCGCACGTGGCGCCGGACGGCACCGTCTACACGTCGGTGACGAACTTCCCTGGCAAGCACGGATTTTGCTGCTTCAGCGTTTCGACCGACAAATCGATGGATGGCGGCAGGACATGGATCAACCTCGCAACCGCCATTCAGAACATCCCGGGCCCCGCGTTCGTAGGCGGGTACCTGAACACGACGTTCACCGACGGGATCGACAACACGTTTGCGGTGGGGACGCAGTTGGTCAACGGACACTATCCCCTGTACATCGCCTACAACGAGCGGCTGACGACAGTCGCCAACGTCCTCATCACCGCCTCTTACGACGGCGGTATGAGCTGGACTACGCCCATCCAGGTGAACGACAACACGAGCGCGGTCGACGAGTTTCAGCCCAACCTCGCGGTGGCCGCCAGCGGAACGGTCAGCGTCAACTTCTATGACCGGCGTCTTGCCTGCCCGAAGGCTGGAACGATGGAGGCCATCAACGCCGGCCTGGCGCTGGACACCGTGAACCCGAACTTCCCAGGCACCCCGCCGTACGGCGCCACCAACTATTGCGTCAACACGAGCATTCAGTTCTACACGCCGGGACTCAGCCCCCTCGGGCGCAACATCCGCCTGAGCCAGCACACCTGGGATCCGCAGCTGAACTCGGCATACCGGTTCTGCTCGTGCAACCCGACCGCAGGCTTCATCGGCGACTACTTCGGCAACACGACCGGAGGCGGGTTCGACTACACGACCTCGGTCAGCACCTTCGACGACGGCAGCAACCCGAACCACTACCAGCAGCAGGTGGTGGCGACCCTGACCATCCCCTGACATCGCCGTTCAGACCGGAGGGGGGCAATCCCCTCCGGTCTTTTGTTGACGAAGCGATCACCCACCAGGAGGAAAACTGATGCCGCGAACGCCACTGCTCAGGAAGTTCCAGGTCCTCTTCGAGGATTTCGAGGAGGCCGAGAGGTCGGGACGCACCGTCGAAGCCGTGCAGGAAGAGCGCAGCCTGATGCGGTTGACCCGGCGTGACTTCCTCAAGGCTACCGGCGTCACCGTGGGGGCGGCCGCCCTCGGCGGGCCGGTGGCGGCCATGGCGGCCATTCGACCGAAGCCTGGCGGGACGTCGCGCATCGCGATCATCGGTGGCGGAATCGCGGGCCTCAACGCGGCCCTCACCCTCCAGGACGCCGGCATCGCGTCGACCGTCTACGAAGCCTCGCCCCGCTGGGGCGGGCGCATGCACTCGGACACGACGTCGTGGAACGGGCAGACAAGCGAGCACTGCGGCGAGCTGATCGACTCAAAGCACAAGACGATCCTGGGGCTCACCACACGTTTCAAGCTCCCGACCGTCGACCTGCTGGCCGCGGAGCCGAACCAGTCGACCGAAACCGACTTCTTTTTCGGCGGTTACTACACGACCACCCAGGAGAACGTGGATTTCAACCCGGTCTGGAACGCGGTCAAGAAGGATCTGACGTCAGCGCCGTTCCCGACCCTGTACAACAGCTTCAACCAAGCCGGCTTCGACCTCGACCACCTGAGCCTGTTCGACTGGATCGAGACCCGCGTGCCCGGCGGCCATACCTCGCGGATGGGGCAGTTGCTCGATGTCGCCTACAACATCGAGTACGGCAACGTCACGACCGAGCAGAGCTCGCTCAACATGGTTTACCTCCTCGGCTTCCAGCCGCAGCCGGGCCAGTTCAGGATCTTCGGCGCGTCGGACGAGCGGTACCACATCGCCGGGGGCAACGAGAGACTGCCGCAGGCGATCGCCGCGGCGCTGCCTGCCGCCAGCCTGAACCTGAACACCGCGCTGACAGGCATCGTTCGCAATGCCGATGGTTCCTGGACGCTGAGCTTGAACGGCCCGAGCGGAAAGTTCACGAGCGTGGTCGACCGCGTGATCATGGCCATCCCGTTCTCAGTCCTGCGCACGCTTCTGACTTCGGATCGCGACTACCGCGCCGCGGGTTTCGACACCATCAAACAGATCGCGATCCAGCAGCTCGGATATGGCAAGAACTGCAAGCTGCAGCTGCAGTTCAACAGCCGGCTGTGGAACCAGCAGGGACCGTGGGGCCTCGGCAATGGGTCGACCTACTCCGACACCGGCTACCAGAACACTTGGGACGTCACCCGCGCGCAAGACGGATCGACCGGGATCCTGGTTGACTACACCGGCGGCGGAGTTCCCCTGGCGTCGTTCAGCGGCAATCCCACAGACCCGAAGGTCGTCGCGGGTTTTGCCAAGACTTTCCTCAGCCAGATCGAGCCGGTGTTCCCTGGAATCACGAAGCAGTGGAACGGCATTGCGACGCTGGACGTGCCGCTCACGAACCCGTTCCTACTGGGCTCGTACTCGTACTGGAAGGTGGGCCAGTACACGCAGTTCAGCGGCTACGAGGGCCTTCGCCAGCCTGACATCCACACCGGCAAATGCCACTTCGCCGGCGAGCACTGCTCCACGAACTTCCAGGGCTTCATGGAAGGAGGCGCGGAGGAGGGCGCGCGCGCCGCGAACGAGATCCTCGACGACTTCAAGAACGGCGTATTCCCCTGATAGCATCGCGCTGAGGGTGTGAGTTCGTTTTCACGAGGAGGGCAACCGCCATGCCGACCTACATCTCGTTGATGAAGTTCACCGAGCAGGGAATCAGAAACGTCAAGGACCACCCCAAGCGCCGTGAGGCCGCGGCCAAAATGTCTCGACCGAGACGATGCGCGCGCTCAACGAGGGAGAGTTCGACCGCCTGCTCAAGTCGCTCTAGCGCGGGGTTCGGCCGGCGGGATCCGCAGGGATAACGCCAGCCAGCCCATCACCACGGCCGCCATGATCCCGGGCACGAAGGCCAGGACGGCGCGGCCCGTCGCGTCCCACACGGCGCCGGCGATGAGCGGCACGAAGAACGCGACCGCGTACTGAAACGTGAACACGCCTGCGCTCATGCGGTGCACTTCGCCGGGCGCGGCGATGCGCGGCGGCATGGTGAGCACGACGATGAACGCGAGCGCGGCCGCGAAGCCCAGCACCAGGGCCCAGATCAAGATGGCCGGTCCCGGCGTCACGACGATGCCGACCTGCGCCGCCACCATCAGCGCCGCCGATCCGATGAAGCCCGCTCGGCCCGTCAGCAGCCGATCCCAGATCGCGACCACCGGCGCGGTCAGGAGCTGGGCGCCGTTGAAGATGGCGAGGGTGGGGGAGATGAGCTGGTGGCGGCCGGTCTGGTCGAGAAAGTCGGGGATGTAGGCGTTGGTGGCGAAATAGATGGCGGACGCCATCCCCATCACGATGCCGATGCGCATCGTCTGGCCCTCGCGCCACGACGGCCACCAACGCGTCGGGACCGATGGCTTGGGTCCGCGCTTCGGCGCGGCGATCGCGATGGCCACCGCGCTGAAGGCGACGAACACCGACCACAACGCCAGCGCCCAGCGCCAGTCGCCATGGGCGGCAGGCAGCGCGCCGGCGGGCGTTGTGAGCGCCGTAGGCAGCGTCTCGCCGATGAGGATGCCGTTGCTGTAGACGGCGGTGG
Organism: Chloroflexota bacterium; assembly: GCA_005883585.1. GTDB lineage: Bacteria > Chloroflexota > Dormibacteria > Dormibacterales > Dormibacteraceae > UBA10449. The sequence continues at coordinate 49,691 of VBFD01000020.1, forward strand.
CGATGGCGATGCGCCTCGGGAACCAGTCGCGGACGATCGAGGGGAAGGCGGGCTGGCTCACGGCGACGCCGAGCCCCATCAGGAATGTGGACGTGAACAGCACCGGCGTGCTCGGCCCCAGGCCGCGTGTGGCGCCGAACACGGCGACCAACCCGAGCCCGGTCATCAGCGCGCCGCGTATGCCGAGCCTCGCGATGAGCAGCGAGCCCGGCACGGCTGCGGTCGCGAGCAGGAGCACGGGCAGCGAGACGAGCGCTCCGACGCCTTTCTCGTCGAGGTGCAGGTCGCGGTGGATGAGGGGTATCAGTGGCGGCACCGCCAGCATCGTCAGGCGGAGGTCGATCCCGCCCAGCCACAACAGCAGGAGCCGGACCCAATCTCGGCGGCTGAGCTTCACAACGGCTGATAATGGGCGCCGTGCCAGGACTGCTGATCGTCGCCGCGAGCGGACCGACGGATCCCACGCGCGCGAGCATCCCGTTTCACATCGCCGCCAACGGCGCCAAGCCGGCGAACATCGAAGTCGCGGTTGCCCTCGCAGGCGACGCCACCGAGCTCCTCAAGCCGGACATCATCGCCAACGTCTACGGGCAGGGCGTGCCGCCGCTGCGGGACCTGCTCGACAAGTGCCTGGAGCAGAACGTTCCCCTCTACGTTTGAAAAGGCTGTGCTGAGGCCCGTGGGGTCTTGCCGTCGATGATGACCCCGAACGCGTCCTTCATCACGCCGCCCGATCTGGCGCGGCTCACCATGGAAGCGGACAAAGTCCTCAGCTTCTAGTCGCACCGATGGCGGCGAGCGCGCTGGGGTTCTCGAGCGAGGAAAGGTCGCCAGGGTCCTTGCCCGTGTAGACGGAGCGGACAACGCGGCGCAAGATTTTCGCGTTGCGGGTGCGCGGCAGGTCGCTCACGAAATGGACGGCCTTCGGCCGCAGCGGCTTGCCCAACGCTGCCGCCACCAGGTCCTCGAGCTCGACCTCCAGGTCGTGGGTCGCGATTTGTCCGGGTCGCAGGATGACGAAGCAAACCAGGACCTCGCCTTTGAGCTCGTCGGGGACGCCGATGGCGGCCGCTTCGGCAACCGCAGGATGCCCCACGAGCACCGATTCCACCTCCGCCGGACCCAGGCGCTTGCCCGCGACCTTGATCGTGTCGTCGGA
>VBFD01000021.1:0-11832 GCA_005883585.1 Chloroflexota bacterium
ACCCACAGTCTCACAAAGCGATATGGGAGCGGAGTCCTCGCCGTCGATTCCGTTGACATGAGCGTGCGACGTGGCGAGGTCTATGGGTTCCTCGGCCCCAACGGGGCCGGGAAGACCACGACCTTGCGCATGCTCGTCGGCCTGATCCGGCCGACCTCGGGCACGGCAACCGTAGCCGGGCAGGCCCCCGGCAGCCCGGCGGGGCTCGCCCGCATCGGTTCGCTCATCGAGTCGCCCGGCTTCTATCCATATCTCTCGGGCCGGGAAAACCTTCGCGTCGTCGCCGACCTCGCGGGCGCCAAGCAAAAGCGCGTCGACGAAGTGCTCGACATGGTCGAGCTCACGTCCAGGGCCGGGCGCAAGTTCGGCACGTACTCGACCGGGATGAAGCAGCGGCTCGGCGTCGCGGGTGCGCTGCTGAAAGACCCGGACCTGCTGATCCTCGACGAGCCCACCAACGGACTCGACCCGCAGGGCATGGCCGAGATGCGCAAGCTCATCAAGGACATCGGCCAGGGTGACCGCACGGTTCTGCTCTCGAGCCACCTCCTCGGCGAGGTCGAGCAGATCTGCGACCGCGTGGGAGTGATCAGCGGCGGCAAGCTGGTAAGCCAGTCGACGGTCCGTGAGCTCATCGGCGAGAAGGGAGTTCTCGTTAGGGCCGACTCATCGGATCGCGCGGCAGAGATCCTCAGCCGGATGTTCGGCGCAGCGGCCGTGAGCCGCCAGGACGGTTTCATCCACCTGGCCACCGACCCCACGCACAGCATTGACATCAACCGCGAGCTCGTCGGCGCCGGCGTCGGCGTCAGCGAGCTGCGTCCATACGAAAGATCGCTGGAGGAAGTCTTCTTCCAGCTGACAGGGGAGAAGCAAGGGTCATGATCGCAACCATCAAATCTGAGTGGCGTAAGCTCCGATTCCGGCCGGCGTTCTTAGTGTCCTCGGGTCTCATCGCGGGGATCACGTTGCTCGTGTACAGCCTCAACTGGTACCAGGCGTTGCACCCGGGCTCCAGAGACCGCGGGGGATTCGTCTCCATCCTCACCCTCTTCCCCGACCAGTTCGTCAACCTCGTGATGGGCGCAGCATTTCCCGTCGGCGCGGCGATCGCAATTGTCCTCGGAGCGCAATTTGCCGGCTCCGAATTCGGGTGGGGAACCCTGAAGACCATGTTCACCCAGCGCCCGGGGCGCCTGACCGTGTGGACCGGCCGCGCCGTCGTCTTCACGATGTGGATGGGCATCCTCGCGATCGTGCTGTTTGTCACCGGTGCGGTCATGAGTGTCGTAATCGCGTCGTTCCAGAGCCACGCCATCACGTGGCCCGCAGTAACGGACATCGTGAAAGGATTCGGGGCAATCTGGCTCGCGTTCGCGGTCGAGGGAGCCATCGGGCTCGCACTGGGCGTGCTGATTCGGCAGTCCGCGGCGGCACTTGGTGCCGGGCTGATCTACATCTTCGCCGTCGAGCTGCTCGCCGTCCGCTTCATCGACAGCATTAATAACGGCACCTACCAGTGGATCGGAAACCTGTTCGTCGGGCAGAACGTCAACGCGCTCGCGCAAAGCTTCACATCGCCGGCGTTCGGCCGAACGGTCGCCCCGGCGATCAGCGCCGAGAGTGCGGTGTTGGTGCTCGCGGCCTATGGTGTTGGCCTGATGATCGTGGCGGCCGGTTTGCTTCGGCTGAGGGACGTCACATAGACCAACAGATTCGTCGACAACAACCTCTACGCGGCCGGCCGTGGTCATGGATCACAGGCCGGCCGCGGCTTACCGACTGGGTCGTGGTCGGGTTCAACCTGGTGCTGGGAATCGCCGCAGTTGCCGGCTCCTACCTTCGGTTCGGAACGTTCACCGCGTGGGCCGTGGTGCTGGTAATTGGCGAAGCACTGCCACTTTGGTGGAGGCGGAAATATCCCGTCGCCGTCCTGCTCGTCATCGCCGGCGTCGAGATCGTCAAGTGGGCGACGGGACTCTCCAATGAGCCATCGGGACCTGCGCTGGTTTTTGCCGTCTATGCAGTGTCTGTCTACGACAGGACCGTCGCGCGTCTCATCGTCGCCGGCGCCGCCATCGCCATCATCGCTCTGGCGGTTGCCTTGCTCGTCCTCGGCCAGTTTCCAGTCAGCCGGACGTTGATCCCGGCCGGCGCGACCTCACTCGTGGCCTGGGTCATCGGTGACTACATGCGATCGCGACGCCAGTTCTTCATCGACGTCGTCGCGCGCCATAAGCAAGAACGCGATCAGGCAGCCGAGGAGGAGCGGCTGCGCATCGCGCGCGAGCTGCACGACGTGGTCGCGCATAACGTGAGCGTGATGGCGATTCAGGCGGGCGCCGCCCGGGTTTCGGAGAACTCGAGCAAAGAAGCCCTGCAATCGATCGAAAGCACGGCTCGCGACACGCTGGCGGAGCTGAACCGGCTGCTGGGCGTGTTGCGAAAGCAATCGGACGACGCCCCACTTGCTCCCCAGCCCGGGCTCGACCAGGTCGACGCACTGATCAAGACAGCGCGGGAGGCGGGGCTCGAGGCGAGTCTCAAAGTCACTGGCCAACCCAGGCCGCTTCCTGCCGCGCTGGACCTGTCCGCCTATCGCATCCTGCAGGAGGCGATCACTAATGTTCTCAAGCACGCGCATGCGAGCCGCGTCGAGTTGACCATCGCGTATCAACCTGATGCGGTGTTGCTCACCGTTAGTGACAACGGAATCGGTGCGCAGCAGCCTGTAGGCGCGTCCACCGGCCACGGCCTCATCGGTCTGCGCGAGCGTGTCGACCTTTTCAACGGCGAACTCACCTCCGGTTCGGGTTCGCTGGGTGGTTACGTCGTTCGCGCCAAACTTCCAACGGGATGATCCGAGTCGCGATCGCCGACGACCAGGCTCTCGTCCGCGCGGGTTTTCGCATGATCGTCGAGTCGCAGCCGGACATGCAGGTTGCCGGCGAGGCCGCCGACGGCCAGGACGCGGTCGACCTCGTCCGGCGCGAGAAACCGGATGTCGTGCTGATGGACATTCGCATGCCGCGTCTGGATGGCCTCGCGGCGACGCGACAGTTGGCGAGCACAACAAGGGTCGTGATCCTCACGACCTACGAGCTGGATGAGTACGTTTTCGACGCCCTCTCTGCCGGCGCGTCCGGATTTCTGCTGAAGGCCGCGCCTCCGGAGGACCTCATCCGCGCCATTCGCGAGGTCGCCTCAGGCGACGCGCTGCTCGCGCCCTCGGTCACGCGGCGGCTCATCGAAGAGTTTGCGAAGCGGCCGGAACCGAGCGGGCGCAGGCCGAAGGAGCTGGACAGCCTGACGGAGCGCGAGGTCGAAGTGCTGCGCGAGGTGGCGCGAGGGCTCACCAACGCCGAGATTGCAGCAAGGCTCCACGTGGCCGAGACCACCGTCAAGACTCATGTCGCACACGTGCTCGACAAGCTCGAGCTACGCGACCGCGTGCAGGCGGTGATCCTTGCCTACGAGGCTGGTCTGGCGGGGACTTAGCGGGTCTTGCGGGACGCGGACTCGAGCTCGTCGAGTCGCGGGCCGATCTGCGCCAGGTCAAGAGCCCGTCGGACGAGTTTGACCATGTCGCCTCGGCCGTCTTGCCGGATCCACTCCAGGATGGCCTCAAAAGTTGCGGTCAAGAAGACCATGGCCAGGACCCTCAGCTCGAAATCGGAGGCGTCGCGACCGGTCCGGGTGGCCAGCACGCCCGCGATGAGATCTCGCGCTTTCTCTATCTCCTCCCAGAACCGTGCTCTCAGCTCGGGCACCGCGAGCGAGAGCTTCGATCGGGCGAGGATGACGTCGTGGTCGCGCTCCATCACGCCAGCGAGTCCATCTAGCAGCCCGTACACCACCGCGCTCAGGGGTTGGCTCGGCGGTATCGACGACATCATCGAAAAGATCATCGGGTCGTAGCGGTCGAACAGGACCACGTCCTCTTTGGTCGGGAAATAGTTGAAGAAGGTGCTGGGGGAGATCTCGGCGGCAGCCGCGATCTGCTCGATCGTCGTCTCTCCGTAGCCCTGCTCCTGGAAGAGGCGCAGGGCCTCGCGTTGGATCGCCTCTTTGGTCTTGAGCTTCTTGCGCTCGCGTAATCCAGTCGGGCTCAAGAGGCGACCTGCATCTCGAGTGTTTCCGCGTGGCTTTCCCGTGGCGCGCGGGCGGGCAGGAAAAGCGCCATCAGGATCGCGCCGCCGACCATCATCGCCGCGCTCACCAGCATCACCTCCGACATCCCTTGAGAGTAAGCGTCCTGCGCTGCTCGCAGGAGTTGGGCGCCGAGGGGGCTCGGCAGGTGGCGGGCGATCGCCGCCGCGACAGCGACGCTGCTCTGTGCAGCGGATTGCACCTGCGCCGGCAGGCCACCCAGATGGCCGGCGAGCCCGGCCTGGTAGGCGCCGTTGAGGATGCTGCCCATGATGGCGACGCCGAACGTCGAGCCGATGTTTTGCAGTGTGCGTGTGAGGGCGCTTCCCGCACCCGTCTCGCCCGCCGGCAGCGACCCGAGGATCGCGTCGAGGGAGGGGATCATCGTGAACGCGATGCTGAGGCCCGTCACGGCCAGTGCAGCGGCCACGAGCCCGTAGCCGGTGTCGACCCCGACGCGGGAAAGCATGAACATGCCCACCGCATTGCCGAGCATCCCGCCTGTGACCACGACCTTGGTCCCCAGGCGCTTGGCAAAGAAATCGGTGCTGAAGGCCCCGACCATCATGGTCGCGATCAACGGCAGCAGACGGATGCCGGTGCCCTGAGCGTCATTGGCCTGGACGATCTGAAGGAAGGGCGACAGGATGAAAAGCACGCCCGTCATCGCGAAGCCAACGATCGTGAACGCGACCGTCGCCCACGAGAATCGCGCGCTCTTGAACAACTTCAGGTCGATGAGCGGGAACCGCGCGCGCAGCTGCCACACGACGAAAGCGGCAACCAGAACAGCACCCGCAGCGATCGGGCCGAACACCTGCACATCCGTCCAGCCGCGTAGGGGCTGCTCGATGATGCAGTAGACGATTCCCGTCACCCCGAGCACCTCGAGGATGGCGCCGATCCAGTCGAGCTTCTTTGCTTTCGGGTCCTTGCTTTCGGGCACGAAGAACCACACGCCGATCACGCCGATGACAACCACCGGCGCGTTGATCAAGAAGATGGAGCCCCAGTCGTAGTGAGTCAGGAGCCAGCCGGCCAGCAGCGGTCCGAGAGGCAGCCCTATGAAGGCGCCGGCGCCCGAGATGCCGATCGCGCGTTGGCGCTCGTCCTCGTCGAACATCGACGGCAGCATCGACTGCATGAGCGGCAGGACGATTGCGCCACTGAATCCCATGACCACGCGCATGAGGATCAGGCCGTTGGCGCTGGTCATCTGGCTCGCGATCACCGACGAGATCCCGAAGGTCGCCAGGCCGATCAGCAGCATCCGCTTCCGACCCAGCCGGTCGCCCAGCACCCCGGCTGGGAGCATGAAGCCCGCCAGGGCGAGCGTGTAGGCGGCGGACATCCACTGCAGCTGGTCGGTGGTGGCGTTGAGCTTGGCTGACAGGGTGGGTAGTGCTGTGACCAGGATGGTGATGTCGAGCCCCAGCACGAGCCCGCTGATGGTGAGGGCGGCCAGGCCGAGCCAGCGGCCCTGGAGCCTCTCCCGCCTTGTTCCGACTGTGGTCATGCTCATCTCGAACACCTCCTCGGGGTTTGATCCAGTCACATGATAAATCGAGTGACTCTAAAAATCAAGAGACTGCAGAAAGTGGCTTCCGCTCTGGCCGCCGTGGCCGTCTTGGCGGGCTGCGGGGGCGGTCACGTCGATTACGGCGTCGGCCCCCGACACGTGTTCCTGATCGTCATGGAGAACAAGTCGCCGCAGGAGGCGCTTGCGGGCCCGTTCACCGCCTTACTGGCCGCGCGCTTTGGGGTCGCCAACAACTATCACGCGATCACGCACCCAAGCGTCCCCAATTACCTGGCGCTCACATCGGGATCGACCTGGGGGGTGAGCGACGACAGCTATCACGTGCTGCCGCAGCAAGACCTCGGCACCCAGCTGACCACCGCCGGCGTGAGCTGGCTCGCCTACATGGAGGGTCTTGGCGACGGCGGGTGCCTGCACAGTCCGATCCCGTACGACCCGGGCCACAACCCATTCGCCTACTACGGCGGCTCATGCCCCGCGAACGTGGTGCCCCTAACGCGGATGGCCGCGGACCTCGGCGGCAACACGCCGAGGTTCAGCTGGATCACCCCGGACCGCTGCCACGACACTCATGACTGCAGCGTGGCTATGGGCGATGAGTGGCTGAGGCAGACCGTGGGGGAGATCATGTTGTCGGCCGCCTGGAAGGACAATGGCGTGCTCTTCATCACCTGGGACGAGGACGACGGAAGTGCTTCCAACCAGGTGCTGACCATCGTGATGGCGCCCGGGCTCGAGCATCGCGAGAGCAACTCCGCTTACGACCACTATTCGCTGGTGGCGACGATCGAGGATCTACTGGGCGTCGGCCGTCTGGGCCAGGCGGCCCATTCACAGCCGATCCGGGACCTGTTGAGAGTCGGGATTTGACATAGCCACCGGCCAGGTCTAAGGTCGAGCGGTCCGGCCTCTGAAGGCCACCTTAAGGACCATCGCTAGCGGGGAGGGCGCTGAATGAAGAGATCGAAGCTGCGTGTGTTGCTGGCAGGGATCCCGCCCCTCATCTTGGGATCGGTGTTTGTGGCCCTGCCGCTAGGAACTGTGTCCGCGGGTCCGACGCATAAGGTAATCAACTGTGAGCAGGACGCTCGATGCACCGAGGTCCACGACTCGCAGGAGGTCTTCGGGTATTACGTCGGACACGACGAGCCGTCCGTCCTGTTCTACTCGAAGGTCCCCGGATCGGGCAATCACATGACCTACCACCTCACTCTGCCGACCCAGCCGGTCGCGCATCCGGATGCGACCGGGAGCACAAGTACAACATGGGATTTCCAACTGCACCCGGCGTTCTGGTTTGGCATGGCAATGTGCGACCCAGACTCCTATCCGAACGTGACACAAACGTGTGTGCCAGACAGCGACACCAACATCCAACCGCTGGCGCAGCACGCCGGCACTGCATTCATGGAGATGCAGTTCTATCCGCCCGGTTGGTTCCCGACCAGCTGTACAGCGGGGGCCTGGTGCGCGGCTCTCAATATCGACAGCCTCGCTCAGGATCCGATCCACGGCACCCAGTTGAACAACGCTTGTGTGAATCGAATCGGAAGCCCTGAGTACGTCAACTTTGCGTTCATCACCAAGAATGGCGTTGCCAACGGACCCGCGAATCCGGTCGATTCGAATGGCGACACTTTTTCGATGAATCCCAACACGTTTCTGATGAACCAGGGCGACCAGATCAACGTCAGGTTGTTCGACACAAGTGATGGACTGCAAATCGTGTTGGACGACTCGACGAGCGGCACCAGCGGGTTCATGACGACGAGCAAGAAGAATGGATTCGCTACCGTGCAGTACGCGCCGCAAGGCACGTCCTGTGTCGCGGTCCCGTACGACTTTCACCCGATGTACTCGACTTCGCAGCCGGCTCTGAACGTGCCTTGCCCGGCTGGGATCTATCCCAACAATGCGGCGGGTGGCAACTCGACCACGCCCGTGTGCACGGACCAAGGTGGCACCCGCGTCCCCTGGGCGGCGCACTCTTACAACATCGCGTTCTCCGATGAGATCGGGCACTTCGATTGGTGCAACAGCATCGTGGAGTCGGGTGCCGGCTCGTCGTTGACTCCCGGCGCCGGATTCGGATCGGGCGCCTGCGGCATCACCGGAAAAGAGGGTCCTGGACTCACCCAGCACGATGACGGTGACAGCGGATTCCTATGTTTCACGGGCGCTGAGGGCGCCAGCTTCTCTTCCAACCCGGCCGGCACCGATCAGTCACCTGGAGTAAAGATTCCAGGCTGTCTGGCCGAGAACGATGGCTTCGACGGTGCCTCGTATGAAGCCAACCGTTGGCCGGGTGCCGGCAATAGCGCAACGGCGCCGACGCCAATCACATTCTCCAGCCCTCTGACTGGCGCCAATGACGGCCAACCCTATTCCGATGTGGCTTTCGAGACCGACATCCCAAGAATTACGGCGCTTAACGTCACCAATTACGGATGCAGCCGCAACTTCGGGACCAACATGACGAAGGACCCGGTTACGGGCGTATGGACAAATACCGGCCAGCCATGCCCCAACCCGCCTGTCAATGACCTTGGCGGCAGCGCTTTCTATCCGATCTTCTCGACTACGCAGGCCGCCGGGACGGCATGCCGGTGGCAAGAGGGTCAGGCGAGCCTGGCCGGAGCAACCGGCAGCAGCTTTGGAGGCACATCAACTGCCGAGTTCGGCCAGTCCCTCTACAAGCTGGCATATCTTGCGTTCGGAGCTGGCGGGGCGCTGACCTACCGCTTCAACGACGACCACAACGACCTCGGCTCAAATCCCTGCTAGGCCCGCGGGATAAAGAACAGGGAAGGGGCTGCTCATCGCGGGCAGCCCCTACCCGATCGGGCGCCGCCCTACCTTTATCTATGTGATCGTCTGTGACGTCGGTCCTCGAGACGGGCTGCAGAACGAGGACCGTACGCTCGAGCCGGCAGTGCGCGCCGACCTTTGCGACCGGCTCGCTGATGCCGGGCTGAAGCGCATCGAGGCGGCGAGCTTCGTCAACCCGAAGCTCGTGCCGCAGATGGCCGGGGCCGAGGAGGTCATGGCGGCGCTGCATCGGCGCCCCGGAACGTCATATGCGGGCCTCGTCCTCAACGAGATGGGTTACGAGCGCGCGATCGCGGCCGGCGTGGATGAGGTGCACTACGCCTTCGCGGCCACCGACACCTTCGGCCGCCGGAATCAGAACGCGACGACCGAGGAAGGGCTGGCCACCGCCCTTGCCCTCGTTCCTCGTGCGCGCTCCGATCGAGTGCCGATCACGGTCACGATCAGCGTCGCGTTCGGCTGCCCTTTCGAAGGCGTCGTCCCCGTCCCACGCGTTCTCGATCTCGTCGAGCGCGTGATGGCCGCCCCACCGGACGAGATCTGCCTCGCCGACACCATCGGGGTCGGGGTACCGACGCAGGTGAAGGCATTGGTGCGCGGTGCCCGGGATCTAGGCGCGACGGTGGGCGCGCATTTCCACAACACGCGCAACACGGGATACGCGAACGCGGTGACGGCTTTGGAGCGCGGCGTCGTTTCGCTCGACGCGTCGGTGGGCGGTGCGGGCGGCTGCCCGTTTGCGCCCAAGGCGACGGGCAACATCGCCACTGAGGACCTGGTCTATCTGCTGCGCGGGATGGGGGTGGAGACCGGGATCGACCTCGACGCCCTCATCGCCTGCTCACGTTGGCTGGGCCAGCAGCTCGGGAAGGAGCTGCCGAGCATGGTGTCGCGAGCGGGAGATTTTCCTACGGCCGGATAGAGTGTCGGCATGCCGAAAACCAAGACCAGGAGTCTGCATCGCGTTGCCGTCGTCCAGCACCCGCCGGTGCTGCTCCATCGAGACAAGACCATCAAGCGCGGAGTGGAGCTGGTGGCCGAGGCCGCGGCGGGTGGCGCGCGGCTCGTCTCTTTTCCAGAGACGTGGCTGCCCGGCTACCCCGAATGGCTGTGGCGACTTCGTCCCGGCGACGACCACGAGCTCACCGCGAAGATCCACGGCCGTCTGCTCGAGAATGCTGTCGATCTCAAAGCCGGGCACCTGAAACCGATTCAAGCTGCCGCCAGGCGCCACAAGCTGACGGTTTCGATCGGGATCCACGAGCGCGATTCGGAGTTCAGCCGCGGCACTCTGTACAACGCGGTCGTGCTCATCGGTCCGGACGGCGAGGTGCTGAACCGGCACCGCAAGCTCATGCCGACCAACCCGGAGCGGATGCTGTGGGGGATAGGCGACGCCCACGGGCTGCGGGTGGTCGAGACGCCGGCGGGCCGGATCGGTGGCTTGATCTGCTGGGAGAATTACATGCCGCTGGCGCGCTTCTCGCTTTTCGCGCAGGGCTGCGAGGTGTACGTCGCGCCCACGTGGGATGCCGGCAGCACGTGGCTGTCGACCATGCGGCACATCGCCGCCGAGGGGCGGTGCTGGGTCCTTGGCAACGGCACCGCCATGAGAGGCAAGGACGTCCCAGCCGACTTCCCCGATCGGACGCGCTTGTTCCCGGACCTGGAGGACTGGTTCAACCCGGGCGACTCGGTGATCGTCGCGCCGGATGGCAAGGTGGTGGCGGGCCCGCTGCACGAGAAGCACGGAATCCTGTTCGCCGATTGCGATCCAGAGCGCGCGTCGGCGGCGAAACGAACCCTCGACGTGGCCGGGCATTACGGACGCCCGGACATCTTCAGGCTCGAAGTGAATCGCGATTCGCTTTCCCCGGTCGAGTTCGGCTCCGGCCGCGCGTAGAAATCCCGATCGGAATGCGCCGAGCGTCCTGGCATCGCGACCAGGACAGCGTGGTGGGGCAGCTCGCCGAGTGGGAGGTGTGGGTGGAGCTCGTCGTGCAGTCACACGGGCGGCTGCATGTATTTCTTCCTCTTCTGGATCGGGGCATCGATGCGCTGATTCATCGAATCGAAGACGGATCGTGGTTTCCAGTTCAGGTGAAAGGCCGGTCGCAGCTGCGCAACGGTTCTCTCCAGATCGTCGCGCCGGCCGCTTCTCTGGTGGATCCCGATGCGCTGCTTCTTGGTGTTGCGCTAGAGGACGATCACGTCGGCCCATTCGTTCTGGTCATCACCGAGGGTGATTTCAAGCGCATCGCGAATCGAAGCCATGTTCGCGGCAAGCCCACTTTCTGGGCGCAGGTGTCGCTGGTGCCGGGCCGCACAAGCCGGTGGGCACAATATGTGTTTCCTCGCCAACAGCTTGCAGATGCTCTGCTGGCGGGCATCAAGCCGAAGTTCAAGGTTTCTCCGCCACCTCGGATTCGAGGCGCCATCGCGAGAGCGACCGGGTTCAGGGGCGAGGTGGAGGTCACCCGCCGTCTCGCCGACGTCGATGAGCTGACGATCTTTCGCGCGTTTCCCGACCTCGAGACCGCCGAGGTAGTGGTGCTTCACGAGAAGTCCCGCCAGGTGCTGGGTATCCAGGTCAAGACGATCGGTGTCGATCGGCAGCACCCTGAAGGAACGATCGACATCGACGTGGCGAGCTTCCGCCCGAGCGCGACCACATGGGTGGTCGGGGTCGCGTGGGATCGAGCAGTCAGGAGATTTCGCGACGAGTGCCTGGTGATCCCCTCGCTCGACGTGAATCGGATCGTGGCGCCATATCGGGGACACCTGAGGTTTCCCTTCTTTCCGGACAGCCCACGAAAGTGGGGACGACTGACTCCGTACCGGCGGCCCTTAGCCGACCTGGGGATATTGATGGCGGCCGAGCTCTTCCGGATCAGCCGCTAGTGACGGATCTGGCAGCCAGCGAATTACAACTAATCAGGCCCCCGAGGCATGCGTTCGAATCCAGTCTGCGGCGGAATCGTGAGCAGGCGACCATCGTCGGTACGCACGATCTGCCATCCGCCCTCGTGCACCATCCAGTGATGCCGGTAGCAGAGAAGGGTGAGATTCGGAAGGTCGCCGGGACCGTTATGAATCCAGTGGACCAGGTGATGGCCTTCGGTCATGCTCACCGGCCGGTCGCATCCAGGCCAGGTGCAGCCGCCATCGCGGACTTTGAGCGCTTTGCGCTGGGGTCCTGAGATCGTCCGCTTGGCGCGCCCGACGTCGATCACGGTCGAATCGGAGCCGAGGATGATGCGCGTCACCGCGCAGTCGCAAGCGATTCTCTCCACGGCCTTGGCCGAGATCGGCAG
>VBFD01000022.1:0-1975 GCA_005883585.1 Chloroflexota bacterium
CACAGCGGCTGATGTGCGCGCGATCAGGGCGAAGTGGGCGAAGCCAATCTCGCCATTTGCCATCGCTGACGAGCTCTGGTCCAGACTCGCCAGCTGCTGGCCGACGCAGATTCGATCTCCGGCAGCTCCACCGCTCAGGTGGCAGTTGGCTTTGATCCAGGCGACCGGGCTGTCGAAGCCCTGCCAGTCGTACTCGTCGGTCTCGGCGAACGCGGCGGCGAGGACCGAGAACTCGAGCTCGTCCTGGTCGATCTTCTGGCGCCGGCGGATCAGCTCAGCAGCGATCTCCTCGCCGGCTCTGGGTGCAACTCCCCCCACCCCACTCTGCATACTGAGATTGTACGAACAGATGTTTGGAGAGTCAAGAAGAGGTGCTGTTAATTTCGTCCCTCACAATTCCCGACGACTTATTGCCTGCTGGCCTTGCGCCAACTCCCTCTTCCTAGTCCGTCGCGAGATGCAGCCCATACAGCGCCCGGTACTTCTTCCGCACATATGCGATCCACGGCTTCGGCGTCAGCGGCCGCCCAGTTGCCCGCTCCAGCAGCTCGTTGGGTGTGAACTTCCGCCCGTGCCGGTAGACGTTCTCCTGCAGCCAGCCCAGCAAGTTCCCAAACTCGCCCCGCTCGATCTGGTGATCGAGCTCGGTCATCTCTGACCGGATCTTCTCCATCAGCTGCGCGCCGATGATGTTCCCCAGCGTGTAGCCGGGAAACTCCGCGAAACCGACGAACGACCAGTGGATGTCCTGCAGCACTCCCTCACGATCGTTGGGGACATCGAGCCCGAAGTACGACTTGAACATCTCATTCCATGCCTCGGGCAGGTCGCGAACCTTGAGACGGCCCTCGAGCATGTCGTTCTCCAGCTCGAAGCGCAGCAGGACGTGCAGGTTGTACGTGACCTCGTCCGCCTCGACCCGGATGTACGACGGATACGACTTGTTGACCGCGCGGTAGAAGGCCTCGGCGTCGACGCCCTTGAGTGGTTCGGGAAACGTCTGCCGCAGGCTCGAGAAGAAGTGATTCCAGAAGGGGAGGCTGCGTCCGACGAGGTTCTCCCACAACCGTGACTGCGACTCATGCACGCCCGGCGAGGCGCCGTCCCACAGGTTCGTCCGGTCGAGGTTGCGCCCGATGCCCTGGAAGTACATCCCGTGCCCGGCCTCGTGGATCGAACCGAAAAGGCACTCGTTGAAGAAGTCGCGATTCACGCGCGTGGTAATGCGGACGTCGCCCGGACCGAACGCGATGCTGAATGGATGCGTAGAGATGTCCTGCCTCCCGCGCTCGAGGTCGTAGCCGAGCTTGGTGACCGTGTCGAGCGCGTACTGGAGCTGCTTGTCGGCATCGAAGCCACGACGCAGCACGCTGTCGTCGACCGCTTCCGCGTGTCGAGAGATGTCGGCGACCAGCGGCACGATGGCGGTCTTGAGCTCGTCGAAGATCGCCTCGAGCTGGTCGGTCGTCAACCCGGGCTCCGACCGGCTCAGAAGGGCGTCGTACGGTCGCTTCTCGAAACCCAGAGCGTCGGCAACTCGCCGGTTGAGCTCCACGTTCTTCTCGAGGTAAGGGGCAAAAAGCTCGAAGTTGGACTCGCGGCGCGCCCGCTGCCAATGGGGTCGGGCGGCCGATCCCGCGTGGGCGATCTCCGCGACCAGCTCCGGTGGCAGCTTGCGCGCCTGGTCGTAATCGCGGCGGGTCACGCGCACGAGGCTGGCTTCGTCGGAATCGAAGTCGAGCTTGGCCGTGGCCTCTGCAGTTTCTTCGAGCAGCCGGCCGACCTCGTCGGAGATGAACCGTCGATGGGTGACCTCGCTCAGCGTGGACGCCTGTTCCGCGCGGTTGTGCACTCCGCCGGGAGGCATATATGTTTCCTGGTCCCAATCGAGGACAGCGCCGGCCCGATGCAGGTCGGTGACCTCGGCCAGGATCGCCTTCAGCCGCTCCATCGTGTCAGGCATGCGCCACCATCC
>VBFD01000059.1:0-5655 GCA_005883585.1 Chloroflexota bacterium
CACGTTGTCCGGGTCGTATGTCCGCTTGAGCCGGACCAGACGCTCGTACTTGGCGTCTCCATAAATCGCTCGGACCGATCCCACGTCCGATTCCACCGCATCGTTGACGTACTGCCCGACGGTCGTGAACGGCTTGAGCGCCGCCATTGCGCGCCGGCTCCACGCCTTGTGCGGCTCGTCCAGCGCGGCACCCTCCCACGCAGCCTCGAGACCAAGCCAGAAGGCGGCGGTGCGGCCGGTGAAGGCCATCGCGTCATCGGACACCCGGCCGATCGCGCCTCCGTGTGACCAAAGCGAAACACCGCACTCGCCACCGGCAGGCACATGCATCATCTGCGCGGCGCACGCTTCGATCGCTTCGTCGCTGAGCTCCGCCAGGAATCCGCCCTTCATGTAGAAGCGCTTGCCCCAGGCCATCGCTGCGTCGTTCATCCCTTGCACGGCGATGTATCGCTGCGGCGCGAAGGTGTCCATCAGCGGGTCCATGCCCTCGCGGAGCGGCCGGAGGTCGCGTTCCGCGTCCGTCAGCGAACCAGAGTGTGTGACGGAGACCATCACGACCGGCGTGCCCGCTTGCTCTGGCCGGAAGGGCGGGTCGGTGGCGACCCCAAAGTTGATCGACATCCAGGCCTCGTCCGGAGCGTTGGCCAGGAATTCGCGAGCCAGGCCGGCGACCTCGCGGCTACGCTCGATCGGGAACGCGATCCATCCATGCGTGACGGTCGCATCCTGGGGATGGAGCCGCAGCTCGAACGAGGTGACCACGCCGAAGTTGGGGCCGGCGCCACGCATGCCCCAGAAGAGGTCGGCGTTCTCGTCCTCGCTCGCGTGCAACCGACTGCCGTCGGCCGCGATGAGGTCGACGGACCGCAGGTTGTCGATCGTGAAGCCGAACTTGCGCTGTAGGCGGCCCATGCCACCGCCGAGGGTGAGCCCGGCGACGCCCGTGTGTCCGACCACTCCCACAGGGCAGGCAAGCCCTAGCGATTGAGCCTCGCGGTCCAGCTGCGAAAGGTGAGCGCCGCCTTCGACGTGGGCCACCCTGCGCTCAGAATCGATCCTCAGCGCACGCATGCCGGACAGGTCGATGACAATGCCGCCGTCGCAGGTGCCGAATCCCGCCACGCTGTGCCCACCGCCGCGGACCGCCACGACCAGGTCCTGCTCTCGGGCGAAGCGAACGGCGGCGATGACATCGTCAACACCGGCGCAGCGAGCGATGAGAGCGGGACGCTTGTCCGCCATGGCGTTCCAGACGATGCGCGCGGCGTCGTACTCGGCGTGAAGGGGCTGCATGAGACGTAGTTCAGGCCCAGCTTGTGGCAGAGGTGGATCGAGTCCGGGTCGCCGCCGTGCTCGCCGCAGATCCCCACCTCGAGGTTCTTCCTTGTCTTTCGGCCCTCGGTGACGGCCATGGCCATCAGCCGGCCCACGCCGTTCTCGTCGATCGTCTCGAAGGGGTTGCGCGGCAGGATCTTGCGCTCCAGGTAGCGAACGATGAAGTGCCGCTCTGCGTCGTCGCGCGAGTAGCCGAACGTCATCTGCGTGAGGTCGTTGGTGCCAAAGGAGAAGAACTCCGCTTCCTTGGCGATCTCGCCGGCGACGAGCGCGGCGCGCGGGATCTCGATCATGGTGCCGAACTTGTAAGGGACCCGGATTCCCTTTTCCTTCTGGACGTCCTCAGCCACAGGCTTCAGCTCCTGGTGCACCGTTTGCAGCTCGGCCACAGTACCCGCCAGCGGGATCATGATCTCGGGCTGAGCGTCGACCTTCCGCTTGCGCAGGTTGCACGCCGCTTCCATGATCGCCCGCACCTGCATGCGCGGGATCTCCGGGAAGAGGATCGAGAGGCGCACGCCACGCAATCCCAGCATCGGATTGGCCTCGTGCAGCTCCTCGACGCGCGACATGACCTTTTCCGCCTCTTTCAGCCGCTCGGGGTTCTCGCCGGTGTCCTTGAGGTGAGTCGTCTCGCGGATCAGGTCTTCGAGGCTCGGCAGGAACTCGTGGAGGGGAGGGTCGAGAAGCCGGATGATCACCGGTAGGCCGGCCATCGCCTTGAAGATGCCTTCGAAGTCGCCGCGCTGAATGGGCAGCAGCTTGGCGAGTTGCTTCTCGCGGTCCTCCGTTGTGGTGGCCATGATCATCGCCTGCACGATCGGCAATCGATCCTGCTCCATGAACATGTGCTCGGTGCGGCACAGGCCGACGCCCTGCGCGCCGTTGTCACGCGCCTTGATCGCATCGCGCGGGTAGTCGGCGTTGGCCCACACCTCGAGCCGGCGGAACTCGTCCGCCCAGCGGAGGATGGCGCTCGCGGCTTTGTGCTTGTTCAGAGACTGGGCCTCGTCGACATCGATCGAGCTGGCTCCGACCACACAGGGCCGGCCCATCCCACGCGCGACGAGCGCCGCGTGGCTGGCGGTGCCGCCGGTCTGCGTGAGGATTCCCTTCGCTTCGACCATGCCATGCACGTCGTTGGGATTGGTCTCCACGCGGACCAGGATCACGGCCTTTCCCTGCTTGCCCCACTCCACCGCGGTGTCTGCGTCGAAGACGGCGCCGCCGCTGGCCGCGCCGGGTGAGGCGGGGACGCCCTTCGCCAGGGGTTGCACCTTGGCCGCGGGGTCGACCCTCGGGAACAGGAGCTGCTCGAGCTGGCGCGGCTCGACGCGAGCGACGGCCTCTTTGCGGGTGATCAGCTTCTCGGCCACCATGGCGACGGCGATCTGCACCGCCGCCTCACCCGTGCGTTTGGCCGAGCGGGTCTGCAGCATGTACAGCTTCGCGCGCTCGACCGTGAACTCGAGGTCCTGCACGTCCTTGTAGTGCTTCTCGAGCTTGCGCGCGTAGCCTTCGAACTCCGCATAAACCTTCGGCAGGTGCCGTTTGAGCGCGGAGATCGGCTCTGTGTCGCGGACGCCTGCAACAACGTCCTCACCCTGAGCATTGGCGAGGTAGTCGCCGTAGAGCTCCTTCTTGCCGGTGATGGGATTGCGGGTGAAGGCGACACCCGTGCCCGACGTCGGGCCCATGTTGCCGAAGACCATCATCTGCACGTTGACGGCGGTGCCGAGGTCGTCCGGGATGCGCTCCACGCGGCGATAGGTCTTGGCGCGGTCCGTGTTCCATGACTTGAACACCGCCTCGATGGCTGCTCTCAGTTGGAGGACTGGGTCCGAGGGAAACTCGTGGCCGGTCGCGTCCTTATATATGGCCAGGAACCTGGTAACGAGCTTGCGGAGATCGCCGGGCTTGAGCTCGGGGTCGGTCTTTACCCCCGCGCGCTTCTTCGCCTCGCTGAGGGCATGCTCGAACAGATCGCCGTCGATGCCCATCACGGTCTTGCCGAACATCTGGATGAAACGGCGGCGCGCATCGAGAGCGAATCGCTCGTCGCTGGTGAGTTTTGCGAGTCCTTTGGTGGTCTCCTCGTTGAGGCCGAGGTTCAGGACCGTGTCCATCATGCCCGGCATCGAGAATTTGGCTCCAGAGCGGACGCTGACCAGCAGAGGGTTGTTCGGATCGCCGAATTTCTTGCCGGTCTTCCTCTCCAGGGTCTTCAGCGCGGTGGTCGTCTGCTCCCACATGCCTGCAGGGAACTTGCCCTTGTTCGCGAGGTAGGCGCGGCAGGCCTCGGTGGTGATGGTGAATCCAGGCGGGACGGGCATCCCCGCCTTTGTCATCTCAGCGGCGCCGGCGCCCTTGCCGCCGAGGAGGTCGCGCGGCTCTCCGCGTGCGCTGCGCGCGGCGGCGGATCCCTCGGTGAAGTGGTAGACCCACTTGTGGGCGGCAGGCATCAGGGAAATAGTATCGGGGACAAAGAAAAGGCCTCGCGATGAGTCATCGCGAGGCCTCCGTGACTTGAGTCGCTATGCGCGGCGAAACGCCCCGCGACCGACCAGTGCCCGGAAGATGAACAGCAGGATGACCGCGCCGATGAATGCGACCACGATCTCAGCCAGCAGGCCTCCAACCGCGATGCCGATCAAGCCGGCGAGCCAACCGCCGAGGAAGGCGCCCAGAACGCCGACCACGATGTCCCAGATCAATCCCATGCCGGCGCCCGTCATCACCTTGCTGGCCAGGAACCCTGCGATCAGGCCGACGAGTAGCAAGACGAATAAGTTGTCCATCACTACCGAAACGGGCAAGGCGGACTTGCTACCCGGTAAATAGTCCTTAAGCCACTTCCAGCTCTCGATCGGCGGTTGGTTCGGCCGTGAAGTCGCCGAGTCCGGCCCGGTCGTACAGGTTTCGGAGCGGGCGGGGCGCCCACCAGTTCCAATCGCCGAGCAGCCGCATGACGGCCGGCACCACGAGGGCACGCACCAGCGTGGCGTCGATGGCGACCGCGACCGCCAGCCCGATGCCGATCGCCTTGATGATCACCACCTCGGCGAGACCGAAGGCGAGGAATACCGTGACCATGATCGCCGCGGCTCCGGTGATGAGGCGTGCGGTCTTTTCCAGGCCGCTCGCCACCGCCAGCGTGTTGTTGCCGGTGCGGACGTACTCCTCGTGGATGCGGCTCACGAGCAGAACCTCGTAGTCCATCGACAGGCCGAACACGATCGAGAAAAGGATCACGGGGATGCTGGGGTCGATCGACTGCGGCGTGAAGCCAAGAAGGCCGGACAGATGACCCTGCTGGAAGATCCACACCAGTGCCCCGAATGACGCGCCGATGGAGAGGAAGTTCAGGAGCACGGCTTTCAAAGGCAGCACCACCGAACCGGTGAGCAGGAACATCACCAGGTAGGTGAAGACGACGACGAATCCGACCGCTAGCGGCGTCCGATCGATGATGAACTTGATGACGTCGAGGTCGACCGCGGTCTGACCACCGACGAGCACCTGCCCGCCGACGACGCCCTGGTCAGCCCGTATCGCCTTGACGATGTTGCGCGAAGCATCCGAAGTCGCTGATGAGGCCGTTGTGGCCTGGATCAGGACGACGTGCTTCCCAACGCCCGCGGTGGTGACGTGGAGCACGCCGGGTATGGCGGTTATCCGCTGAGTGAGACCGAACTGGTTCGCGATGCGGTCCGGCGTCTGCGGCGAGCCGTCCGGGTAGTTGACCACGATGTTGAACGTGGTCTGGTCCTGCCCGGGGAAGTTGGCGACCATCTGGTCGTAGCCCTGCCTCGCCTCGATGTGGCTGGGCAGCATGTCGACGTCACCGTTGGCGAGCCGCAGCTGGATGAAAGGCGAGGCGGCAAGCAGCAGGAAGCCCACCACGGGCAAAAGCACGACCAGCGGCCTGCGCATGACCCAGGTCGCCAGCCCATGCCAGAAACCGCCGCTGGTGGTCGCGCGCCGGAAGATCGGGATCCGAAGGCGGTTGACCCTGGGACCGAGAACGGAAAGCATGGCCGGCAGGAAAGTGAGCGCATAAACCACGGCGACCGCGACCACGATCGCACCGGCCGCGCCCATCGAGGCCATGAAGGTGCCCTGGAAGAAGAGCATCGCCGACAGGCCGACCGCAACGGTGATCCCGGAGAACGTGATCGCGCGCCCCGCGGTCGCCATCGTCGTGGCGACAGCGTCCTCGCGACTGGCGCCACGCGCGAGCTCGTCTCGGAAACGGTTGACGACGAACAGTGAGTAGTCGATGGAAACGCCGAGGCCGATGAGCGTGACGATGTTGAG
>VBFD01000059.1:5692-12163 GCA_005883585.1 Chloroflexota bacterium
TTGATGGCAACGAACCCGGTGCCGGTGACGGTCAACGTGCCGGAGTGAACCTGCGCTCGAAGCGCGTCGTAATCCTTGCGTGCCTGCATGCCGCTCGACTTGAGGTCGATGCTGACGAGAGCCTGGTGTCCATCAGTCGAGGTGAAGGCCTGCGCGATGCGCGGGCTGGGGGCGTTGTAGGGGGTGATGAGCGAGCTGATGCGTGAGTCGCCTTCGATCGGCGCCAGCGCCGCAGTGACCGCAGCCTTGAAGGCCGGGTCGCCGACCGACTCGGTCTTGCTGGTGAATAGCAGGATGAAGTTCGAAGTCACCTTCGAGGTGGCGAACTCCGAGGTGATGAGGTTCGCTGCGCGGGCCGATTCGAGGTTGCTGGTCAGCGGTCCGCCGCTCGTGAGCGTGCCGCCCATGAGCAAGCCGGCGATGGAGATTGCCAGCAGCGCGGCGGAACCGACCAGCGTGGCCCACCGAAATCTGTAGACGAAACGACCCCAGCTCGCGAACATGTCCCCTTTCTCCTTTCTGTTTGTGACTAGGCCGTTTCGTGGCCTGGATAGACGGCTTGAAGCGACATGGCGGCGAGAGCATCGACCGCCTCGTCTGCGTTGAAATCTGGATCGACCATCTTCTGGACCATGATTCCGAGGATCCCCGCCCAAACAGCGCCGGCGATTGCGCGGGCCGGGCGTGGATCGGTTTCGCGCTCCGCAAGCACTTGACGCGCGAGCTCCTCGACCTTGCCGCGTTCGCTGCGAATGTTTTCGCGAATCCCCGCTCCGATCTCCTCGTCGTGGAGGCCGACGCCGATCAGCTGGATGTAGAGCGTGTGGGCGTCGGGCCGGGTGCGCAGCAGGGTCTTGAAGTTTTCAAAAGCGGCCATCGCCCCCTGCTCTCCCTCGGCGGTGTAGACGTCCATCTTCTTGCAGACCTCGAAGAGCACCGCGAGAACAAGCTGCTGCTTGGACTTGAAGTAATAGTGGACGAGGCCCTGGGCGACCCCGGCCTCGGCGGCGATGTCTTTGATAGAGGCGTTCTCGTAGCCGTCGCGGCTCAGGACGGCGAATGCGGCCTCGAGGATCTTGGTGCGGCTGTCGCTTGGCAAAGTTGGACCTTTCTCCTACGTGAAACCGTGTTGGTTGAACACTCAACCAAATCTGGTTGGTCATTCAATCACATGGAGGAGGGCGCTGTCAAGAGGTCGGGGGGGACTCTCACTTGGAAACTTACCGGCGGTCGGGGCGGACCGCCGGCACGGAGTTGGGGAAGGGTCCCGCCTCGCCCCTCAGGCGGTGCTTGTAGTCGACAAATGTGGGATAGGCGTGATCATTGGCGGATCACCTTCCGCAAGTTGGAACGAGACGAGCACTCCAAACTTGCGAGGCGGCTGCGCAGAGGTAAGGAGACGAGCAGATGACAGAGCCGAGGAAGATCGCCCATTACGGCTGGATCCCCGACCTGCCCGACGAGCGCGACCACATCTATGCGGCGCCACCGCCGATTCTCAGCGCCCTGCCGGCATCGATGGACCTGCGCCCGCAGTGCCCCGGCGTCTACGACCAGGGCATGCTCGGCAGCTGCACGGCGAACGCCATCGGCGGCGCCATCGAGTTCGACCGGCTGAAGCAGAGGCTGACCGACTTCGTGCCGTCGCGCCTGTTCATCTACTACAACGAACGCGTCATAGAAGGCACGGTCACCTCAGACAGCGGCGCGCAGATCCGCGATGGGATCAAGACCGTGGCCAGCCAGGGCGTGTGCCCCGAGCCCGAATGGCCGTACGACGTAACCAAGTTCACGCAGAAGCCGCCCGCCAAGGCATATGCAGATGCCGCGGGCGACCGCGCCGTTTCGTACCAGAGCCTCGTCCAGGATGTGAACCAGATGAAAGGCTGCCTGGCGTCGGGCTATCCATTCGTGTTCGGGTTCACCGTCTACGAGAGCTTCGAAGGCTCGACCGTGGCGCGCACCGGGCACGCGCCGATGCCGGCTCCGAGCGAGCGGGCGATCGGCGGCCATGCGGTGATGGCAGTCGGCTACGAGGACGCGAATCAATGGTTCCTGGTGCGAAACTCGTGGGGCGCCGCGTGGGGAATGGCGGGCTATTTCACGATGCCGTATGCGTACCTCATCCAGTCGGGCTTGTCTTCGGACTTCTGGACGATTCGCATCGTCGGTCCGTGACCGGCAAGCGACGCGGAGCCCGCGCGTAGACTCGCATCTTCATGGCGAACCTCGGAGGTTGGGGTGGCATTGCGGTGCTCACGCTCATGGGTGTGCTGGTGGGATTCGCCGGACGGTTCTGGCGTCCGATACGCATAATTCTGGTGGGGCTCGCGCCGCTGGCTTCAGCGGGGATCATCGTCTTTTTTCTGTTCGAAGGATCGGCCAGTCGATGCGACGGGTCGGGTGCGACATTTCATTGCTGGGAGCTGTCCTATTTCGTGGTCCTGCTGGGGAATGGATTCGCGGTCACCGGAATAGGGCTGGTCACTATCCTCTCGTTCGCGCCCATCGTGTCCGCCTGGCTTGGGCGGCGGTCACCCTCGGTGACAGCGGCGTACATCATGCCCGTGCTGATCCTGATGTTTTTTGTTTTCGTCACACCCTGGCTGTATGTGTGGCCCGCGGTCCTTGCCGCCGCGATCGCCGGCCCACCCTCTCGCCGGACCTCTCTAACTTTCAGTAGCTCTACTGACGACTCGCCAGCCTCCCCGGCCTAGGTTTTACCTGCGACCGGATCAAACGTGGAGGCATCCCCAAATGACGCGAGCACAGAGGTTGACAGTCACGGTGATCGGCGCGCTGATCGTCTGCGCGATCACAAGCAGCGCGGCGTTCGCGGCGGGCTTTCTCGGCCCTGGCCATACGTCGAGCGACTTCGCCGACGCGAACGCTTTCTGGAATCCTGACCCGAACAGCTCCACGTTCGTTGAGCTGAGCGTCAGCCGCAACGACTTCGTCTTCAGGCCGACCCGAAAGTCGGGTGGAACGTCGGTGATGCAGCACGCGACACTTCTGTTCATCACCATCGAAGGATCGACAGTCTCTGGCTCCGACTGCTTCCTCATCCCCGACTCCGATTTCGTCGTTGGAAGTGGCGTCCAGAGCGCCAGCCTCCACGCAACCATCCTCTCAGCCGCCGACCGATGCCCCGGCCCACCCCAGTCGCTGACGGACATTGCCGCCGGCAAGCCGGGTGGAGGACCGCCCCCTGTTATCAACGCCACGTCAGCTCGGGGTACCGCCACCAGTTCCATCAGCATGCCGGGTATCACGGTGACGTCATCGCCAACTGACCAAGCGAGCGTGGACCAAGGGCGCACAGTCTCAGACATCCAGGGCGTCCCGTCTCCACTGTGCTTCGGGTTCTGATCGGCTGATCGAAGTGGCCGGCGCAGTCTTCTGCGCCGGCCCTTCGCGTTCAGCTACCGAGGTGCTTTTCGAACCAACCAACGATGCGCTCGATCCGGTCGACCCGGCGATCGGGGCGGCCGATCATGAGCATCACGTGCGACTCATCGGGATACCGGACCATCTCGACCTCGCGGCCGAGTGACCGCAGGATCGTGAACACCATCTCGCTCTGACCAGGTGGACATCGGAGGTCCTGCTCGGCCTGGAGCAGAAGCAGCGGGGCCTTGTTGAGATGGATCTTGGAATACGGCGATCGCTCGAGGTACTCGGCGAGGTGGTCCCACGGCTGGTCGGCGCCGACGGCGCCGGCGCCGATCTGGATCCCGAAGTCGGAGCTCGCGTACTGGGCGAGCATGTCGGTAACCGGGTTCTCGCTGACCGCGGCGCTGAATGCGCCTGGATGGCGGCCGAGAAGCCAGTTGGTCATGAACCCGCCATAGGAGAGGCCCATGACGCCTCGCCGATCGCGGTCGGTGAGTCCTTCGTCGACTGCCCAATCGGCGACGCGCAGGACATCGCTGGCATCCTTTCCGCCCCAACTCCCGGCGATGGCGCGGGCATATTCCTGGCCGTAGCCGGTGGAGCCTCTGGGGTTGGACCACATCACGTGAAATCCAGCGCCCGCCAGCGCGAAGATCTCGAGCCACGGCGTCGGTCCGTACGAAAGGTTGGGACCGCCGTGGACCGCGACGACCAGCGGAGCTTTGCCCGTGCCGCCTTCGGCGCGCAGCAGCCAGGCGTCGATGTTGTGCCCATCGGGATGAGGGACCTCGAGGCGCTCCACGCGGCGATGGAACGGGCCGAACCATTTGCTGCCGTCGTCGGAGAGCCGGCGGAGCTTGCCGTCGTCGACTGCGTAGACGTCCGCGGGTCCATCGGCCGAAGCGACGACGGCTACGCGGCCGCCTCCGGCGGCGATCGCATTGCACACGACGTCTTCTTCGGCCAGCGCTTTCACGCTGCCGTCCGCACCGAATGAATACGGGTGGCTCGACCCACGGTGCGCCACCAATCCCGCGACGTGGTGTTGATCGATCCAGCAGAGCTGCGGCATGAACTGTTCGTTGTCTTCGAAGTCGCCGTATGTGGTGTTCCAGATGTCGAGGTCGCGCCCGGCGGCGAGCTGGCGGGTGGTTTCGCCGTCCGTGAGGTAGAGGTCGACGTTGCACCAGCCTGGCGATTGGGGCTCGCTGGTGCCGAGAAAGGCGACCTGGTCGGCCGGCGCCCAGGCAGCGTTGAAGACCGCCCCCGCGAGCGAGGCCATTGGCGTGGGTTCATCCTTGCCTGGTCGGGAAGGGAGGCTCCAGAGTTGCGGATACTCCAGGAGCGCCGCCTCTTGGCGCAGGTCGGCGATGAATGCGAGGTGCTTTCCATCAGGCGACCAGGAAGCGCCGCCGACGTCGTATGCCGGCGCCGTGATGCGCGCCGGCTTGCCGCTTTCCAGGTCGGTGATCCAGACGCTTGTGAACTCGTCGCGGTAGCCGCCGCCATCGATCTTCCAGGTGTAGTCGCGGATTTGCCGCGCGATCGGGTCGTCAGTCTTGCCGACGAGAAATCGTTTCTCGCCGCTGCCGGCAAGGAGCAGCACCCGCTTGCCGTCAGGCGACCACTCGGCGCCGCCGGCGCCGTTGGGAAGATCGGTGAGCTGACGCGGCTCGCCACCCTGGAGCGCCATGACCCACACCTGGGGTTTGCCGGAGCGGTCGGAGGTGAAGAGGAGCGTGCGGCCGTCGGGCGAGAAGCGTGGCCGGGTGTCGTTGCTCTTCGCGGACGTGAGCTGGTCCGGCCGGCCGCCTTTGAATGGGACTCGCCAGAGGCGACGGGCGTACTTGTTGTCTTCGACGGTGCGGCGGACGTACACGACGGATTCGCCATCGGGTGCGACCGCGAGACCCTGGATGACGACCTGGTTGAGGAGGTCTTTGGCGCGGAAAGGCCGCGAAGCCGATTTGGCCGCGGCGCCGGACTTCAGATCGGTTTTCTCGATCGTGGTTGCCATGGGCCGCCCTCCTATCCCTAAGAAGCTAAAGGTGGTGCAACTCCAACCATGTGGCCCGAGTCGTTCCCGAGCCACCACGGCTTGATCGCGATGATCTCACCGGGCGCGCCCCACCTCAACTGCCAGCCTAGCTCGTGGACGAATCGATGGTGGCGTCTACACAAGAGACATCCGTTGGAAACCTTGGTCTCACCGCCGTCCAACCAGTGGATGACGTGATGGCCATCACACCAAGTGGGTGGGCGGTCGCAACCCGGGAATCGGCAGTGCTTGTCACGAGCGGCGAGCGCGCGCAGCATCGCCGGCGGGAATGTACGGGTGCAGCGGCCGACGTCGATCGGCTCCGACCTGCCGTCTAGCAGGACCCGGGTCATGGCGCAGTCGCAGGCAATGCGACGGACCATCTCGGCGTTGATCGGCTGTCCCCAATCGAGCTCACCCGCAGGGGCGCCGGGCTTCTTGGTCAGCGTTTCGATCGAAGCGGTCACCGTCAGATGAGGCTTTTGGCCGCCGACCTCGGGAAGGGTCCCTGCGTCCAGGCGTTGGCGGCATAGCTCGACGAGAGCATCCGCGCGGCGCTGGCCGCCCGTCGTCTGATCGTGGGGTTGAAACGGGTGCTCACAAGCGCCGATTGCCGCGCGCACGATGGCGCCGCCTTCAGCGTCGAGTCTGCCGTCGATCACATAGACACCGTCCAGCGTCTGGCTGATGTGGAGATACCGGCCGTCGTAGTTCTTGTTGTCGGCCGCCAGCGCACCGTCGGCGTCCTCGCAGTAGCGAATGGTCCTGGTGACGTAGCTGAGGCGCTTTGGATCGAGGTTGTGCGCTGCGTCGAGTAGCGTCGACTCCTGGCGCGCGACCGGCTCAACGCCGACTTCGGTGACCGAGTGCGCGATCACAGCCGCGTGGTGGAACCCGATCTCACCATTCGCCAGGGCTTGGCTTGTGTCAGGCAATGAAGGTAGGTTGCGAGCCACCTCGGCACGCTGCAGAGCCGCGCCCGGCAATAGCCTGCAGGCCCGACGCAGCCATGAAATGAGGGTCACGAACCCGAACGCCTC
>VBFD01000145.1:0-476 GCA_005883585.1 Chloroflexota bacterium
ATCAATGGGGCGAGCAGTCGACCTCGGCCTGGAAGATCGCGGCCTTCCACAGCATCATCGCGGCGGTGAAGTTCGGATCGAAGCGATCGACGCCCTATGCGGTGGGCTCGGTGCATGACTTCATGCACGCCAAGATCCTGGTCGCCGACGACTACGTTTATGCCGGCAGCTTCAACCTTTCTCACAGCGGCGAGCAGAACGCCGAGAACGTGGTCCAGTTCGAGAGCAGGGCGGTCGCCGACCTCTGCACCGCCTATGTGGATCGCATCGCGGCGAAGTACGGCGGCCGGCCTCTAGCTGGAAACTAAACCTCTGCCTGGTCCTCGGGTCCTGTGGGCGGCCGCGGCGCTCGTGGCGCTTCTGATCGTGGCGCTTCTCATCACGCTTCCCCACCTGCAGCCGCCGACGGGCACGGTGCTCGTGCTCGGCTCGGCGCGCTCCGCGGACTCGATCGCGGCCACCACCGTCAGCCTGCA
>VBFD01000146.1:0-2436 GCA_005883585.1 Chloroflexota bacterium
TCCGTTCAACAACGCGACCATCGCAGGCAAGGACGTCGTCATCGCGGCTTTCCACACCACGTGCCACCAAACCTGTCCCCTGTACACGGCTCTGTTCGCCCAGCTCGAGAAGCAGAAGCTGCCCGCCGGCGTCCTGCTCGCCGAGGTGACGACGGATCCCGCGACCGATACGCCATCCGCGCTCGCGACCTACGCGAAGAACCTCGGCGCCTCCTGGACGTTCGCCACCGGGTCGGCGGATGCGTTGACGGCATTCTGGAAAACCTTTCAGGTGGAGCTCGCGACCGGCGACAGCCACGTCTCCACGCTCGCGCTCCTCGATCGTCATGGGTACATCCGCCTCGTCTATCGCGGCGTGCCGGACGTCGGTCACGACATCTCGCCGGCGCTGGTCACGACCCTCGGCGCGGAGGGCTTGCGAGAGCTCGCGTCCGGCGGTGACGGCTGGGGGACGCCGCAGGTTCTGCAGTCCTTGCTCACCATCAGCGGCCCCGAGCAGCCCCCTTCATCCGCCGGGGGAAGCGCGCCCGCTTTCGCGCTCACCGATACGGAGGGTCGCCGCGTGAGTCTTTCCGGACTCCTGGGACGCCCGCTCGTGATCAACTTCTGGGCCACTTACTGCGCGCCTTGCAAGGTCGAGATGCCGATGCTGCAGAGCAAGGTCGAAGCGCAGGCGAGTGCTCAGCTCGTGCTCGTCGATGAAGGTGATTCGGCACAGGCCGCGCGCAGCTTCCTGAGCTCTGTCGGCGTCCATCAACCTGCTCTTCTCGACTCTGACCTCAGCGTCGGACGCGCTTACGGGGCGATCGCGCTGCCGATCACGGTGTTCGTGCGCGCGGACGGCTCGATCGACGCGCGACAGATCGGCCAGCTCGAGGAGCGGGTGCTGGTGGCCGAGCTGGCGAAACTTGGTGGTCAGTAGACTTCGCTAGTTGATGGGCGTCGCAGGCTTTCGCCGTCTCGCGTTCGTGACCGCGACCTTCGCCTATCTGCAGATCGCGCTTGGCGGCCTGGTGCGCGTGTCCGGATCCGGCCTGGGCTGCCCCGATTGGCCCCTGTGCCACGGCCGACCGTATCCGCCGGCGGACCCGCACGCCATCATCGAATACTCCCATCGGGCGGTCGGCACCGTCACGGGTCTCTTGATCATCGCGACGGTGGCGATGGCATGGGTGGTGTTTCGCTCGCGGCGGCCGCTCGTGGCCTGGCTCGCGAGCGCATCGCTGATCGGTGTGGTGGGGGAGGGATTGCTGGGCGGGATCGTCGTCGCGAGCGAGCTCCAGCCGTGGCTGGTCGTCGTGCACCTCGGCCTGGCGATGATGATCCTGGGCTTCCTGGTCGCGACCGCGGTAATGGCCGGTCCGCCGTCGGTCGGGGTTCCCGATCGTTCTTATCGCCGACTGGCCGCTGTGGCGGCCGCAGCGACTTATGCGATGGTGCTCACCGGCTCGACTGTGGTCGCCAGCAATGCGGATCAGAGCTGCAATGCCTGGCCCCTGTGCGGGGCTGGGTTCACGCCGGATTTTGCCGGCGCCAATGCGTTCACGATGCTGCATCGGGGTGCGGTCCTGGTGATTGGGCTCTACATCGTCTACGTGCTCGTGGCTGCGATCAGGCGATGGGGCCCCGGATCCGGGATCGGGTCGAGCGCAATCGCGACCCTGACCATCTTCGCCGCGCAGGTCGCGGTCGGCATCGGAGCGGCACTCACTGACAGCGCCTTCTTCAATGGATTTCACGTCGCCCTGGCGACGCTGTTATGGTCGGGCGTGCTCACGTGCGCGCTGCTATCCCTTCCACGAACCGATCGCGGCGCGGAGCTTTCACATCTGGCGGTGGGGAGGAGCTCGGCGTGAACGCGGTCACCATTCCGGCCGGGTCAGGCGTGCTGAGCAGAGCGCGTGACTACATCAGCCTGCTCAAGCTGCGCATCGTCCTGCTCCTCGATGCGACCGCAATCGCGGTCATGATCCCGGCGGCTCACGGTCATCCACGAGTGGAGGCTGTCCTCGCGGTCTTCGCGGGCGGCACGCTCGCCGCCGGAGGCGCGCACGCGATCAACTGCTGGTTCGACCGCGACATCGATGCCGAGATGACACGCACTCGACGGCGGCCCATTCCGGACGGCCGCATCCCGGCGTGGCACGCGCTGGCGATCGGCATCGTGCTGGTGGCCCTCTCCTTCGCGGTGCTGTGGGCCTGGGCCAACCTGCTGGCCGCGGCGCTCGCGCTGGCGGGCGCTCTCATCTACGTGTTCGTCTACACGATGTGGCTCAAGCGCTGGACGCCGTTGAACATCGTCATCGGCGGTTCGGCCGGCGCGGTGCCGCCGCTTGTGGGCTGGGCCGCGGCGACCGGCCGCCTCGACTTCACCGCGCTCGCGCTGTTCGCCATCATCTTCTTCTGGACGCCGCCGCACTTCTGGGCCCTGGCGCA
>VBFD01000023.1:0-11460 GCA_005883585.1 Chloroflexota bacterium
GAGGCCGCGGCCCTGCTCGGCTTCCGGCTCACGGTCATCACACCGCCGGGTTACGAGCCTGCCAACCAGACCCTGGAGCGCGCCCGCGGCGTAGGCTCAGGCATCACGAAAGTTCGCATCTCGAACGACATCGGCGCTCTCGATGGAGCCACCGCCGTCTACACGGACGTCTGGGCCTCCATGGGCCAGGAGGACCAGCGGGCGACGCGCCGGCAGATCTTCGCTCCTTATCAAGTCAACCGGGCGCTGATGGACGCGGCCAATGGAGCAGTCTTCCTGCACTGCCTCCCGGCCCACCGCGGCGAAGAGGTCACGGACGAGGTCATCGACGGCCCGAGATCCAAAGTGTTCGACCAGGCCGGCAACCGGCTCTACGCTCAGATGGCGCTGATGGCGGAGATCATGGGAAACAAGAAAGAGTGATCATCCAGCAACTCATCGTCCAGGTCGAGGAGGTCGTTCGACACCTGGGCTGGGCCGAGATCGTCGACGTCGCGGTAATCGCACTCATCCTCTACTACGTGCTGCGCCTGGTGCGCGGCACCCAGGGCACGCAGATCCTGGTCGGCCTTGTACTGCTGGCCTTGATTGGTGCGCTCGCAACCACGTTCAATCTAGTGCTCCTGGCGTGGCTGTTCAGGAACGGCGCTGGCCTGCTGGCCATCGCCATCATCGTGATCTTCCAGCCCGAGCTTCGACGTGCCGTAGATCAGCTGGGACGGCTCGGCAACCTCGGCCGTCCGCTCTCGGCGTTCAGCACTCCGCAGTACAGCCAGGCCATCTCCGAGACGATCAGAGCGGCGGAGCGGCTGAGCGCCAAGCGGACGGGCGCTCTCATCGCCTTCGAGCGCGACGTCGGCCTCGAGGACTATGCGGCGACAGGCGTCCGCATCAATGGCGAGATCTCGGCGGAGGTCCTGCAGTCGATCTTCTATCCCAACTCGCCGCTTCATGACGGGGCGGTCATCGTGCGCGGCAACCGGATACTTGCCGCCGGCTGCTTGCTCCCGCTTCCCGAGGAAGGGACCGTGAGGGAGCGGCTCGGCACTCGCCACCGCGCCGCCCTGGGCCTTTCGCTGGCATCCGACGCCCTCGTCCTCGTAGTCTCGGAGGAGACCGGTGCCATCTCCGTGATCGAGGAAGGCAAGATCACCCGCAACCTCGACGCGGACGGACTGAGGCGCCGTGTGAGCGTGAAAGTTCCCGCGCGTCTTGTCGGCGCCAATCGCATGTTGGGATTCCTCAACGGCAGGGCTAACGGCGAGGCCAAGGAGCGCGAGAACGTAAGACACGGAGACAAGGAAAAGGACGCGTGAGCTGGATCACCGACGATTGGAAGTTGAAGCTGCTGGCATTCGGCCTCGCGGTGCTGATGCTCGGCGCCGTCGCCTTCTCTCAGAACCCGCCCACGTCCAAAACGCTGCAGGTCGGAATCGCGTACACCGTTCCGTCTGGCCTCATCCTCATCAATCCGCCGAAAACGACCACGGTCACAGTCACGGGCTTGGCCGACCTCGTGAGCGCGGTCAACGCCGGCAACACGGCCGCGACCGCCGATGTACGCGCCGCCTTACCTGGCCCCAGCGTCAAGGTGAACCTGGTCGGAAAGTCGGTCATCCCTAACGTTGCGGTCCAGACGACGCCGATCGCCCTGAACATCGACACGCAAAATGTGGTTCAGCTCGCGGTGGTCGCCCGGCTCCACGTTCCGCCCGCCACCGGGTGGCAGGTCACGAAGTTGGAAGCACAGTGCGCCGGGCTGCCGCCTCCATGTACCGTGACCTTCAACGGTCCTGCCAGCTGGCAGAAGAACCTCAAGGCCTACGCCGACTACCCGCTTCAAGTGGAAAGCGATTCGTATAAGTTTCCGGGCGCGCCGGTGGTATTGGAGCAGAACGGAATCCCTCTGGATCTGACCAGGTACACGCTGCCTACGACAGCGCTTGACATCACCTCCGTCACCATCGTCATCGAGGCCAAGTCAGGAACCACCAGCCGCCAGGTGACTCTCATCGATGCGCCCGCCGCCAACCCACCGCCCAACTGCTACCGTGTCACCGGCATCACGGTCGACCCGATCGCGGTCGTCGTGACCGGCGCTCCCGATGCCCTGTCCGGCATCGCCACGATCACGCTGCCTGCGGTCGACCTCAGCCAGCACACTTCCAACGCCACGTTCCAGATCACGATTCCGTTTCCAACCGGGGTCACGGGCAATCGAGCCAAGGCGACGGTGACATACGCCATCTCCTACAACCCGAACTGCGCCACACCATCGCCGTAGCAGCCCTCGTAACCTGGGTCCAGAGCCCCACGTTCAAGCAACGTTTAGAAACGCCCGGCTAGGAGTTAATAGATAGGCATGTGCGGGATCATCGGCTACCTGGGCGACCGCGAGGCGACGCCCATCTTGATGGAGAGCCTCAAGCGCCTCGAGTACCGCGGCTATGACTCGGCCGGCGTGGCCGTTTTGGAGCTTCCCAAGCCCGGCCAGGCGATCCACACCAGCCTGACCAAGTCAGAGGCCAAGGTCGACACGCTGATCGAGAAGCTGAAAGCCGACATGCCCACCGGCAAGATGGGCATCGGACACACGCGATGGGCCACGCACGGCAAGCCCACCTACGTCAACGCGCACCCGCACACCGACTGCCACGGCAAGATCTTCGTCGTGCACAACGGCATCATCGAGAACTTCGCCGAGCTCAAGGCCGAGCTGCAGGCGAAGGGCCACGAGTTCACATCGGACACCGACACCGAGGTCGTGCCTCACCTCATCGAGGCCAACTACAAGGGTGATTTCCTCGCGGCGGTTCGCGCTGCGCTCAAGCGCATCCACGGCGCGTACGCGCTGGCGATGTTCTCGACCGACGATCCCGAGCTGCTCATCGGCGCGCGGCTCAACGCGCCGCTGGTGGTCGGACTCGGCGACCACGAGTACTACATCGCCTCCGACATCACGGCCATCATTCCGTACACCAAGCGCGTGCTCGTGCTCGGCGAGGGTGAGGTTGCTGCCGTCACGCCTCTCGGCGCCGAGGTTTCGACACTGGACGGGATGACGGTCAAGCCGAAGCTCGTGAAGGTCGACTGGGACGTGAGCCAGGCGCAGAAGGGCGGGTTCGCGCACTTCATGCTCAAGGAGATTCACGAAACGCCCGAGGCGGTCGCCAACGCGATGCGCGGCCGGCTCACCGACGACGGCATCGTCTCGTTCCGCGAGGTCGACGTCGATGACGCAAAGCTGCGCGAGTACCACGAAGTCCTCCTGCTGGGGATGGGCACGTCGCGCCATGCGGCGATGATTGGCGAGCACCTCATCGAAGACTGGGCCGGAATGCCGGCGCGTGCACAGGACGCATCGGAGTTTCGCTACCGCCGTCCGACCTTTGGCCCGAAGACGCTCGCCGTCGTGCTGACGCAATCCGGTGAGACAGCCGACACGCTCGTAGGCCTGCAGCGTGCCAGGGATCGTGGCGCCCTCACCGTTGCGGTGACGAACGTGTTCGCAAGCTCTGCGGCGCGCGACGCCGACGGCGCCATCTATTTGCACGCGGGACCGGAGATTGGCGTGGCGTCGACGAAAACGCTGGCCGCCCACATGGTGAGCCTCAGCCTGCTGGCGCTTCGCCTGGCCACCGTCAACGAGCGCGTCTCGCTCGAGCGGAGGCGTGAGCTCGTCGAGGCACTGAGGGCGTTGCCCGACCAGGTCCGCGAGCTGATCGAGCGAGAGAAGGAGATCGCGGAGATAGCGCATCGATACAGCCGGTATCGCAACTTCATGTATTTCGGCCGCGGCCTGAGCTACCCCGTGGCTCTCGAAGGCGCTTTGAAGCTGAAGGAAATCTCGTACGTCCACGCCGAAGGAACGACCGGCGGCGAGCTGAAGCACGGGCCCATCGCCCTGCTCGACGACCAATTCCCTGTCGTCGCCATCTGCACGGCCAGCCCGACGAAGGACAAGATGGTCAGCAACGTACACGAGATCGCCGCGCGCAACGCCCCGGTGCTCGCGTTGATCACGAAGGGCGACCGCTCGCTCGACGGTGTGGCGACCGACGTTTTCGAGATGCCGGCGGTTGAAGAGGCCTCGGCGGCGATCCTGAACACGGTCATGCTGCAGCTGTTCGCGTACCACGTCGCGGTCGAGCTCGGCCAGGACGTCGACCAGCCGCGCAACCTGGCGAAAAGCGTCACCGTGGAATAGCGAAGAAAATGAGGTTGTGCAGCGCATTGGCGTAGACGCCGTGTCGGTAGACCGGATTGCGCTCGCGGTCAAGCGCTCCGGCCGCGGCTTCCTGAACAAGGTCTACACCCCCGCCGAGCTGGTCTACTGCGGCGACAACGTCGAACGCCTGGCCGGTAGGTGGGCGGCCAAGGAGGCGGTGATCAAGTGCTTCGACGGCACCGGCATCTGCTTCCCGCGCCGCCGCATCGAGGTGCTGCCGGGACCTCGGGGCGCTCCCAGGGTGCGGCTGCTGGGTGACGACCGCGGAGCTCGCGTGGAGGTGAGCATCACCCACCACAGCAACCTCGCGGTGGCGACCTCGCACCTCGAGATGCCCGATCTCACCGACACGCTGCTGCCGGCGCCAGAAGCAGTGAGCCTCCCCGACCGGCCACGCGATGCGCACAAGGGGACGTTCGGGACGGTCGTGGTCCTCGCGGGAAGCCTCGGGTTCACAGGCGCCGCCTACCTGGCGGCAACAGGCGCCGCCCGCACCGGCGCCGGGCTGGTGAGACTCCTGGTCGCCGACTCCATCTATCCAATCCTCGCCGCCAAATGCACTGAGGTGATGGCCACGCCGGTGCCCGAGGTGGCGCCGGGCGCGGTCGGCCACGCGGCCTACGACTCGATTCTGCGTCAGCTGTCCACCGCCGAGGCCGGGGTGATCGGACCGGGGCTCGGCCACGATCGCTCGACATGGCGTTTGATCCTCGACCTCGCGGTGCACGCCGAATGCCCGCTGGTGCTGGACGCCGATGCGCTGAACGCCCTCGCCGACTCGGCTCGCAAGAAGACCCGCCTGACCAAGAATCGGGTGCTGACGCCTCATCCCGGCGAGATGGCGCGGCTGCTGGGGAAGACCATCGAAGCGGTCCAGGCCGATCGTGCCGGGGCGGCTCGCAAGGCGGCCAAGGAATGGGGGGCGATCATCGTCCTCAAGGGCGCGCACACGCTGGTGGCGCATCCCGACGGCCGGCTGAGCGAAGACCCCCATGAGGTGCCGGCGCTAGCCACAGGTGGCACCGGCGACGTGCTGTCGGGCGTCATCGGCGCCCTCATCGCGCAGGGCTCGGATCCGTACACCGCCGCAGTCACCGGCGTCTACATCCACGCAGCGGCCGGCCGCCGAATCTCGCATCGCCTCGGCGACGCCGGGCTGCTGGCCAGCGACCTGCTGACAGAGCTCCCGCCGGTCATGCACGTTCTCCGCCAGGGCGGTCTCTAGCACGACGCAACTTCGCTGGGCGGAAATCGACCTCCGCGCGGTGCGCGCCAACGCGGCCCGCATCCTCACGCACCTGCCCAAGGGCACGCGCTTGATGGCTGTCGTGAAGGCGAACGGATACGGTCATGGCGCGGTGCCTGTCGCGCGTGCGGCACTCGGCGGCGGCGCGACCTGGCTGGCCGTTGCCACGCTGGAGGAAGCACGTGAGCTCACAGGCCTGGCGCATGCGGAGCGGATCCTCGTCATGGGTGGGCTCGTCCCCGAGCAGGCGGCCGCGGCCGCCGCAAGCGGGTTCAGCATCGGCGTCTCCAGCGCCGGATTTGCGCGCGCTCTGGGCGACAGCGACGAGGTCGTCCCCGTGCACATGAAGATCGACACCGGCATGGGTCGCTTCGGCGCGGCGCCTGATGAGGCGCCGGCGCTGGCCAGGCTGATCGACGAGTCGGCGGGCCTCCGGCTCGCCGGTACGTGGACGCATTTCGCGTCGGCGGGAACGGACGAGGTGATGACGCGGGCTCAGTTCGACCAGTTCGTCGAAGTGCTGGGCTCCCTTGGTCTCGATCCCGGCCTGCGGCACGCAAGCAACTCGGCCGCCGCGCTCCGCTACCCGGAGATGGCGCTGGACGCTGTGCGCGCCGGCATCGCCCTGTACGGATGCGAATGGCCTGGCACGGAGCCTGCGCTCGCGCTTCGCTCGGTTGTGACGCACCTCAAGACGGTGTCGGCAGGGGACACCGTCGGCTACGGGGCCACGTGGGCAGCGTCTGCCCGAACCCGAGTCGCGACGGTGGCCATCGGCTACGCCGACGGCGTGTTCCGGGCCCGCGGCAATGGCGGCCACGTGCTCGTGCGCGGGCGGCGCGCGCCGCTCATCGGGGCGGTGAGCATGGATGCGATCACCGTTGACGTGACCGGCGTGGAGGGCGTGGAGGTGGGCGACGCCGTCACCATCATCGGCGCCGAAGGGGACGATCGGATCACCGCGGAGGAAGTGGCGGAGTGGTCGGGCACGATCTCCTACGAGGTGCTGACCGCCATCGGTCCCCGTGTCAAGAGGCGCTACTCGGAATAGGCCCTGGCGGCGCCTGATTCCAGGTTGAGCAAGGCAGGTGTATCTAAACTGGCAGTACTGATGGCGGAAAGTCCCGCACAAACTGCCTTCGCGGAAGAGGCACTGTCACACCTAGACACGCTGTACCGGGGTGCGCTCCGATTGACGCGCGACCCCGATTCGGCACAAGACCTGGTTCAGGAGGCGTATTTGCGCGCGTTGCGCTACCAACACAGCTACCAGCAGGGCACGAACATGAAGGCCTGGCTCTTCGCGATCATGCGCAATCTCTTCTGGGACCGCTTCAAGGGCTCCCGGAAGGAAGACGTGAGCCTCGACGACGTCGGTGAGTTCGTCCTCTACGACAAGCTCAAGGATGAAGGCGCAAGGCCGGAGGCGGACGTGCTCGACAAGCTTGCGGCGTCTGAGGTCGTGAAGGCGGTCGAGCAGCTGCCGCCACTGCACCGCGAGGTGGTGCTGCTGGTCGACGTCGAAGGCTTCTCGTACAAAGATGCCGCGCAGACGCTGGGCGTTCCCATCGGGACGGTCATGTCCCGGCTGCACCGGGCCCGCCAGCAGCTTCAGAAATCGCTCTATGACTATGCCGTCGAATCCGGTATCGTCCACGCCAACGGCACCAGGGAGGTGCCCCAAGAATGAATTGCAGCGACTGTACAGACAAGCTGGACCGCTACCTCGACCGTGAGCTGACCGACACGGAGATGCTCGAGTTGCAGCTGCACCTGGAGGGCTGTCCTCCGTGCACCGACAACTACGAGTTCCAGGCCAGCCTCAAGCGCCTCGTCAAGGTCTGCTGCGAGCAGGACAAAGCCCCCGAAGCCCTCCGAGAGAAACTCCGACAGATCCTCGCCTAAGTGGCCGTCGCCCCGCCGGCACCGCTGTCGCTCGCGTCGCGAGCGCCCTGGTGGCTCCTCGGCAGTTTCATCGTGGCCACCCTCCTCGCGCTGACCTGGTCCGCGATCAACACATTGGGCTTGATCAACACCCAGTACGGCAACTACCCGCTCGAGAACATCACCCTCAACGCGGTCACCTCGCTGGCGGCGGTGGCCATGCTCGGCCTGCAGGTGACCGCGCTGGTCGGGCTCTACATGCGGCGTCATTGGGGCCGCGCAGTCGCGACCATCGCGTCGGGCTTCTGGGTGTTCACGATCATTGGAATTCCGTTCGCGATCCTCACCTGGTGGGTCATGCACCGCCGTTGGGATCCGGGAGTTGACTCAACGTTCAACAAAGATCATCCCTCCGCGCCGACTTACGTCGTGGGTCTTTGTGCGGTCGGCACGGCGTTGGTGCTGGTGTGGCTCTGGTTTCTCTATTTCCACCTCGTGAACCTGCTGCTCCAGATCAGCCCATCCCAGCCGGCGAGCGGCTGGTACTGGATCCTCTCGCTGGCGTTCTTCCTGTCGATTCCACTCTGGGTCGTACAGGGGCTCGCGGTCGCGGGTCTCGTTCAGAAGCACGACTGGGGCGCGGTGCTCGCGATGATCACGTGCGTCCTTTGGGTGGTGAGCTTGGTCGGGCTGCCGTTCGGCGTCGCGGGGCTCATCGTCCTGTGGCGCTGGCAGCACCCGGCCCTTGCGACCACGGTCGTCAGTGGAGCGCCGGCGTAGATATTCACCAGCGCCTGCAGAACGCGCACCTCTACGTCGTCACCCCCGATCGCGCCCCGGACGAGGTGGTCGAGCTGGCGCGGGCCGTCGTGCGAGGGGGCGCGGACGTCATCCAGCTCCGCCACAAGACGCTGCCCAGGGGCGAGCTGCTGGACCTTGCCCGCAGGCTACGTGAGCTGACTTCCGCCGCCGGTGTGCCGCTGATAATCAACGACCATGTCGACATCGCCCTTATCGCCGGCGCGGACGGAGCACACCTCGGCCCGGACGACCTGAGCATCGCTTCGGCGCGCCGCCTCGCCCCCGAAGGCTTCCTGATCGGAGCCTCTGCGTCGCACGCGGACGCAGCCACCGAGGCGGAGGAGGCGAGCGCTGACTACATCGGCTGCGGCGCGGCTTTCTCCACGCCAGTCAAGAGCGAGAAGAGAGTCATCGGCCTGGCCGGCGTCGTCGCGGTGACCCGGGCGGTTCATGTGCCCGTCTTCGCGATCGGCGGCATCGAGGAGTCGAACGTCGCGCAGCTCACCGGGCTGGGCTTGCGCCGCGCCTGCGTGATTCGGGCCGTGGCGGACTCGCCGGACCCCGAAATGGCCGTGCGTCGCCTGCGTGCCATGCTCATGGCCTAGTGAAGGTCGAAGGGCTCGGAGAGTTCGGCTTGCTCGAACGTATCAGGCCGTTCCTTGCGGCTCAGTCGGCCAACGACGACGCCGCGGTCCTGGAAGATGCGAACGGATTCACCGTCGCCAGCTGCGACATGTTCGTCGAGGGCGTTCACTTCGACCTGGGCTGGATGAGCGCGGAAGACGCCGGATGGCGGTCCATGGCCCTCGCGCTTGGCGATCTCGCCGCCAAAGGCGCCACGCCATCTTGGGCGCTGACCTCGATCGCCCTTCCACGAACGTGGGAAGTCGACGACCTGGACGGCTTGTACAGAGGCATGCACACGCTGGCGGAAAGCGTGAGCCTGAGCATCGTCGGCGGAGACATGAGCTCCATCGAGGGGCCGGCGGTGCTGTCGGTCACGGTCGTGGGACGAGCTGATTCCCGACCGTTGGCCCGGAGCGACGTCCAGCCTGGGTGGTCCGTCGCGGTCACCGGCCCCCTTGGCGCCGCCGCCGTCGCCCTTCGCGAGCGCCGCGCGCTTCGCCTGCAGCCGCTGTTCGAAGAAGGTCGCCGGTTGAATGCTGCCGGACTCTGCTGCGGCGACATCTCCGACGGCCTCCTGCGCGAGATGGACAAGTTCGTCGCCTTTTCGGGCGCGGGCTGCGTCATCCGCACCGCCGAGGTTCCGGTCGCGAAAGCAGCGACGCTCGAGGAGGCGCTGACCAGCGGCGAGGAAGCAGAGCTTGTCTGCGTCGGCCCTGAAGATGTTCTCCGCGGCGCAGGCCTGCGGCCGTTCGGGTATCTCACCGACGACTCGTCCATCCAGGTGCTTGGCGCCGACGGCGCGCCGATGCAGCTCGATGCCACCGGCTACGACCACTTTGCGTGAGACCTCGGCTCCCGAGGAGACCGAGGCCATCGGGGAGGAGCTGGGTCGCCGCCTTCGCAAAGGCGACCTCGTCCTTTTGAAGGGTGAGCTCGGAGCGGGGAAGACGACATTTGTGCGTGGGATGGCACGCGGCACCGGCTCGTCGGCGGCGGTGGCCAGCCCAACGTTCCAGCTCGTGCGCATATATCCGGGCCGGCTGCAGCTTGCTCACGTCGATCTCTATCGAATCGAAAACGGCACCGAGCTCGCCGACGTCGGCCTCGATGAGCTCGCGGACGACGGGGCGGTCGTGGTCGAATGGGGCGACCGCATTGAAGTCCCAGACGCCGCCCTCATCGAAATCGAGCACCTGGGCGGTGACCGTCGGTTGATCAGGACGAAGCGTGATCTTCGTCATTGACACGTCGTCGGCGGTAAACGCGTTGGCGATTCTGGACGGCGGGGTCGCGCAGGAGCTGTTCCTGCCGGCGCGAAGTCGCGAGCTGGTCGACCGAATGCGCTCCATGGCGACCGCACACAACCTCACCAAAGTCGCCGTGGCGACCGGTCCGGGCTCGTTCACAGGGCTGCGCACGGGCGTGTCGTTCGGCCTCGGGATCGCGATGGGTCTGCGAATCCCGATCGTGCCCCTGCCGACGCTCGGGTTGCAGGCGGCGCGCAGCCACGCGCCGGTGCTTGCCGTCTCGGAGGCCGGCCGGGGGCGCGTGTACTACCTGGAACCTGCAGGCCGGCCGGGACTGGCAGAGCCCGATGAGCTCCCACGAGATTGGCCGGTCGTCGGCTGGCTGCGACCGCAGACTCAGGCCGCCTTGGAAGGAGC
The DNA here is from genome assembly GCA_005883585.1 of Chloroflexota bacterium. Classification (GTDB taxonomy): domain Bacteria; phylum Chloroflexota; class Dormibacteria; order Dormibacterales; family Dormibacteraceae; genus UBA10449. The sequence goes on from VBFD01000023.1 coordinate 10,451, forward strand.
GGGGCTGCACTTCAAGGCCGAAAACGAGCTGGAATCCTTCGGGGCGGCGGCCGCGGGGGTGCTGAAAACCGCTCGCGATGTGCCCTACGGGAGTCTTAAACTCGAATACATGCAGTCATTCGCCGTGAAGGCACAGTGATGGTTCAGATTCGCCAGCAGCTGGCGCTGGAGCTGATGCGCGAGCCGGACATCGCGACTGTGCAAGAGATCGAACGCGAGATCTTCGCCACGCCATGGCCGCGCAACGCGTACTACCGGGAGCTGGCCTCGCGCTCCAGCGCCCACTACGTCGTGCTGCGGCAAGAGGGGATCCTGGAGGCGCCGGCCGCGCGAATCGCGTCTGAGCTCGACCCCACCATCGTCGGCTACGGCGGCATGTGGCGCATGTACGACGAGGCGCACGTGACGACGATCGGCGTCCGCCGCGAGCTTCATCACCGCGGCTACGGCCGCATCATCTTCGCGGGTCTCATCCAGGCCGCCTACGACATGGGCGCGAAATGGGTGACGCTCGAGGTGCGCGCATCCAACGAAAACGCGATGCACATGTACGAGGCCTTCAGCTTCAAGGTGATCGGGCGGCGCAAGGGTTACTACACGGACAACGGCGAGGACGCGATCGTGATGTGGTCGGACTCCATCCACTCGCCCCGATTCCGCCGCGCGTATGAGACCAACCTGGAGCGCATCGACTCCGAAGTCAGGGGCCTGCGCCGCGATCTTTTGACCAAGGGCGACCAGTAGGCTCGCTCACCCTGGGGATCGAGACCAGCTGCGACGAAACTTCGGTCGCTGTCGTGGCGGGCGGTCGCCGGGTGCTCAGCAACGTCATCCACTCCCAGGCCGACCTGCACCAGGAATACGGCGGCGTCGTCCCGGAGCTGGCCGCGCGAGACCACCTCGAACGGCTGCCCCACCTGCTCGACCTCGCGCTCGAGAAGGCGGGCGTCCAGCCTTCGGACATCGACCTCGTCGCGGTGACGCGAGGCCCCGGCCTGGTGGGCTGCTTG
>VBFD01000090.1:0-3178 GCA_005883585.1 Chloroflexota bacterium
AGGTGCACGGCGGTATAGCCCAAGGCATCGGACAGGCGCTGCTCGAGGAGGTTGTGTTCGACGACCAAGGCTCGCCGCGCACGGCCTCGCTGCTCGACTACCTGATCCCCAGCATTGGCGAAATCCCACAGGTGGTCACGGCGACAACCGAGACGCCCAGTCCGAACAATCCCCTAGGAGCAAAGGGGATCGGTGAGTCAGGGACGATCGGATCGACCCCGGCTGTCCAGAACGCCGTGGTGGACGCGCTGTCACACCTGGGCATCCGGCACATCGACATGCCCCTGACGCCAGAGCGGGTATGGGCGGCCCTCGCCGCGGTGGGACTTAAGCACAGGGGAGGCCACGACTGATTGGTCCCCGAGCGGTCCCGCACTAACGCCATACGAGCGCTACCTGAGTCGGTGCGGTAAACATATCTCGGAAGGTTCGAGCTGCCTTTACCGTCTACTCCGTTACTCAATTCGGCCTGTCGGGCACGCAAATTCGTCATGACGGTCGACTGGCATTCCCGAGGTCGGGACAGCCGATTGCTTTGTACGATGAGTCGTTTCCGACACGAGTCGAGAACCGTTGGCAGCAATTGGTGCGGGTCGGGTTCACGCAGCGGCCGGCATCGACGCACGCGAATATTCGCGCAGGAGGCCGCCGAGTCTCTCATCGCACCTCAGGGGTCCCGACGTCACAACCGGGTCCGACCGCGCAATCGGAGTGCGCAGCTCCAGCCCACGATGCGGGCGAGCCTGGTTGTAGTGCTCGAGCCACTGAATCAAGACGCGCTCGAGATGCCGACGATTGATGATCAGAAGCCAGTCGAGACACTTGCGCCTGGTCGAGCCAATTTGGCGCTCCATGCGTGAATTTGTCTTTGGCGCCGCGATCGGAGTGGCCGTCGGAGCCACCACCGTACTTGTCATCGTGATCGTGGATCAGGAACCTGGCGGTCACACCGAGCTGCTTCAGTTCCCAGCTGACTTTCCTCGCTTGCTGCGTCACCCAGGCAGCGTCTGGCCTGTCGGTCACCGCGAACCATATCACCCGCCTCGTCGCGAGCTCCATATATAAGAGGACGTAGAGCCGCTTCAGAAACACGGTATCTACGCTGAGGAAATCAGTCAGCACGATCGCCGACGCCTGCGCCTGCAGGAACGCCTTCCAAGTCAGCCGCGATCTCAACGGTGCCGGACCTATCCGGTTCCGGCGCAACAACTTGCGAATAGCGGTCGCCGAGACCATATGACCGAGCTTGAGCAATTCGCCCCGAACACGGACGAAGCCCACCTTGGATTGTCCTTCGCCATCAGCAGAATCAGCTTCTGGATCTCGGGATCGAGACCCGGCCGACCCGGGCCACGCCGGGCGACCGAATGCCGCCCACTTTCTCCTCACCAACTCGCGGTGCCAAGCGAGGACCGTCTCCGGCTGGACAAGCATCCCGACTAGCGCCACGCGGTTCACCACCTGGCTCAACGCAGCCATGAGCGTCCGATCCGCAGCATTCAGCTGCAGCCAATTGACCTGACGGCGCACGACTCGAAGCTGGTGCCGGAGAAGAAGCAGCTCCGCTTCAGGGTCATCGACTCGCCGCCTCACATCAACTAGATCGAGGAGCAGGCGAAGCCAGGAGTACGTGAGAGCGAAAAGCATCGGCGGTCGAAATCCTATCGGTCAGGCGAACCTGCTCCGAGTAGCCTGCCCGCCGACGAACATGAGTGCCCCACACGTTTGGGTTCACCTCGTCCGTGCTTCAGTCCGGCAGTCCGCTACGTGACGACGGATGCCGCCCGGGTTGCTACACGCGTTGCTACAAAGCAGCTGCGGTTACCGCAGCTGGGCCCTCGTTCTCCCTAAACGTGGTTGGGGGATCGAGTACGTTTGCCCGATCCCCCAACTGATCAATTGCGGTCGCCACCATACGCCTGCGAGAACACGTCCGGTTCGTTCACGAGTCCTGCGGTTGTCGTTACCGTGTTCCGATTGTCGCCCCAACTGACGAAACGCTTGTGTCCGTTGGACGCGATCTGGTTGTAGTCACCCATGTAGCAGCCCCCGCCCGTGTCGATTACGGGGAAGGGCGTTGAACTGAGCGGACTTTCGCCCCCATTGATGGCCGTTGGACCCTGATGCTTGGTCGCCAGCGAAAGGTCTGCTCTGTCGGTTCGCACAAGGTCGGGGCCGCCGGCTGGGTTTTGAACGCGCTCGTACCACATCGCGTGGAGCCCATCCTCGTCAGCCACAAGCCAAGGCTGGAAACGGTCGTTCATGAAATTGGGCGAAGTCGGCCCGCTGATCACCTGCGGGGTGCTCCAGGTCACGTTCCCGTCCCGTGAGTAGCTTAGGTAGATCCGAGTCGCGTTGCCATTCCGTCCACCCGGCCCCGCGGGCCGGTCGTTCCAGATGTCGTAAAGGGTGCCGTGCGCATCGATGGTGCTACTCGGGATCTCAGTCAATCGAATGTTGTGGTTGGGCTCCGTTTGGATGACCTCAAGCGGTGCAAACCCGCAGAAAACGACAGCGTCTCCTGCCCCCTGGGTGGGAGCGACGGCTGTCACCGCAGTCACGCGGCCCCTAGCGAGGTCGACCGATGCCATCATCTGATGTCCGACGGTTGAGTACAAGTTGGACGTGCAAGCCGCCGGGTCTTTCTCGACATATGAGACGTAGACCGTCTGGCCTGCCGGGACCGCATGGGAGCCGGGGGTCGCTGGTTCGCACGGAGAGTTGGGTGAGACTTGGATGGTCCGCCAATGCAGGCCGTCGGTTGAGTCGGTCAGCATGACCGGTCCCTGAACGAACGAGTTGGTGTAGAAAGTCCACGTAATGTAGAAATGGCGGTTGCCGTCACCGTCCCGACCAACCTCCAGCAGTTCCTTGTCCGCGAAGTAGATGTTGGAGTCGCCGACGTTCACGGGAACAGACAGCCGATCGAACGAATTGGACCCGGCCGGCATTTCGTACAGCGCGATCAGTGAGTCCACGGTAGGCCCTGAAAAAGAAGAGAGTGCAAGGCTCGTGTAGTAGAAGTTCCCCTCATCGTCGTGGCTTAGCGAAGGATCGCCAATCGGCTGGACGTCTGGCGACCACGGAACATCGCCCCTATCGGTGAAGGTGCGACCGCTGTCAGTAGACACGGAATAGCCGGAGAAGTTGATCGCGCCACAGCAGACGAGGTCGTCGT
>VBFD01000091.1:0-2690 GCA_005883585.1 Chloroflexota bacterium
CTGATCGCGAAGTATGCCCGCCCCGGTTACCTCGGCGAGAGCGGTTTCTACGCCAACAACTGGCCGCGCTGGCGGCGCGAGAACGATGAGCGCATCCACGCGATGCTCAGCGGAGAGGCCGAGATCCCAAAGGCCACGCGCCACGAATATGCCTCGTGGATCATCGAAGCGATCGAGTGCGGGCGTCCCACGAGCGTCCACGGAAATGTGGTCAACGACGGCGCAATCGACAACCTGACACGCGGCGGCTGCGTCGAGGTGGAGTGCCGCGTCAGCCCGGAGGGCGTGCAGCCCGTTCGGTTCGGCAGCCTGCCAGAGCAGCTGGCGGCGATGAACCGCGCGCACATGGCGGTGCACGAGCTGGTCGTCGATGCGCTCTTGGAGCGCGACCGCCAGAAGGCAAAGTACGCGCTCATGATCGATCCGCTCACGGCCGCGGTGTGCTCGCTAGAAGAGATCGATCGGCTCTTCGAAGAGATGTGGGCCGCGGAGCGGGAGTACCTCCGTCCGTTCGAGGCTTAGGCCACTGCCCGGCCGAAGGCTCGCGCGCCGATGACGATTGCGATCAGGCAGAGAACGGCCATGATCACCACGCCCTTGACCACGCTCGGGTCGCCCAGGTGAGCGAGGAACACCGCCCGCGCCGCGTCGACCGCATATGACAGCGGGTTGGCTGCCGCGACGTTGCGCAGCCACTGCGGCGCAAGGCTCAACGGCAGCAGCACCCCGGACAGCAGCAGGATTGGGAGCGTGGCCGTGAAGATGATCGGCGCGTAGCTGTTCTCGCTGCGTACCCACAGCGCCACTGCGTACGCGACCGACGCGGTCAGCAGCCCGATGAGCGCGATGAGCGCCAGCACCACCACGACGCCGAGCGCGTTGACGCTGAGCCCGAACGGAAGCGCCAGCAGGATCAGGATCAACGACTGCAGAACGATCGACATCACGTCCCGCATCGCACGCCCCAGCAACAGCGCAACCCGGCTCACCGGCGTCACCCGCAAGCGTTCGATCACACCCATTCGGAGCTCGGCGATGAGGCTGAAGCCGACGCCGGCGGCACCGAACATCCCCAGCTGGACGAGCAAGCCTGGGACGAAGACGTTGTACGCGCCTCCCCGCGGGAAGCCGGGAGCCGAGGCGATCGACTTGAGCAGGGGCGCGAAAAGGAGCAGATAGAGCAGGGGCTGCACAACACCGATCACGACCCACGCGGGATTGTGGATGAAGATCCAGAAGTACCGGCCGAAGACGAGCCAGGTGTCACGCAGCAGCTTCAAGCCGCCACCTCACGCAGCGAACGTCCCGTCTGGCGGAGGAAGACGTCATCGAGGCTCGGGCGGTGAAGCCCGATCGTCAGCAGCTGCAGCCCCGCTGCGTCCAGCGAGCGCAGGATGGCCGGCATCGCGACCTCGCCTCGATCCACGTAGAGCCGGACCGCCGACTCCTCGATCGACCCCTCCCGGACGTACGGCTGGCCTTTGAGCACGTCGAGCGCGGCCTGCTGAAGACCGGCCACGGTCAGAGTGACGACGTCGCCGGCCACAGCGCGTTTCAGCTCCTCGGGCGTTCCCTCGGCCACGATCTTGCCGTAGTCGATGATCGCGATCCGGTCGCACAGCGCGTCCGCCTCGTCGAGGTAATGCGTGGTCAGGAACACCGTGGTGCCTCGATCGTGCATCCGGCGCACCTCGTCCCAGACACGCGCGCGCGACTGCGGGTCGAGCCCGGTCGTCGGTTCGTCCAGGAACAGGAGCTTGGGATCGTGGACCAGCCCAAGCCCGATGTCGAGGCGGCGCTTCTGCCCTCCCGAATAGGTCTTGACGGGCCGATCCGCGCAGACCTCCAGCTCGAGCATCTCGATGAGCTGGGCGGCCCGCTTGTTGGCGGCTGCGAGGGACATTCCATACAGGCGGCCCTGGAAGACCAGCTCGAACCGCCCGACCACCTCGTAGTCGGAACCGCCCGCCTGGCTGACGTAGCCGATCAGCTTGCGCACCTTGTCAGGCTCACGTGCGAGGTCGCACCCCGCGACCCTGGCGGTGCCGCCGGTAGGAGGCAGAAGCGTGGCGAGCATTCGCAGTGTCGTCGTCTTGCCGGCGCCGTTCGGACCGAGAAAGCCGAAGATCTCACCGGACTTGACGGTCAGGTCCACGCCGGCGACCGCCTCGACCACCTGCTTTCGCGTCTTGAAGACGCGCCTGAGCCCGTGAGTCTCGATCGCTTGTTCGGCTCCCCCCAAACCCATCGCGGCTATTTTCGGCGATATCCTTGCCCTCACTGTGGCAAGCGCGTTTCGCGGCTGGCCCGAAGAGTGTCAGCGGTTTTTCATCGGGCTCGAGCTGGACAACTCCAAGAAATATTTCGACGCCCACCGCGCCACCTATGAAGAAGCGGTCAAGGGTCCGATGATGGCGCTGATCGAATCGCTCGAGGCGGACTACGGTCCCGGCAAGGTTTTCCGCGCCAACCGCGACATTCGATTCTCCAAAGACAAGTCGCCCTACAAGACCAACATCGCGGGCTACGCCGGGATGGGTGGGCGTGGCGGCTACCTCTCGCTGGACGCCCGTGGGCTGACGGTCGCCGCGGGCCGCTACGAGATGACCCCGGCGCAGGTGGCGAAGTATCGAAAGAAGGTGGCGGCCGACTCCACCGGAGCGCCGCTGGCGGCGATCGTGGCCAAGCTC
>VBFD01000092.1:0-4948 GCA_005883585.1 Chloroflexota bacterium
TCGGCGGCAACGGCGCGGTTGACGCGCAGCCGGAACGCGCTTGCATCTCGCCGCGCGGCGGATCGGTTGCAGCGGGCGCTGACCGAGCGATTCGCCATCGCGACACGCGGCCTCGATCATCGGCGCCAGAGGCTGCTCGCCCTCAGCCCGGATGCGGTCCTGTCACGCGGGTACAGCATCACGCAGGACGCAGATTCTGGTGCCGTCGTCAGGTCGGCTTCCGAAACTGCGGTCGATCGCAAGCTGCGCATCCGGCTCGCAACCGGCCGGCTGGCCGCGCGGGTAGAACAGGTCGAGACATGAGCGAGCAGCTGACGTACGAGCAGGCGCTCGAAAGGCTCGACCAGAAGCTGAAGCTTCTCGAGGACGGCGACCTTTCGCTCGAGGATGCGCTGAAGGCGGTCGACGAGGCGCGTGTGTACCTGAAGATCTGCACCGAGCGCCTGGAGGCTGCCCGAAAGAAGATCGAGATCCGTCCCGAACCGTCCGAATAGCCAATGGGTCGATAGACCCGACGGTTCGGCGGCCCTGTCCGGGCATATAGTTGCCGCACTTGGGGCCTGCCACGGCACCGGTGATGGAGGGAGTTGGATGATCACTCTTACGTTCGACACGCTTCGGCAGCAGGTGCGAGGCGATGTGATCGCAGCCGAGGACGATGGCTACGACCAGGCTCGCGCCGTTTACAACGCGATGATCGACAAGCGTCCGGTCGTTGTGACACGCCCCGTCAACGCGGGCGACGTGATCGCTGCGGTCAACTTTGCTCGCGAGAATGACCTGCCAGTCGCGATCCGAGGCGGCGGTCACAGCGTGCCCGGGTTTGGTACGTGTGACGGTGGGGTGGTCATCGACCTCAGTCGAATGCGTGGTGTGCGCGTAAACCCGGAGAAGCGGACCGCAAGGGCTGAAGGCGGAGCCACCTGGGGCGACTTCAACTCCGCAACGTATCCGTTCGGGCTGGCCACCACCGGCGGCATCATCTCGACGACCGGCGTCAGCGGCCTGACGCTTGGCGGCGGCATCGGTTACCTCGCGCGGGGATTCGGACTTTCGCTCGACAACCTGGTCTCAGCCGACGTCGTCACGGCGGACGGCAAATTCCTGATCGCCAGTGAGAAGGAGAACGAGGATCTTTTTTGGGCCATCCGCGGTGGTGGCGGCAACTTCGGCGTGTTGACGTCCCTGGAGTTCCAGCTGCACCCGGTCAAGGACATTTACGGCGGCCCCATGTTCTTCGAGCTGAAGGACATCAAGGCCATACTGGATTTCTATCGCGACTACATCAAGGATGCGCCGGAGGAGATGGGTTGCTTCCCGGCCTTCCAGATCGCTCCGCCCTTGCCCTTCATCCCGGAGAAGCGCCACGGAGACACACTCGCTTTGGTGGTTGCGTGCTGGGCCGGACCTCTGGACAAGGGCGAGAAAGCGCTCAAGCCATTTCACGACATCGCGCCGGTGGTGGCGGAGCACGTCGGTCCGATGCCTTATCCAGCCCTCAACAGCGCTTTCGATGCGCTCTATCCGCCGGGCCTCCAGCACTACTGGAAGGCAAACTTCGTCAAGGAGCTCACGGACGACGCCGTCGCGGCCCACGTCGAACATGGGTCGAAGGTTCCAGCCCTAACGTCGACTATGCACATCTATCCGATCAACGGCGCTTGCCACCGAGTGGCGTCAGACGCGACCGCCTTCGGCCACCGTGACGCGAACTTCGCGACTGTCATCGCCGGCATGTGGCCAGACGAGGCTCATAACAAGGCCAACATCAAGTGGGTTCGCGATTACTACGAAGCGACCGCTCCGCTCTCAGAGCAGGGTGGCTACATCAACTTCGCCGCCGACGATGACCAGGGCCGCGCGCCGGCCAATTTCGGAGCGAACTACGGATTGTCGCGAGTGCGGCGATTGCATCCTGGTTGGTGACCACGCCGACCGCGACGACCACCGCCACCAGGACCAGGACGATGACAAGCGTGCGGACAGTCGGCCGGTTGTCGCTTTTATCCACCTTCAGCTTGGTAGAACGGGACTCGATGCGGCTTCCTGCGTCCCGTCCGTCTCGGCCATCCCGGCCGTCCCGGCCTCGAGCTGCTCGTTCATCGTCCGGATCCGCTGGCTGAGGTTTCTCACGAACTCCAGCAGGACCTCCGGATGCTCGTGCACCAGCGCCTGCAGCCGGTCGCGGCGCAGCACGCGCACGGTCGTGTTGGCGCTTGCCTGCGCGCCCGCCGATCGCGGCTGGTCGTCGAACACCGACATCTCCCCTACCACCGAGCTCGGCCCCAGGCGCGCGAGCGTGACCTCCCGGCCCTCATGGTCGACGTGGATGCGGATCTCCCCATCGAGCACGACGAACAGCTCCGTCCCCACGTCACCCTTGATGAAGATCGACTCGCCTTTCGCGTAATGGCGCGTGACCATCAGGCGGTCGATGCTCGACAGCTGCTCGAGCGTCAGCGTGCTGAAAAGCGGCACCTGCTTGAGCGCGATCAGCTCTTTCATCCCGTCGCCAAGCCCGTGAGCCGCCGCCCCGGCGGCCTCCTGGATCCACCGGTCGGGATGGTTTCCGAGCGCGGCCAGCTCGGCGTTCGACAGGACGCGGGCGGAGGGAGCATCAAAAGCATCTGGATCGAGCAGCTGCGCCAACGGTGCGGCGAGCCATCCGGGGCCGAAGTTTAACAACGTTTCCAGGCCCTCAACCCTCGCTCGCGGCTCGGTGGACAGCACCCCGCGCTCGACGGTCGCGAAGCCACGCTTGCCGTGCAGGGCGCGCATGGCGCCCAGGCCGGAGTCGGCCGCGTGGCCGGCGTAATCGTCCAGTGCCATGCGCAGGAACGCATAGGCGGCAGCCACGTCACCATAGCCCAGCGTCTTCGAGCTCGCGCCGGCATGCGTCGACATCCGCGCCGACTTCACGCCCTCTCCCAGGAGGCGTTCGAGGTGCGCTCGGACCTGCTTGAACAAGTCCGGGCGCCCGCTCCGTATCAACGCCTCGACCGCGGCCGCCGCTGTTTCCTCGCGCGACTCGAGCAGCGGCAGCGTCAGCGCCAGCGCCTCCGGGGCCTGGGCCGCCATCGCCTCCGAAGCCAGCCGCCGCACCTCGCGATCGCCACTGGCGAGCGAGGCGACCAGCGCTTCGGAGAATGCGGGCCGCTCCTCTCCAGCCGGTGCCCACCGCACCGCCTGGCGGAGCGCCTCGCGCCTGACCTCGATGTCGTCGTCGCGCAAGCAGGCGACGAGCGCGCCCGCCGCCTCGGGCACGTCGGCCTTCAGCTTGGCGAAGCTCCGGATCGCCTCCAGCCGCACACGAGCATCGCGGTCCTGCATGCCATCGACCACGGTGCGACGATCGCGAGTAAACGCCGCGGCCCACACCGCCGCCGCGCGCCGATCTGGATCGACCGAGTGCCACAGCCTGTGCAGCAGCACCCCGGCCCGGTCCCATGGTGGATCGTGCGCGGCGCCCGCCACCGCGGCCGCGGCCACCACCCAGCCGTCGGGATCGTTCTCGGCAGCCTGCAGATCACTTTCCGTGACAGCCCGCGGTGGAGCGAGCTGAAGACCGAGCCGGCGCACTTGCGCGTCCGGTGACACCAGCAGCTCGGGCAGCATGGCCGTAAACGTTTCCGGGGCCAGCCTCCCCAAAGCCGCCGCCGCGAACGGCCGCGAACGGTCGTCGCCGGTGCGGATGAAGCCGCGGAGCTCGTCGATCTGCGCCGGCGTGGGCCGGCCCAGGGCGCGCTGAAAGTCGCTCAAGGAAACCGCATGCGTCCGCAGCCGCTCGTAGATGGCCGAGACGTAGAGCCCCCGCACCCTCAGCGCCGCGGCAACGAAAAGCACCGCGAGCACGATTCCGATCACCGCGAGAACCTCGACCGACGCTGTGACCAGCTGCTGCACCAGGAGCAGGCCCACGCCCGTGATGACCGCGGCGCCCGGCAGCACCACGTTGTCGAGCAGCAGGTTCAGCTTCGGACCCACCTGGGCCGGCAATGCGCTTCCGAGCACGCTCTCAGCCGGGTCGTCCAGGCCGGTCTGGAGGCCGTTGCGGACGATGAAAAGGAAAAGGGAAGTCGCCAGAACCGGGTTGACGGCCACGGCCGCGAACCCGATCAGGGCGAAGGCAGGCAGCGCCATGATCGCGTTCTTGACGCCCAGCTTGTCCAGCACCCACGGCGTTATGAAAAGGCTGACCGCGAGCTGCACCACGTAGCTCGCGAGCCACGCGTTGCCGATAAGGATGGTCAGCGACTGCAGGTTGTTGCGCGTCGCAGCCACGAAGATGAGCGCGACCAGGTAATCGCCGACGCGTCCAGCGACCTGCAGCACCAACGCCAGCAGAACGAGCGCGAGCACCAGGCGGCTGCCGGTCACGTACTGGACGGCGCCGCGCAAGATCCTGATCAGGCCCTGCCGGTGTCGCACGACCTCTTCATTCGCGTAGAGCTCGTCGGCGTCGTCGATGAAGCTCGGCCGGAAAAGCCTGCGCTCGACCCACTCGGACATCAGCGCCGCCCCCGCGGCTCCGATAGCCCACACGAACAGCAGCGGCTCCGTGGCATAGATCGCGACCAGCGTCGTCGTGAACCCGGCCAGGATGTAGCCGATGCTCGATCCGGCCGCGATGACCGGAAAGACGCGCTTGCCTTCGAGCACGTTGAAGTGCTGGCTGACGAAGCTCCAGAAGTTGAGCATCACGAGCTCGAACGCGATGGAGTAAATGACGTAGACGGTGAACGCGACCGCGGGCGCTTCCGAGATCTGATAGGCGATGTAAAGCATCGGCGCGATGGCGGCGTTGAGGATGAGATTCAGCCTCAGCGCTCGCCCGACCCCAAGCCGGCGCGTGAGCACGCCCTGGAGGGCGACCATCGGCCAGACCGCGAGCGCGAGAACGATGAAGAACAGGGGGTAGGCGTGCGGCCCCGCCTTGATGAGGAAGATG
>VBFD01000093.1:0-2341 GCA_005883585.1 Chloroflexota bacterium
CCTGCACCGCCAACGGCGCCGTGTTGCCGTTGACGCGGAAAGGATGCAGCCCGCCGTATGCGTCGAGGACGAAGCCGCCGGTGCCATCGGGCAGGAACGCGAAGTCGCGGGCGATGTCGGCGCCCGGCCAGTAATGCCCGCCGCTGCCAGTGGTCTCGGTCAGGCCCGGCGCTCCGAACGGATGCAGGCCCCCGAAGCCATCCAGGATGAAGCCCGACTGTGGAGCCGTGGCGCCCGGAAGCGCTTCGGCGGCCTTGGCGATGCTCCAGCCGGCCCAGTAGGCGCTGCTGTCCAGCGGGCCGCTGTTGTCGGCGTGCGTTCCGCCGTAGGCGTCGAGCGTGTACAGGCCGTTGAACGGAAGGACCTTGGTCGCGTTCGATGCCAGCGAGGTCGTCCCCCACGTCCACGAGCTGACCACGCCTGCCGCCGAATGTGCTCGCGCCATGAACGTGTAGATGTGCCCGGCATATCCGTTGGCGGTCGCGGCGCCCGCGCCGTTGGCTGCCGTGATCGGGTTGAGCGGCAGCCAGCCCTGGTTGAGCGTGGTGTCGTACTGGCGGACCTCGAAGTACGCAACTGCGCAGCTGCCGGCATTGAGCGGAACGCTGAACTGGGTGTTCGTCTGCGACGCCGCCAGGCTCATCGTCACCGGGCAGGAGAAGTAGGTGCTGATATTCGACCAGAGCTCAGGCGCGCCGCCTGCGTAATCGAGCGAGAAGAACCCCACGCCGCCCAGGTTGTAGCGATTGATGGCGTCGAACTTCGCGCCGAGCGACTGGACGTCGTCCCAGAACTGCAAACCGATGCAGTTCAGGTCGGAGTCCCACCAGGTATCCCACTCGCTGACACCGTCACCAGGGTCGCGGTGGCCTGCGGCCTGCGTGACGCCGTGCTGGTTGATGAGCTGCGATGCGAAGGCGTAGGTCGTCGTCTGCGGGTTCGTGATCGCCTGGTGCGCGATGTTGGATGAGGCGACGCAGCCCCAACGCCCGTACAGGGGCTGGCCCATGATCACCTTGCTTGCCGGCACCAGCGCCGTGTACTGCGCGGCCGACTTGGTGACGTTGAATCGGTACGTGTTCAGCGGCGAGACCGGGTTGGAGCAGTACGAGGCGCAGCTCAATGGGATCTCCGAAGAGTTCGCGTAGTCCATGTCATAGGCCATCACGAAGAAAGAATCGACGTAGGGCGCCAAGCCCGTGATGTCGAAGAACTCCTGGTTGTCCTCGGCCGAGCCTGAGAAGGTGTCGATGGCGATGTACCGATTCGGCATCGCGGCCCTTAGATTCTTGGCGAACGCGGTCATCCAGTCTCGATCGGTTACTCCCGGGGTGTTCGGACCGGTGTAGCAGTACTGGGCGGTGCCTTCATAGTCGATGTTGACGCCGTCGATGCCGGCGCCGTTGACGAGCGCTACGGTCTGGTTGATCGTGTTTTGAGCGTTTGTGGGGTTCAGCCCCTGACAAATCGCACCGGCCGAGTTGTAGACGAAGTCGTGCAGATCGAGCGAAACGATGACGCGCACGCCATGCGAGTGGGCCGCGCTGACCATGCTGCTCATGGTCGAGGAGTGAAAGTTGGCCCAGCCAGTGTCGTACTGAACCAGGTTGCCATCGCCGCTGTTGACGGCTATGCCGAAGTAGGCGATGGTGCTCAGCAGGTTCAGGTCCCACGTCGTCCAGTTGTTGAGGTTGATGGAGTTGACGAACCCGAACACCTCCCGCTGAAGGTCGGGTTTGCCGGCCACCATGCGGCTCGCCGCGATATCGCTCGCGCGCACGGATGAAGGCGTGGTGGTCGCCGCGACGGGCGCGGACCTTTCGGAAAGGGCCGCCGCTGCGGCCATGATCCGGGGATGGGATTGGTCCGCGCTCGGAGCTCGTAAATGCGGAGCAACCGGTTGGTTGACCGGCAACACGACTACACCGACCAGGATCGCGGCCAACGCTAGGTTTCTGAGTCGTGGCATGGATATATGACTGGAGGGCGAGCTCAGCCGAGCTACTGTAGCAAATGCCTCCCGTTTTCGCGACTTTCCGACAGCCTGTTACCATCGCCAGCGATCAATCAAATTCACAAAGGAGCCACGTGAGGCAGATTCCCGAACTCTTCGACAACAGCCTCGAGCCAAAGATCAAGGTCACCTCATCAAAGGGCTCGCGTGAGCTCGACATCTATACGCCAGAGGGATTCGCGGCCCTCTCCAACCTCTTCACACGTTCCGGCTGGCAGCAGAAGATCAGCTACGAGCCGACCTGGCTGGGGATTCCGATCATCCAGACGCCAGAGGACATCGTGATGATGCAGGAGCTCATCTGGAAGGTCAGGCCCGACGTCGTCA
>VBFD01000062.1:0-218 GCA_005883585.1 Chloroflexota bacterium
ATGGTTTCGCCGAACAGTCCGATGGCGGCGGCCTCCAGAAAGATCTTCCCGTTCAGCTTGCCCAGCGTTATCGGATGGGGCTTGCCGCTCTTGATCACACGGATGGCCGCATCGACCGTCGTGGGCAGGTGGAGCGACTTCGCGAAGTTGTTGAATGTGCCCAACGAAAGGATGCCGAGCGGATGCTTGGTGTCCACCAGCCGCCGAACGACCCACCC
>VBFD01000063.1:0-3028 GCA_005883585.1 Chloroflexota bacterium
TCTTGGGGTCGAATTCGACGATCAGGCTGCTGGCGAAGGCTTTGCGGAGCTTGGCTTCGACCTCGGGTGTCATCGAACCCGACTTGGAGCTCAGGATCAACAGACTGCTCGCGGGCTTGGTCGTGCCCTTGCTGTGCGCTTGCGCCGCCACGGCCACTAGGATCGGCTGCCCATCAGTCGGATCCAGCGGGCGCAGGCGAAGGAGTGAAGGCCCAGCGCAACAAATCCCAGCGCGATGGCACCCAACAAGACGCGTCCGAAGGGCTGGCCCAACAGGAACTGGAACGCTCCTCCGAAGCCTTGGGCTTGGCCCGCGTCGTGGTGGATGCCGGCCTGGACGAGGAACCAGCCAACGACCAAAAAAATAACGCCACGGGCGAACATCCCGAAACGGCCGAGCCTCACCGCGATGTCCCTCTCGGATGGGCTCATCTCCGTGCCTTTCAGGTCCTTCGCGAAATTGGCTTTGTAGGCCTCGAGGAATTGCCCCAGGGCGACGGCGATCGCGACGAGGCCGAGGAGGGCGGTCAACGGGCCGCCTCCGGGGTGGACGAGGATGGAAGCAATCGTTTTCTGGGTGCTGTCGCCGGCGGATCCGCCGGACCCCGCGAGGAGCTGGAGAGCCAGGATGACGATGGCCGCATAGGAGAGTGCGCTCGTGACGAAGCCAAGCCTGGCCGCGTATCCAGATGCGTCGCTGCCACGGTGCAGCGGGTCGTAGACCGCCCTGACGAAGCCCCATAACGAGTAGGCCGCCAGGCCTATCGCGGCGACGACGAGCACCAGCTTCCCAAACGGGTTACCGACCAGGAAAACGAGGCTTCCGGACAGATCCGTGGTCTGGCCCCCTCCGATCCTGAGTGCTATCCCCAGGGCGAGCAATCCCATGACCGCATAGAGCGCGCCGCGGACCAGATAGCCCATGCGCTCCAAAAGCTCGAGCAGCGGGTTGGCAGCCACTCGCTTGAAGGCGCTCCTGCCACCCTGGATGCTCGCCATTTCAGGAAAACGCCCGACGGCTGCGCCGTACGCCATCTGATAATCGTCCTCGCACCGTTACTCGTTGAGCATGGACCGACACCGGTAACAATCGTAGTAACACCTTCCTGCCGCCGAGTGGCAAGCACCGCAGGAGCTTGGCTGGGGATTGTCTTTCGAACTCGGTGCTGGGCTTACCCTGACTATCGTGGGCAGCCTGGCTCATGACCTGGTCGGGACGTGGCGCCTGCTTTCGCGCGTCGATCGGGGTGCGTCAGGCGAAGCGGTCGACGAGCCCTCGCTGGGCTCTGATCCCCTGGCACTTCTGTTTTTTGACGCTACCGGCAACTTCGCGGCGCAGTTCATGAGGCGCGATCGCAGCGTCGCGGTCGCCGCGCCGGAGTTCACGGGGCAGAACAACACCACTGCAATCGGCGGCTATGACGCCTACTTCGGCACATATGAGGTGGACGAGACGAGCGGCGACGTGCAAACCCATCTGGTCGCGGCGCTCTCCCCCAGCCACGTCGGGGCGACCATGATGCGGAATATGAAGGTGGCGGATGGCAAGCTGATCATCCGGCTGACCACGACAACACCCGACGACATCCGGGTGAATCGAACGCTCACCTGGGAGCGGCCCGTCTAATTGGCGCGATCAGCAACGTGAGCAAAGGCCGCTTTACGAGCCTGGTGGGTTGCACCGTGCCCGTCCAGTTGGCTGCCATGGGCGGGATAGGCACCACCGAGCTTGCTGCCGCCGTGGCCGGGGCCGGCGGCCTGGGCATGGTGCCGGCGGGAACGCAACCCGCCGCAGAGCCATGCGGTGTCAACTTCCTGATGCCGTTCAGCCCCTCGCTCGACGACATCACCGCCGCCGCCGGCCAACGCCAAGTGGTGGAATTCTTCTATGCGGATCCTCGCGCGGACGTCGTGTCGGCGGCGCACGGTGCTGGGGCCGTAGCCGGATGGCAGGTGGGATCGGTGGCCGAGGCAGTGGCGGCAGAGAAGGCTGGCTGCGACTACGTCGTCGCTCAGGGCACCGAGGCGGGCGGCCACGTGCGCGGCAGTCAGCGCCTCGACGATCTACTGGCGCAGGTTCTGTCATCAGTGCGCATCCCCGTAGTCGCAGCAGGCGGGATCGCGACGGCAGAGCGGACTGCCGCGCTTATCAGGTCGGGGGCGGATGCGGTGCGCGTTGGCACGCGCTTTGTGGCCTCGCCAGAGTCCGGAGCGCACCCTGACTACATACGCATGGTGCTTGCGGCCACCGCCGACGACACGGTGCTCACGGAATGGTTCAGTGACGGTTGGGCGAACGCGCCCCACCGGGTCCTACGCTCTTCCGTGGCGGCGGCTCACAAGACCGGGTGGAAGGGGACCGTACCCCCCTACCGCGGCGTCGACCGCGACCCCAGCGACATGGCGATGTACGCGGGCATGGGCGTCGGCGACGTCAACCGCAGCCAGCCGGCGGCCGAGGTTGTCGCAGATCTGGTGAGGCTGCTCTGATACGCAAGTCCGAGGCGAAGCGTGGGCACCTTCCAAAATCTGGCCGGCCAAGAAAATTTGGCGGAGAGCGAGAGATTTGTCGCCGCTCAACGCGCGGGACTACGTGCTGATCGTCTGATTAGGTCGTCGTCCTCCACGCGCCCACAGCGGCCAGCAAGCAACCGGCGCCAATTACTGCCGCCACGATGCGCCTGGTCTGGAGCGACTCTACTGGGCGACCGCGGAACCTGGTAACGCCGCTTAACCTCGACTGAGGTTTCACGACGGTGAATGCGCCCCACAGCGCGAGAGCGACGAAAAAAGCTGCAAACAAGAGCCCGGCTACGGAGGGCATCATTGGAGATTAGCTGTGGTTGAGTAAGACGTCATCACCCTGGGCTCTCGGGCTACCTGCTCATCCCCTAAGCCTTCGTGACCACGGCGTCGAAGCGCATCGCTGCACGCCGCCCGGCTCCAGTTCGGGACAGCGCTGGATTGCGTGTACGAACCAGCTGCCTCGAACATGGAGGTGGAGCGGAGAGGGAGAGATTTGAACTCT
>VBFD01000064.1:0-3263 GCA_005883585.1 Chloroflexota bacterium
CGGTGGCTGCGGCACGTGGCCGGGCGGCGCTGGGGTGGCGCGCGATTCGAAGGAGATTTCGCGACGTGGGAAGAGGCCGTCGCGGCGTCCGACGGTTACGACCAGCAAGGGATTCTCGTCAAGGTAACGGCAGCGACCCTGAAGGTGAAGTGCGGCGAGGCGGCGTACGAGCGCGATTCCGTTCTCTTCGACCAGATTCAGTACTCGTGGCCGGTGCTTGCAGCCTTGCTCTGGGCGGCGGCGCGGAGCGGTGGTCGCCTGAGCGTCTTGGATTTCGGGGGCTCCCTAGGAAGCAGCTATCACCAGAATCGCCGATTCTTGGAGAGTCTTTCCGATGTGAGGTGGGGCGTCGTCGAGCAGCCCCACTACGTCTCCGCAGGGCGGGAACACGTTGAGGACGAGGAGTTGCGGTTCTTCGGCACCATCGAGGAGTGTGCCGTTCAGCTGCGACCCAACGTAATCGTTCTCGGAAGTGTCCTCCAGTACGTGCCACAACCTGACAAGGTGCTGCAGGAGCTGGCGTGCACGCCGGCGAACGTGATGATCATCGACCGCACGCCCTTCGCTGACACGGAAAAGGACAGGATCACAATCCAGCGCGTCGCCCCGTCGATCTACGACGCTAGCTATCCATGCCGCATTCTGTCGAGGGAGCGCATCAGGGTGGAGCTGCTTTCCTGCTGGCGCATCCTCGAGACATTCACCTGCGCTGAGGGAATGTCGCGCACGGCTGACGGACTGAGGTTCACGTTCGAAGGTTTGATCCTGACCCGATGATCCGCGAGCGGCTCAGACGGATTGCCCATGAACAAAGCTTCCACCCGGCCTTTTGGGGTGTCTTCGTCAACCCGTTCTTCATCGCTCGTCGGGGGCTCGTGAACGCCGTGAGAGAATTCGCACACCACGTGCACGGCCGTCTCCTCGACGTCGGGTGCGGCAGCAAACCGTACGAGCGGCTGTTCCAAGTGGAACAGTATATCGGACTGGACATCGAGTCCGAAGGCACCCGAGCTAGGGCCGTGGCAGACCATTTCTACGACGGCCACCGCTTTCCGTTCGTGGACGCCTCCTTCGACGCGGTGCTCTGCAATCAGGTCCTGGAGCATGTCTTCAATCCAAACGAGTTCGTGGCGGAAATGTACCGCGTGCTCAAGCCCGGGGGTCGGCTGATCCTGACGGTGCCATTCGTCTGGGATGAGCACGAGCAACCAGTTGACTACGCGCGGTACTCGAGCTTTGGTCTGCGAGCACTCATCGAGCAAAAAGGCTTCGCGGTCGAACGACACGAGAAGATCAACGCCAACGTGTCGGTAATCTTTCAGCTGATCAACGCCTATGTATACAAGATTCTCCCCAAGCCACTGATCGTGCACGTCCTGGTGTGTGCGACCCTGATGGCACCGATCTCGTCGCTCGGCGTGATCCTGTCGAAGATCCTGCCTGACAACGAGGACTTGTACTTGGATCAAATCATGCTGGCAACGAAGTTACCGAATTGACATTCGCCAACTCCCGCGTTCTCATCACTGGCGGGCTCGGCTTCATCGGTTCCAATCTTGCTCGCAGACTAGTCGGCTTGGGAGCCGACGTCACGTTAGTCGATAGCCTGATTCCGCAGTATGGGGGGAATCTGTTCAATATCGCCGACGTGGAGTCGGCGGTCGCGGTCCATATCTGCGACGTGCGCGATCCTCACGCGATGCCCTGCCTGCTCAAGGACAAGGACTACCTTTTCAATCTCGCGGGCCAGACCAGTCACCTGGACTCCATGCTCGATCCGCAGACAGATCTGGCGATCAATGCGACGGCTCAACTCTCGATTCTCGAAGCCTGCCGCAAGGTCAACGCCAGCATCAAGATTGTGTTTGCGAGCACCCGACAGCTCTACGGCAAGCCCGAATACCTCCCGGTGGATGAACGCCACCCGATTCGCCCGGTGGATATCAATGGGATCAACAAGCTGGCTGGAGAATGGTAC
This sequence comes from Chloroflexota bacterium, assembly GCA_005883585.1. Lineage (GTDB taxonomy): Bacteria > Chloroflexota > Dormibacteria > Dormibacterales > Dormibacteraceae > UBA10449. The sequence continues at coordinate 1,979 of VBFD01000064.1, forward strand.
CATCGCCTCTACCACGCTGTGTACGGGATACGCGCGTGTGCACTGCGCCTGACCAACACGTACGGGCAGGGCATGCGCGTCAAGGATGTTCGCCAGATGTTCCTTGGCATGTGGGTGCGCCGACTCATCGAGGGCCAGCCGATCCAGGTGTTCGGAGACGGATCGCAGGTGCGGGACTTCAACCACGTCGACGACTGCGTCGATGCGCTGTTGTTGGCCGCTCAGAGCGATGTCGCGTACGGAAAGGTGTACAACCTGGGCAGTGCGGAGGTCATCAGCCTGAAGGACCTGGCGCATATGCTGGTCAGTCTGGGCTATGGCGGAGTATACGAGATGGTCCCGTTCCCACCGGATCGGAAAGCGATCGATATCGGAGACTATTACGGCGACTTCGCTCTGATTCAACGGGAGTTGGGGTGGTCGCCCAAGGTGTCACTGTCTGTCGGCCTGAAGAAGACCGTGGACTTCTACCGCCAGCACGCCAAGCAGTATTGGGAATGAGATGATTCTGATCAACGACTTCCAAGCCGAGCCGCCGGCGCTGCGGGACGCGATGCTGGCCGCTGTCTCGCGCGTGCTCCACTCGGGCTGGTACATCCTCGGTAGCGAGGTCCAAGCCTTCGAGCGGGAGTGGGCCCGGGTGTGCGGGGTCTCGCATGCGGTTGGCGCGGCGAACGGGACGGATGCGATCGAGATCGCGCTGCGCTCGCTCGACATCGGGCCGGGCGACGAGGTGGTCACGACTCCGATGACCGCATTCGCCACCGTCCTCGCGATCATCCGCGCCGGGGCAGCGCCCGTTCTCGCCGATATCGAGGCTGAGACCGCCTTGTTGTCGCTCGACAGTGTCGAGCGCTGTCTCTCCTCGAAGACCAAGGCTGTCGTGCTCGTGCATCTTTACGGACAAGTCCGTGCCATGCCCGCGTGGCAACAGTTCTGCGCTCGGCATGGGGTTGCGCTGGTGGAAGACTGTGCGCAGGCACATCTCGCGACTCTCGGCGGCAAGGTTGCCGGTTCTTTCGGTCGCGTCGGCGCCTACAGCTTTTATCCCACCAAGAACCTCGGTGCCCCTGGCGATGCGGGCGCGCTCGTCACCGATGATCGGGCGCTGGCGGAGCGTGCCAGTCGATTGCGCAACTATGGCCAGAGCGTCCGTTATCATCACCCCGAACTAGGTATGAACAGTCGCCTCGACGAACTTCAGGCCGCGATCCTCCTAGAGCGGCTGAACTGGCTGGAGGGGTTTACGACCCGGCGGCGGGAGATCGCGCGATCATATCTGGAG
>VBFD01000158.1:0-3115 GCA_005883585.1 Chloroflexota bacterium
GCGACCGCACATTTTCGGAAGACGGGACCCGCGATCATCAGGACGTTCGAGCCGGGCGAGGATTGGGGTTGGTGCTACGCGGACGAGGTCGAGCTCGATCCAACCGGGTGGCCCGTGCGCGGCCGAGTGGCGCACACCGTCTGACTGCAGGTGGGTTTGCGGGTTGCGGCGTCCGCCACCCTCGCCCTGCTGATCGCGTACCACCTGATGCGCGCGGCCGCGACAGCGTGCACCGGTTCGGCGTGCGACGCCTACATTCCTTTATCTCTGCTGCTTCCGGTCCTGGTCCTGGGAGGAGCCGTTGTGACAGCGGTGATGGCGGTCTCGGCCGCGAGGCGCCGGCGAACGTGGCTGATCGTGCTCAGCGTTTGCGCCGCGGTCGGCGTCATCGGCCCGATCATCGCCCTCGCCGTCCTACGCGACAGCCCGGATGCATTTGTCGTGACCTCGACGATTCTCGTCGCGCTGGTGCCGGTCAGCGCCCTGGCCTACTCGTTCACCGCCACTTGAACTCGGCCGCCGAGCCGGCGAGCTGCATCATCCAGACCTCGTTGTTGTCGGTGGTCACCGAGCTGGAGGGGGTCAGGATTCGTTCCACGATCTGACCGCTGGAAGGATCGACGCGCGCCGTGGTGGGTCCGCTGAGCCAGACGCCTGAGGGCCAGGCTCCCAGCTCGTCGATGCCCTGGCGGCCGATGAATCCCGGCCCGGGCTGAGTCCATTCCACAGCCCCGGTCGAAGCGTTGATCCGTGAGATGTCGCCGCCGTACGTCCCGCGGACGTAAACGGCACCCGCGCCGGTCACCACGCCAGTGCTGAACCACTCGATGGGATAGCGACCGATCACCTTATCTGTGGCGGGATCGATGCGATCGAGGTGGCCGATACCGTCGGCGCCGCGTACGCAGATCACCCACACCGCACCCGCACCGTCGGCGAGCATCGCTGGGCCGTGATCGAGATCGGTCACTACATCGGTCAGTTTGCGAGTCTGAACATCGACCACATATAAGGAATGGTCGTTCCAACCGGATACCCACCCCTTGCCGCCGCCGAAAGCGACCGACCAGCCCATGCCTGGAAGTCCAACGCGCTCGGCTGTCTTGTGGGTGTTGGGGTCGACGCGGACGAGCTGTTGGTTCCCGTTGTCGAGCGCCCAGAGCGAGGAGCCGTCCCAGCCGATCGCGTAGGGCGTGTCGCACGCGCGCCAGCCCCACGAGCCTGAGTAATACGCATGCACGCTGTCGGGTGCGCAGCCCTGGGCGCGAAGGACCTTGGGATCCGCGACCAGGATCGTCGCCACCACTTTGCCGGTCGAGCGTTGGATCTGGGTGACCGTGCCGTCGCTCATGTTGGCGACGAAGGCCCACTGGCCGCCGAGTGTAATCGGGCCCGGAGTCTGCCCCACCTTGACGTTGGCGACCATGGTCCAGTGCGGAGGTTGCGGAGACGGGGTCGCCGTCTGCGTCTGGGTGCAGGCGCCAAGGACTCCAATGGCGACTAGTGCGGCTGAGAAGCGAATAGGCGTAATAGCCTAAGCATTCTAAATCTATTACACTCGTGGAGGCTTTGCCTTCTCCTCTCCCCCGAGACTGGGCCGATGCACCGTGCCTTGATCTCGTCAACAGCCGCTGGAACGATCACCTAGGCTCGGGTGAGACCTACGACCGTCTGCCGGAACCGCGATTTCGTCGCGCGTTTCTGAAGCGCTGGGGATATCGGGTCGACGACCCTGACGACCCTCCCGCCCGGGCGCGGCTCGCGACTCTACGGAGTCTCCTCCGAGGCATCCTCGAGAACTACGTAGCAGGCCGCCCACTCCCCGCCTCGACGCGCCGGAGGCTTGAAACAGAGATCAACAAAGCCCCGATTTCGATGCGACTGATTGCGTCCGCGGAGGGCTACACGCTGTCTGCAGGCCGTGCCGGCGGGGCGTGGGATGTCGTGATGGCGGACATCGCGACGTCTGCGGCGAGGCTGATCGCTGACAAGGCGGCCGTGAAGGTGTGCGCCAACCCGGACTGCAGCTGGATGTTCACGGACGAGAGCAAACCGAAAACGCGGCGGTGGTGCAACGTCTCCGTCTGCGGCAGTTTGATCAACGTGCGCCACCACCGCGCCGGCCGCCATGATTGAACCCACGGTGGAGGTTCGATTCGACGGACATTGCTTCGGGTGTGGGCCACTCAACGACGAGGGACTGCAGCTGAAGTTCGTGCCTGGGTCGGATGGCTCGGTGGCAGAGTTCGTCGTCCCGGATCGGTTTCAGAGCTGGTCAGGGATGGCGCACGGGGGTATCACGTCCCTGCTGCTTGACGAGGCGGTGGGTTGGGCGGCGTGGCATGCGGGCCATCCGGGCGTTACCGGCCGGTTGCGAGTCAGCTTCCGGCGACCGCTGAAGCTTGGGGAGCGCGTGAGAGTGGTGGGCAAGGTCGAAAACGTTCGGCGGTCGCTTGTATACACGTCGGCGTATGTGGACAGCCTGGACGACGGATCGCGGATCGCGGATGCGACCGCGACGTTGATGGAGGTGAAGACGCAGGTCGATGCGGAGCTGGGCGGAGCGCACGGCCCGGCACGCTGAGGGTTCGGCGGCTGTAGGCGTCTAGAATCACTCTCGCGTCGGGGGCTGGCGCAGTTTGGCAGCGCGCACGGTTCGGGACCGTGAGGCCGAGGGTTCAAATCCCTCGCCCCCGACCAATTTCTGATCTCGAACTAGTCACTCCCGCGCGCGGCAACGGAGACAATCCGGCCCAGTAGCGTTCAAGTCGCGTCCGTGACCGCTGCGCATAACCAACTTTGAGATCCAGTACGTCAAATGCCCCATCTGCAAACGAGGAGACAATTCCTATGAAACTGACATGGGACGGCAACAAAGGATGGAGCGGCTACCTTACAGGCAAGAACTCAACACGGGAGGTGACCGATGAGGGCGATTGTGGTGACGGATCAGGCTGCGGGAACGGCCGGGATGAAGTTGGTGGAGCGGCCCGAGCCACAGGGGGCGTCGCTCGCCAGCCTCTCGGGCGCGAACTACGGCGATGTCGTTGTTCAGGTTCATGCGTCGGGATTCACCGGGGATGAGCTGTCGTGGCCCTCGACCTGGATCGACCGC
>VBFD01000154.1:0-5024 GCA_005883585.1 Chloroflexota bacterium
CGGGGGAACCTTCGCCGATTCCGGCAGAGGAAATCTTTGAGGTTTCCCGCGTTGCAATCGAGATAGCGGAAGGCCTCAGTGGCCGCTAGGGAACCGCTAAGTAGGGTTAGTTCCGCGGGACGTGCCCCGGAGCGCTTTAGCGGGGGGTGGGGATCCAGAAGTTTGAAAGAATTGAGTGGCCGCCTACGCTGGCATAACGATGAAACAATTGTTCGGAGCTGCCCTAGGGCTGGCAGTCAGCCAGACCTCCACCCAGTGCAGTGGCTGATCATCTATCTCTCCACGGGGCTGCGGCTCGGAGTCGTCAATGTGGCGCGCGTAGTGATCCACCGTGCTTGCAAGCGGGCGGGGATTTACAGGTGGCTGCTTCCGCCGCGCAAAGCGGTTCCACTTGAGCTTCGAGTTGATTCGTTACGCGACGCCGCTCAGCCGCCTGTACCATGGTCCGACCGCTCGGTTTTAACCGAGGCCGACGAGCTGCTCACAGGGAGGGCGAACTACTTCTCGGTACATGCCCATGACATCGGAAATCCACCGAATTGGTTCCTGAACCCGTTTCAGAATAAGCGACACCCGCAGCCCGCACTGCATTGGAGCGAAATTGCGGACTTTAGCGCCGATGTGGGAGACATCAAAGTCGTCTGGGAGATATCCCGGTTCAGTTGGGCGCCGGTCTTTGCCCGCGCCTGGCGGATAAGCGGGGACGCACGTTACCTCTCGGCTATGCAGCTTTGGATGCAGGACTGGTGGCGGTGCAATCCTCCTAACACCGGCCCTAACTGGATGTGCGGACAGGAAACCTCCATCCGGCTGATTAACGCGCTGCTGGCATTGCGCATGGCGGGGCTGGAAAAGAATGTTGGATCAGGGCTGGTGGCTTTCGTCGAGGCGCATTGCCGTCGCGTTGACCTCACTACGTTTTACACCGTCGCGCAGGACAACAATCACGCAACGAGTGAAGCTGCGGGTCTTTTCGTGGGTGGTACGTGGCTGGCTAGGCATGGCGAGGGCGAACTCTCAGTGTTGCGGAAGCATGGCGGCGATATGTGGGGGAGGCACCATTCGCCGAAGATTTTTATACTCGGGCGGCTGCCGCAACGCGATGGCTGGGCGCGTTGATTGATCCCACAAGTGGCGACGGCCCGAATCTGGGGGCGAATGACGGGGCGCACCCATACCGCTTAGACGCCAGCGTTTACCGGGACTTCCGACCATGCTTGCAGCTTGCTTCGCTCCTGTTCATCTGTAGCGCAGCATTAGAATCCGGTCCGTGGGACGTATCTGCGGCCTGGCTGGGTGTTCCTGCTGAAGGGCCCGTGCGACCTTGGCTGAACGATTTGAGCAGCGCCGTTTTCCCTGATGGCGGCTACGTGGTCATACGCAATAGAACAGGTGCGCGGGTGTTGCTCCGCGCGCCCACCGCGCGGTTCCGTCCGGCGCATGCGGATGCGCTTCACCTTGACTTGTGGTGGAAGGGAAAGAACCTTCTGCGGGACGGTGGCACCTACGCCTATGCCGACGGCGGCGCTGTGGCCAAGGTCCTCGCCAGCGTGGTAGGGCACAACATACAGCAGTTTGACGGCCACGATCAAATGCCCCGGCTCGGCCGGTTCCTGTATGGCGACTGGGTGCGAGTTGTCGGGATGCCTGCAATCACCACAAGCGCCGATGGGCAATCTTGGGCGGGAAGTTACACGGATGTTTGGGGAGCACAGCACAAGCGGACCGTCACTTTGAGAGCTGGAGCGCTTTCTGTGATGGACCAAGTGCAGGGATTCAAGCGAAAGGCAGTGCTGCGCTGGCGTCTGGCTCCGGGAAATTGGTCGCAGAATGAAACAGGATGCGCTTCAGTCATGGGACGGATACGGGTGGAGAGCAGTGTACCTATCCGCCGCATGAGACTTCCACCAGCATTTTTCAACGCCATATGGAGCCAGTGGCACCCGCTCTTACGAAATCTCGAAGCGGCTGCTAGCATCCGGCCACCGGGTCACCATGGTGTGTGGCGCTGCTGCGCGGTCTAAGTCCGGGCTTTCTGGCCCGTTTTTGAGTGGGCGGCGCGAAGGCAGCGTAGATTGCATTTACGTTATCGAACTGGAATTGCCTTACTCCAACTACGACAGTTTCCTGTGGCGATCCTGGACGTTTCTGCGGTTCGCGTTTCGCAGCGTTATTCTGGCGCTCAGGCTGGACTACGACGTGGTATTTGCTACCTCTACGCCCTTGACCGCCGCGTTGCCGGGGATCGTTGCGCGCTGGTTACGCCGCAAACCATTCGTCTTTGAGGTGCGCGATCTCTGGCCAGAGCTGCCGCGGGCAATGGGCGTTTTACGCAATCCCGTCGTGCTGTTAATGCTGGACTGGCTGGAATTCGTGGCTTACCACTCAGCAAATTCCTGCATTGCACTTTCACCCGGAATCGCACAGGGCATCACTCGACGTGGTGTTCCAGAAAGCCGCGTCGTTACTGCGCCGAATGGCTGCAATCTGGATTTGTTTGCCCCCGACGCGGAACAGCCGCTACCTGAAATCCCCGGTTTGCCGCCAGACGCGTTTGTGGCGACGTTTACCGGCGCTCACGGTGTTGCCAACGGTTTGGGGGCCGCCCTGGATGCAGCGGCACAACTGCGCATGCGCGGGCGCACAGATATCCTTCTTGTGTTTATCGGTGACGGGAAGGAAAAACCCGTCCTTATCGAACGGGCACACCGCGAAAAGCTGGATAACTGTTTGTTCGTGGACCCGATGCCAAAGAAGGCTTTGGCCCAGTTTTTGTGCCGGCGTGCGAACGTGGGCTTGATGATCCTCGCCAATGTGCCGGCCTTTTACTACGGAACCTCCCCCAACAAGTTCTTTGATTATCTGGCGAGCGGCTTACCGGTGCTGGTGAACTACCCTGGCTGGATGGCGGAGATGGTTACTGCACAAGGCGCGGGGGTTGTGGTTCCGCCGCAGGATTCGGTAGCGTTCGCGGATGCTCTAATGCATATGGCCGATGCTCGTTCAGCGACAGCAGAAATGGGGCCGCGAGGGCGTAACTTTGCGCAGCGCGAGTTTTTACAGACAACACTCGCACAACGTTGTGTTTCGGTGATGGAAAGGGTCACTGCCTCAAGATCGGGTAAAGAAATGAGCGCCTATCGTCGCTGGGGCAAACGCGGCTTGGATCTGCTGGCGCTGCTCGCTGCGTCGCCGTTCGTGCTGCCGGCAGTGATCGTTGTGGCGCTGGTGGTGCGGCTCCAGATGGGCAGTCCGGTGTTTTTCCGTCAGGTGCGCCCCGGTTATAAGGCCAAACCCTTCACGCTACTGAAGTTTCGAACCATGAATTCAGCACGTGACGAACAGGGCAGTCTGCTTCCGGACGAAGAGAGGCTTACGAAGCTAGGAGTGCTTCTTCGACGCTACAGCGTTGATGAACTGCCCCAGCTCTGGAATGTGCTGAAAGGGGACATGAGCTTGGTGGGACCTCGCCCGCTTCTTATGCGGTACTTGGATCGCTACAAGCCCAAGCAGGCCCGCCGCCATGAAGTTAAGCCGGGTTTAACAGGCTGGGCTCAAGTGAATGGCCGCAACGCACTGACATGGGATGAGAAGTTCGACAAAGATGTATGGTACGTGGACCACATGAGTGCATGGTTGGACGCAAAAATAATCGTTCAAACGATTCGGAACGTGCTTCGCCGGCGCGACATCAACCAACCAGGAATGGCCACCGCAGAGGAGTTCATGGGAACAGACCAGGAATCCGCTGAGCAATGGATGGGCAGCGCAGAAGAAGTAGGTTCAAATAAATTTTCAAATGAATGTAACCGGCGAGAATTACCATCTAGTTGAGCAGACGATGGCGAGAATTGGTGTTGATATGGTCGAAATTGCACAGCTCGCGAGGTTAGTTGAAAAGTCTGCGACCTTCACCCGACGTACGTTCAGTCCAAAGGAACTTGGGGCAGCTGCCCAAATGACAGACACGAGACGCAAAGAGTATCTAGCAGGCAGGTTTGCGGCGAAGGAAGCGGCCCTCAAAGCATTGGGCGTGGGGCTGACGAGGGACTTTCGACTCGCGGAAATCGAAACAACATCCCTGTCAAGCGGCGCGCCGAGATTGGCCTTCCATGGGAAAGCCTCAGAGTTTGCTCAGCAACACGGTGTGTACCAGTTTTATATATCCATTTCGCATGAGCGCCAGTTTGCTGTCGCGTTTGTAGTGCTGCTGTCAGACGTAAGCCAGCAGCTGATTGATTGTCTCCGGATTCGTGGAATCGAACGCTAACAACGAATCAGGCGCAAACACAGGAGTGTCCGAAGGACATCTTGAGGAGGCTTGTTGTTCATGGTTTGGGTTGACGCGTCACGATTTGCTCTCGTCGATTGCCTTGACGCTATCTGCTCAGTTGATATTCATCGACCAGTCTGATTCTTCCCGTCATTATTTGGACACTGCTTTTATGAGGCTAGATTAGGAGCGGTTTGCTTGAAGGGTTTAATACCATGCGCGTCTTATCACGACCCGGCCGTGCTCAGTAATGAGTACGAGAGGCTTTTCGGTCGTATATGGAATTTCGTGGGGTTCACGTTTGACCTCGCGAATGACAATGACTACATTTCAGCGGGAGTCGCAGGCAAACCAATCGTGGTCCAGAACTTTGCGGGTAAACTTAGGGCCTTTCTCAACGTATGCAGTCACCGCTTCAGTGAACTTCGCTGCGACCAAAAAGGTAATGGACCTTTGCGCTGCCCTTATCATGGCTGGACCTACAATGCCGAAGGCGTTCCAGTAGGTATTCCGAGCCGCCCGCGATTCGATGGCCTGAGCGAAGACGTGATTCTTTCGCTGGCTTTGCGGAAATATCGAGTAGAAGTATGCGGCACACTCGTTTTCGTGAGCCTCGATTCAACCGTACCGGGTCTTCGCCAGTTCCTTGGGGAGGCGTGGAATAGAATTGAGATCATCAGCTCCAGCTTTGGTGAGCTGATTGATCGCAATGAGCTAGATATGGAATGCAACTGGAAGATTGCTGTCGAAA